>NZ_ATUH01000006.1 GCF_000420105.1 Metamycoplasma orale ATCC 23714
GTGCTAATTGACTTGCAGAGTTCGAATTGTAATTCATTATGTTGCTATCAAAGTTTCTTTTTAATTCCCTAGAAATAGTAGAAGGAGATCTATTAATTTCTTTAGCGATTTTATTAATTGAATAATTTAAATTAAAATAATGTTCAATTAAAACTCTCTCTTCATAATTAATATGTGTATAATTCATATTGTAACCTCTTTTTTTAAGCAATGCATAAGAGTTATATTGAAGGGAAAAGTATCCCTTCAATTTTATTTTATAAAAAAAATGCAACAACTTTAACAAATTTGTCAAGTGTTGCACTTCATGTTGCAATGTAGCAAATCAAACTATTACTATTTAGTTTGATTTTTTATAATTAAAGATTATAAAGTTGATGTTTTTATTAAGATCCTTAAATTTTTGTTCATATTCCGTCAAATAATTATTTTTAAAATAATCGCAATTATGTAAATCGGTGCAAGTATGTACTATGTTCAATTTTAATTCGTGCATTTCTTCTAATGCAAATTCATATAAACCATCATTATCACTTTTAAAATAAATATTTCCATTTGGGTTTAATACATCCTTATAAATATTTAAGAAATCTCTATAAAGAAGTCTTCTTTTGATATGTCTTTTTTTAGGCCAAGGATCAGAAAATGTAATTCATATATTATCAAATTTACCATCTACATATTCCCTTAAGTTTTTAGCATCGCCAATTATCATTTTAAAATTGTTAAGTTTTAATTCGTTAGCTTTTTTGATGGCTTTTTCAGCTACTGTCGCATATTTTTCTAAACCAATATAAAAATTATTAGGATTAGAAAAAGCCATATCAGTTATCATTCTCCCTTTTCCCATACCAATTTCTAGAATTGAATTTTTTGGTAATGTAAAAGGGAAAGAATCTATATTATATTTGCTATTAATAATATTATTAATAGCATCTTTGTTGAATCTGAGTCGCATAAAATTATTTTATCAAATATAGGCCAATATAATTTATTTAGTTTAAAATAGTTATGTAGATATGTAGAATATCTTGAAATTAAATACAAATAATTAGAATTTATAAAATATATAGGTATTAATAATGAAAGAAAATGAAAGCAAAAAAATAACAAGTTTTGATGATTTACTTCAGGAATATGAAACTAATCACAAAGTAGAAAATAAGAATTCACAATTGCTAAAACCTAAAAAACAACGTCACTTATTTGATATTGGCCAAATTACTAGTATCTTAGCTTTCAAACACGATGGAGAACTGTATAGACAATATGAAGGTGCGAAAATTATTGCAAACTTAGAAGATTTTGTTGTGTTGCTTCTAAATAAAACCAAAGTATCCGAAAAAAATATAACATGAGTAGCAAGCGATCCAATTCTATTTTTCTTTGCTAAAAATAGATTTTATAATGCAACTATTACATTAAATAAAAATAAGCACAATTATATTTATGTTAATTTGTCAAGCCCTTTTTATATTGATAAAGGTGTCTTAAAATACATCGATTATGATATAGATGTTAAAAGTTATATTGATCACGAATTTAATGTGATAGACTGAAACGATTTTAAGCAATCTATTGTCAATTATAAATATCCAATTGAATTAATTTATCGTTTATATGATGAACTTGATTTTTTGTATGGACAATTTAAAGTTCAAGCAGGGATTTTTTCCAAAAAATTAGTAAATGGCTTAGAAAAAATGCTAAAAGAATCAGGCGATATTTAGTCTGATTTTTTTAATTGCAATTTTATTCTTTGACTATATGTTATAATATTTGTATTATTATTAAATAACTATTTATTTTAATAGACATTAATAAAAATTTAAATAAATAAAGGAGATAAAAATGTTAAAAAATAAAATATTAATATTAGCAAGTGCAGTATCAGGATTGTCTATTTTACCAATTACTTTATTTTCAAGTAGTTGCGACAAAACAAGCGAAAAAGATAAAGAATTATTAAAAAGTTTTGATTTTCAACAACAAAAAAACGGAAATTATGTAATTGCTAAATACAAAGGAAATGAAGAAAATGTAAATATTCCTTTTGAATTTAAAGGTAAGAAAGTAGAAGCAATTGGCGCCCAAGCTTTTGCAAATAACACTGTTGTTAAGTCAATTATTTTACCTGAATCAATTAAAGAAATTGGTGCATCAGCATTTCTAAATTCTATTTTAGACAAAATTACTTTAAATGAAGGTCTTGCTACCATTGGTGAATCAGCATTTGAAGGCACAGAAATTGCAGATATAAAACTACCAAATTCATTAGAACAAATTGGAAATAGAGCATTTTTTGGTTGTCGTAAGTTAGAAATAGATTTGAATTTAAATGAAGGTTTAACTACAATAGGAGAAGAAGCATTTTCTAAATCAAATATTAAGTCAATTACTTTACCTAATACTGTTAAAACACTTGGCAAAAAAGCATTTTTGGGATGCGCTAATTTAACCAATGTATCTTTAAATGAAGGTTTAACTACAATAGGAGAAGAAGCCTTTTCTGAATCAAATATTAAGTCAATTACTTTACCTAATACTGTTAAAACACTTGGCAAAAAAGCATTTTTGGGATGCGCTAATTTAACCAATGTATCTTTAAATGAAGGTTTGACTACAATTGACGAAGGTACATTTTTTCAAACAAAAATGCAATCAATTACTATTCCTAGTTCAGTTACAAAAATTGAAAAATCTGCATTTTTAAATTGTTCAGCATTGGAAAATGTAGTGCTTAATGAAGGTTTAACTTCAATAGGTCAAGCAGCATTTGCAAAATCAGCTATTAATACTATTACTATTCCAAGTACAGTAACAGAAATAAATAAATCAGCATTTGCACTTTGCAAAAAATTAACAAGTATTAAATCTAAAGTTAAACAAGCAGATATTAAGTGAGTATGAGCAGAATTAGGTGTTGATGAAACAATAGTTGTTTATGAATAATTTGCTATAGTTTAATTTAAAAATAATCAATCTAAAAGATAGTGGTTAAATCACTATCTTTTTTAATTATTAATTTTCATTTTTTGTCTTACACACATTTTTAGCAGTTTTGGTGTACTACACTTTTTAAATTTTTTACTAGAAAAACAAGAACTATTGATATTGTTTTACATTTATTGAAAATTATTTTAGTGAGAATAAAAAAATATCCCCTGTCGGGATACTTCTTATGAACATATTTCCAAATCTTTATGACTAAATTCAGTAGGTACTTCACGACCAAATTGTTCAATCATAACAAATGCTTTTTGTTCTTTATCATTGTTTTTAATAATAAGGCCTGTTTCATCTTTAAATGGTCCATTAATAATTTTAACTAAGGTTCCCTCTTTAAAGATTGTTTCAATTATTCCATTATTAAAGTCTTCCAATAGCTTTTGTTCTTTCTTAACCATTTGTTCAAAGTCTTTATTACTTATTGGAGTTGGTTTTGCACCTTGACCTGATGATCCTACAAGACCCGTAACATATTGAGTGTTACGGACTAAGTATCAAGCTTCATCAGTCATTACCATTCTAAGGAAAATATATCCTTTATATATATTTACCATTTTAGGCATAACTTCTTCGCCACGTGATTTCTTTTCTAAATCTTTGGTAGTAAGATGTGGCATTTTAAAAATTCTTATATCTTTGAAAAAATCTTCCATTTTTTCAGCTACTATTTTATTTTTAAGTGCATCAATAACATTATCTTCTTTACCAGAGAATGTAGAAATCATATATCATTTAAAATCTTTATCATTTATATCCATAATTATCTCCTAAGATTTAATTCCTAATTTAGTTCATATTGTTGTGAATCCTAATGTAATTAAAAAACAAAAAACAGCCATAACAGCTAGAAATGCAAGTGTAATTCCTAATCATTTAAATACTTTGGTAGCTTTTGGAAAATTAACTCTTTTGACTTCTTTAATAAAATTCTTTATTGTCGAATCTACTAAAGGAGTTTTTTTATTTTCTTTATTGTTATCAGCCATTATTTTTCCTCTTTATGCAAAGTTGATTGATTACATTTTTTACAAAATTTTTTAATTTCTAACCTTTTTGAATTGCTTTTATTAACAGTATAATTTTTACTATCACAAATTTCGCAGGCTAATGATATCTTTTTAGTTTTTAACATATTTTATTATTATATAAAATTTTTAAGTTTTTATTATTAATATATCTTTATAATTATTTTTATATGAATAAAGTAACAATTCTTTTATTAATATTTTTAATATCGTTACTAGTTGGACTAGTACTTTTTATTTATTTAGGTTTTAATAAAATATATCCTAATATTTTTTCAACAAATATTGATGATATGGAAATTGAAATTGGTAAATTTAAAGAAGAAATAAATATTTTTAATCAACAAATTGATCAATATAAAAAATCAAATACAAATTTTAGAAAAGTTGAGAAAGAAGCTTCAATTTTGCAAAATGATTTTTTTACATTGTCGCAAATTTTTGGCGAAAAATCTAATGCACTTTTAATTGAAAATGCTAAACACAAAAAACATAGCATATTTGAAATTAAATGTCTATTTTCTTTATTTAAACAATATAGATTTTGTAAAAAAACTTTTAAAAGTCTAAAACGCATTTTTAATAAATTGGATAAATATATACAAGTTCAGACTTTTTATTCAAATAAAATGTTTAAATTAAAATCAAAATTAAATATTATAAATAAGAACTTATTAAAAAGCAGACAAGATAAAACTTCAGAATTAGACTTCTTTAATAATAAAATTTTGCAAATAGACCAAAATATATATGAAATAAATTCATTTTTTGATAATGATGATTATTTTAAAAAAAGTAAAAAATATAACAAACAAAAGTTAATTGATTATGCTTGACTTTTAATTGAAAAAAATTTAGTTTATTCACATGGTTTTGTATATTTTGATTATATTGATACTCAAATTCCGACTTTACTTAAAAAATTAGTTAAAAAGGAAAGTGATGCAAACTTATCAGAAACAAGTGAAGTTGAAATTAATAGCATAAAAACTCTTGATCAAAATATTTTTAAAACTCTAACTTATTTAAGAAACTCACTTAAACTTCTCGATTTTTCAAATGATGAATTAGATTTTCAAACAGAATTCTTTTCCATATTAGAACAAATTAATATTGAAAATATTAAATTGATAGCTGAAACAAATAGTATAAAACTTTTAAATAGCATTTCAAATGATCTTTCTATAATTAGGAAAAAAATAAGTAACAAATATAAAAACATTAGAATTAATCTAAAAAAATTATTAGAAATAAATCAAATGATTTTTTATTCAAATATAGAAAAAAGTTTAGAAAAAATAGAATCTTTCATTGACAATGATCTAAATAGTTTAAATATAATTAATAAAAAATATAGCGCTATACTTACACCTTTTGGTATTTTATTAGAACTTAAAAGAAATCTTGAAAAAGCTAATGAAATATTAAATTTAGAAGATCAAATTGAAAATAGTATTAACACATATAAAAATGAAAAAAAATTAATTATTGAAGAATTTGAAATTTTACAAGAAAAAATAGTTAATTTCAATATTTTACTCAATACTTATAAAATAGAAGTTAATGAAGAAAAGGATCAAGAATTAATTCAAAGTTTAAATGAATTACATAGTAAAATTGCTTTAAACCTAGCTAATGAAAATTATGACTTATATTTAATTAAAGATGATATGAAAGAACTTAATAAAATATATAAAGAAATATTAAATAAATGAGATGTAGTCATTCAAAGCGCTTATTTGTCTAAAGTTGTAATAAGAAAGATTGGGCCAAATATTATAAATGATGAAAAACTTGAAATACTTTACAATGAAGTATTAAAATTAAATAATCGTAGTAAATATTTAGATGCTATTGAACTAATCAATAGTTATATTAAAAGTACATACAATTAGAAAAGAGAAACATGATTGAATATAATAAAATACTTTTAAGGTATGGAGAACTTACTTTAAAAGGTGATAATAAAAAAGATTTTATTAAAGCTTTAAAACAAAATTTACTTGCTTATTTTTCAAAAGAAGAAATCAAAGTCGAATATGATAGAGCTTTTATAAATTATTCAAAAGAAAATTTAGAAAAGCTTAATTATATATTTGGTCTTTCTTCTTATTCTAATGTAATCGAAACTTCTACTTCTTTAGAAGATATACAAAAAGTTATTAGTAAACTTTTAGATAAAAAAGCATTTAATAGTTTTGCAATTAATTCAAGACGTCATAACAAAAACTACCCAATGACCAGTTTAGAATTAAACATACATTTTGGCAATTTTGTTTCTAAGCTTTTTCCTAAAGCAATTGTTAAATTAGAAAACCCTGACATTTGTATAAATATTGAAATAAGAGATAAGTTTGCATATATATTTATTGACAAAATTGAAGCATTGGGGGGAATGCCTTTAGCAACTGCGGGTTCTTGCTTACATTTAATTAGCGGTGGTTTTGATTCTCCTGTGGCTGCTTATTTGCTACAAAAGAAAGGATTAAAAGTTTCTTTTTTAAATTTTATTACACCGCCACACACTGATTTTAAAACTATAAATAAAATTAAAGACATTGTTAGTCATTTAACTAAATATCAATGTACTTCAACTTTATATCAAATAAATTTTACTAAGATAATGAATTTGCTTAGTTTAACAAGTGAACCAAAATATAGAATAACTTTGATGCGCCGTAGTTTTTTTAGAATTGCTAATGCAATAGCTAAAAAAAATAAAATGCTAGCACTTTCAACCGGTGAAAGTTTAGCTCAAGTAGCAAGCCAAACTGTAGAGTCAATGTCAACCATTTCAAAAGTGACTGATTTGTTAATATATCGTCCCTTACTAACTTACGATAAAAATGAAATAATTAACATAGCTAAGCAAATTAAAACACATGATATTTCTATTCAAAAAGCATGCGAAAGCTGCGAATTATTTGCACCCAAAAACCCAACTACCAAACCTAATTTATTAAAGGTTATTGAGCTAGAAAAAGAACTGGGTGTTCTAGAAGAATTTGAAAAAGAAGCAATAGAAAAAGTAGAAATTATTAAATTTAAAATTTAGTGGTTTTTATTTTTATAGTCATAAAAGGTTTACTATTTAATTTAGCTATTAAAACGATTAATAAAATAAATGCTGGGATGTAGACTAAATTAATTAAATATATGTTGCTAAGTAATGGGCTCATAGTCATTGTTATATTTTTTAATGAATATAAAGAATTAATGATTTCGGGAAAGAATATTGAACTTAATAAAATGATAATGTAATTTATAAGCCTATCATGAACAATTTGGTAAAGTAATATTCCAAGTATAAGCGAAATTAAATATATTATTATAAGAATAAAAAAGAATAGTATTCCTTTTCTTACATTATTTGTTATTTTAATAAATAACAAATTTAATCCAAATCAGTAAATTAATCTAAATATATAAACATACAAAAATTCAAAAGCTTTTGTATAATGTAAATAAACTAACTTTTTTTGTTGAATTCTTTGATTAATTATTTCAAAGTAATTTTGTTTATTAAATATTATGATTATATTAATTACAAAAGTTAAAAGTAATGATACTAACGAATATAAAAAAATGTTTAAATATAATTTGTTCATTTGCTTATTGTCTAATTGTATGTTTCTTTTCGCATAATATATTTTTACTAAAAAGAAATTTAAAAATAAACATAGCATCAATAATAATAAAAGTAATTGAGTAATATATGAAGGAGCAATTAAAAATATTTGATTTATAGTTGAAAAAAAATAACTGTCATTAATATTTTTATCGGCTTTTAAAAACATGGTCATTGCAATTAAATACACTTGAAACAAAAAAAGTAGTATTCAATATGGCAAAAATAAAATGTTTTGTTTTTTAATTTTCATTTAACAACCTTCTTATTTTTTTAGTGTAGTTGATGTATTTAAACAAGGTACAACAGTTAATAAACTAAATATAAACAAATTAGTTTCTTCATTTTTTAACTATTAAATATTATAAAACTTAAAATGTATGATAACCTAAATTAACATTTAATTTTAAGATAACTTAATTTTTAGTGAACTTGCTTAAAACATTTTATAATCTTAATTTTTATAAAAACAAAAAATAGATATAATAATAAATATGAAATTAATTAATGGACATTTAAATACAGTTTACTCATTTTTCAATAGCACAATTTCTATTGATGATCTTTTTAAGACCCTAGAAAAAAATCAAATTTCCTATTTTTCTGTAACGGAAATTAATAACTTTTTTAGCTATGGTCCCATTTTAGCCAAAACTTTTAATACTAATTTTAAGCCAATCTTTGGTTTAGAATTAGATGCAAAAATTGCAGATAAAAAATATAGATATATTTTATACCCCAAATCAAAAGAAGGGCTTAAATCATTGTTTTTGCTATCAAATTTGGCAATCAATAATAGTGATATAACATTAGCTGATCTTTTATTAATAAAAGATATTGCTATTGTTGAACATCCACTTCTTGGTTTTTATGCATTAACTAAACAAAAAAATTTCTTTAGTAATTACTTTTATTCATTCCAATTTTTTGATTTAGAGGCTAACGAAGATTTTATTACTGAAAACTTAAATAAGACATTAATTATTAATTGCAATCAAATTTTAGACATTGCTGATAATGCAATTATTGAAGTTTTGCATTCTTTAAATGACGAAAAAAATAATACATATTTATATAATTTAAATTTTGAATTTGAAACTAAAAATAAGTTAGAAGAAAAATTAATTAACCAAACAAACGAATTTTTAAAATCAAGTTATTTTGAAATTAATGAAGTTAAATATGTAATTCCTGAATTTAAAAATTCGGAAAACATGTCTTCATTTGATTATTTAAAATTCTTAATAATGAAGAATATTCCTAAGAAATTTAAGAAAGCAGAATGAACCAATGAATATATTGAAAGACTAAATTTTGAGTTTGATATTATTCAAAAATTAAAATTTGAAAATTATTTTTTAATAATTCAAGATTGAGTTAACTGAGCAAAAAATAATAATATTGCAATAGGGCCAGGTAGAGGATCAGCAGCTGGTTCATTAATTTGTTATTTATTAAATATAACCGAAATAGATCCGCTTAAGTATGATTTAATCTTTGAAAGATTTTTGAATCCAAGTAGAGTTTCAATGCCTGATATAGATATTGATGTTCAAGATGATAGACGTCAAGAAATTTTAGATTACATACAGCAAAAGTATGGCAAGGAATATGTAGCCAATATAGTTACATTTTCTACACTTGGTAAGAAATCTGCAATAAGAGATGTTTTAAGAATTCACAATGTTAATTCATCTACTATTAATAATATTTCCAAAGCTATTTCAATGTCTGAACTTTCTTTGCAAGAAGAATATGAACATAATAAAATTTTTAGAAATGCCATTGATGTTTTAGATAATCTTGAGCCTTATTTAGCTATGAAAGTAGTTTCTGAAACTACTAAACTTGAAGGCCTTTATCGCCAAACTGGAACGCATGCAGCCGGAATAATTATTGGCCCTGAAAAGCTTAATACGTTAATTCCAACTTATGATTTGTCCGGATATCAACAATCGCAGATTAGTATGGAATATCTTGAAAAATTTGGGTTAATTAAAATGGATATCCTTGGCCTTAAGACTTTAACGACTATTAAACAAATAGTTAATGAAATTAATGAACGTGGAAACAAATTTGAACTTAAAGACATAGATTATAATGATAAGAAAACTTTTGATTTAATGTCAAGTGGAAATACTGCAGGTGTTTTTCAACTTGAAGGTTTTGGAATGATAAATGCAATTAAAAAAGTTAAAATTAGCAACTTTGATGATATTGTTGCAATTATTTCTTTATTTAGACCTGGTCCTATGGAAAACTTAGACGTATATGCTAAAAGAAAATTTGGTAAAGAAGAAATGCCAAAAATCCATCCAAAATATGATGAGATATTAAAACCTACTTATGGTGTTATTGTTTATCAAGAACAAATTATGCAAATTGTCCAAGCAATTGCCAATATGTCATTTGCAGAAGCTGACAATATAAGAAGAATCATTTCTAAAAAGAAACATGATGAACTCCCAAAAATTAAAAAGGAATTTTTAGCAAATGCTTTAAGCAATAATGTTTCAAGTACTGATGCTTTAAAAATTTATAATAATATTGAAAAGTTTGCTGATTATGGATTTAATAAATCACATGCAGTTGCTTATGCAACTTTAGCTTACCAACTTGCATATTTAAAAACTCACTATCCTCTTGAATTTTATAATTCTGTAATTTCTTCTGCGCATGGGTCACATACAACAATAAGTAAATATGTAGCAGAAGCTAGATCAAACAATATTGATATTTTATCTCCTGATATAAATATTTCAGATATAAATTCAGTTATTTATAATAATAAAATATATTTACCTTTAATCATGATTAAAGGTTTAGGACCAGAAACCGCAAAAGAAATTATTGAAAATAGAAAAAAATATGGCCCTTATAAAAATTTTGAGCACTTTTATTTAGCTTCAAGTTATATTAATCAATTTGGTAATTCAACACTTTCACTTTTAATCAAAGCTAGTGCTTTAAGACAATTTGGTTATAATCAAGCCACTTTACTAAATGAAATTGAAAATAATAGTGATTTAAAAATACTAGCTAATTTCTTTAAAAATAATCCTAATAAAATTAGTGAAAAAGAAATTTTAAATTATGAGCCAGACAAAATTTTAGAAACAGACTTTTTAGCTCAAACCGATAATGAAGTTGAACTTTTAGGTTCTCCATATAATTTTTCAATAACTTCAAAATATGAAAAAGATGGTATGAGATTAAATGATTTAAGAAATAATGTTGAATATTTAATTTATGTATATTGTAATAAAGTTACAAGAAGAATGACTAAATTTAATAAGCCATATTATTCAATAGATTTTCAAGATTCAAGTAAGAAAATTATAGTTCAAGCATATAATGAACTAAAAGACAAAAATTGAACGGATATGTCAAAATCAATTGTAAAAATTAAATTAATTAAAAAAGAAGATAGATACTTATTATTAGATTGGTGGAAAATATAATGTTGAATAGAATATTAGTAATTGATGGAACTTATTTAGCATATAAATCTTATTATGCTACATTGCATAACCCCGTTGCAGTTTTAAAAAATTCAAAGGGTGAATCAACAAATGAAATAGTTGGTTTTTTTAATGTATTTATTAGCTTAGTTAATAATTTTGTGCCTAGTCATGTTTTTATTGCTTTTGACTCTCAAGTTAAAACTTTTAGACATGAAACCTTGCAAGATTATAAAGCTAATAGAAAAAAAGCTTCTCCAGATTTTTATAAACAATTAAGTTCAATACAAAAATTGCTTAATATGTTAAATATAAAAAACCAATTTGTTAATGGCTTTGAAGCAGATGATATTATTGCAAAAATAGTATCTATGTTTTCATCAGAAGCTGAAATTTTAATATATTCAGGTGATCAAGATTTAAACCAATTAATAAGTGATAATGTTTCTATTATTAAAAAAATAAAATCTGAAACTGTAATTTTAGATAAAACTAATTTTAAAAATTATTATGATTTTAATCCAAATCAAGTTATTGATTACAAAGCAATTGTGGGAGATTCAAGTGATAATTTTAAAGGAGTAGCAGGCTTAGGAACAAAAAGTGCTATTGAATTACTTTCTATATATGGAACTCTTGAAAATATTTATTTTAATTTAGATAAATTAAAACCATCAGTTAAAGAAAAATTAATTGCTAATAAAGAGGAAGCTCTTAGAGATAAATATTTAGCCACTTTGAGAACAGATTTTGACATTTGAGTTCAAGAACTAAAAGAAATAAGTTTAGAGAATTTTAAACTTTCAGAAGAAGCTGAAAAATTTTTAAATGAGCTTGAATTAAAAGTAATTAAAAATAAATTAACCTATTGGACAAAATATTAGTTTACTTACATTACTTAATGTTTATAACATTTTAGAAACAAAAAATATCCCTTTGTGCAAGGGATGTTTTTTAATTTTTTAATGTTAATAACTACATTTATAACTTATGTTTTTAGTATTACTGGCCAAAAAATTAAGGAGTTTGCATTATTACCATTTACAATTATTTCTAAGATATATGCAAATTTTGAAAAGAGGTGTTGGAAATGAACAACGATTTTTATTTACAAACTTTAGACAATATTGATAACAATGACCTTAGAACTTTAAGACTATTTTATGGGCCTATTATTGGTAATAATGCAACTTTGCTTTATCACCATTTAGTTGATAGTTTTAATTTTAATAATGGGTCTATTAATAAGAAATATAGTTTTTCTACTGTATCTAAACTTTTAAGTATAAGTATAGATGAACTTTCTAATGCTAGAGAAAAATTAGAGGCTATTAGTTTAATTAAGTCTTATCTTGATTATGACAATAATATCATTATTGAATTAAAGAAACCTTTAGATGTAAATCATTTAGCTAAAAATGAATTAATTTCTTCTCTTATTATTAATAATATAGGTAGAGAATTATTCGAACAACTTGTTAATAGTAAAGCAAAATATAGTTATAGTAAAAATAACCTTGTTGACATTTCTAAAAAATACTCTGAAATTTATGACGTAAAAAGTGTACTAAATTCTGAAGTACAAAACTTAAATTTTGATTTTAATATAACTAATACACATGATTTATGTTTTAAACTTTCACCTCTTGAATTTATTAAATGCATGACAAAAAGGGAACCTATTACTTCTTATATAGTATTAGTTAATAATCTTAAAAAATCAAATTTTAGTGATAGTGCTATTAATTTAATAATTAATCATTCATTTGCAATTAATGGAAAACTTGTGATTAACTACGTTTTAACAATTGCAAAAAGTTATCGCGAAAAGAATCTTTTTGAGGCACATCAAATTGATACTGATTTAGCTTTTGCATTAGCTTCTAAAAATGCAAATAATAGTTCAAAAGAAGAAATGAATAATTTAAATAATAATTTGGAAACTAATCCTAATAAACTTTTAGAACTTAGTGGCGAATATAGTTGGTAGTAGGTAATTATGGAAGATTTTTTCAAAATTAAAAATATTAATTCGAAACAAAACATTGGCAAAAATTTGAATTTATGGGATGAAAAATTAAAAGAAAAAATTTTAAGTCACCCTAAAATCGTTGCAATTGTTAATAAGTTAAAACTTAGCAAAGAGCAAATTGCTCTTGGTTTTAATTATTTAAGTATGTACTATGATCATTTAATTAAAAATGCAGATCAAGAACCTCAATGAAAATTAAAACTAAATAATTCTAATTTATTAGAAATAGATTTTAGTAATGTAAATGCCTATAAAAAACAAATTGAGTCATATAACTTTTGATTAACTAATATTTCTCCTTTAGATGATGATATTCAAGATTATTTTAATATTCCTGAAATGTCTAAGCCTAGAAGTATTTTAATTGAAGCAAATAAAGCGCTTGGTTTTTTTGATCAAGCATTACAAAATATAATTAAAATTATAACTACTAAGCCTTATGATAAAGGTCTTTTATTAGTTGATGAAAACTATATTAATAGTAGAAAAATAATGAAATATTTATCTTTCTTGTATGGCACAAGTAAGCACAAAACTGTAATTTTCGTAGATATTGATAATTTAATGAATTTTTATTCTTTAAATTTAAAAAATCAAGAAGTTATTGCTGAAGTAAATTCTTTACTTATGGAAGTAGAATATTTATTTGTTAACAAATTAGGAACCGGCACTAAACCTGAATGATTTATTAATATATTAATTGATATTCTAATAAGAAGAGAAACTAATAAACTACCGGTTTTTATTTCTTCACTTGCAGATATTACCGATAAAAATGTTTCAATTGTTTCTAGTTTTGGTAGAGACAAAAATGCAGGATTAATTAAATTAGAAAATTTATTTAGAAATACAATTGCAAGAATAACACATAAATTTATTGCTAAAAAAAGTTAACTTAATTTTATTTAGCAATTACTTTAAAAATATATTATAATTAAATGGCTAAACGTCGTGTTGCTTGCCACCATAGCCAAACGGCCAAGGCATAGGTCTGCAACACCTTGATTACCGGTTCGAATCCGGTTGGTGGCTCCATTTTATGCGCCCATAGCTCAATTGGACAGAGTGCTTGGTTACGGCCCAAGAGGTTGTGGGTTCGACTCCTGCTGGGCGCGCCATATCACGAAAGTGAGCAAAGGATATCCTATATGTGGATATCTTTTTTATTATATTTAGCAATTAATTAAATAAGGTGCTAAAAGAGTGCTAAAATATAATTATTCTTTTATTAAATATAATAGGAGATTAAATGGATAAAAATGATAAAAATTTAAATTTAAGTGCTAAGCAGTCTGAAATATTCAAATTAATAGTTGAAGCTTATATTGAAACTGGTGAGCCAATTGGTTCAAAAAAATTGCTTGAAAAAAACAAATTAGAATGTTCATCAGCTACTATTAGAAATATAATGTCTGAGTTAGAAGATTTTAATTTATTAGAAAAGTTACATACTTCAGGTGGAAGAATACCATCGACCTTTGGCTTAGAATATTATGCAAAGTATTTAGTTTATGATCCAAGCAAATACTTTAACCAAAAGTTAGATGATTTATTAGCTAAAAGAAGAATTAGAGTAGATGCAACAATTGACGAAGCAGCTTCCATAATTTCTAAAATGGCTAACTTTACTGTTGTTGCTACTTCTAATAATGCTAGTGAAACTTTAAAAAGCATTCAACTAACACCTATTAATGATAGTTCAGCTATAGTTGTTATAGTAACAAGCAGTGGTAAAGTTGATAGCAAGATGTTTAACTATAACAAAAAAGAAATTGAACTAAGCGATTTAAAAATTGCAATTAGGTTATTTAAAGAAAGATTAATAGATACACCATTAATTGAATTAAGCGATAAAGCCAAAGCTTTAGCTCCATTATTTGCTAAACAAATAAAAAATTATGAATTAATATTACAAAAATTTATTAAAACAATTTTTGTCTTTGAAGAAAAAACAAATACTAAAGCATATAACAAAAATGCTATTATATTATCTAAAAATATAAACCGTGAAGAGATAGCAAAAGTACTTGAATTAATTGAGGAACAATCAGTTTGAGAAACTATTGAAAACAATGTTGATGAAGATAATAATATTAAATTAGACTTATCTAGACCAAATTTAAGTATAATTAGTAAAAGAATTAACTTTGAAAATAATGAAAACATTAAGGAACTAAGTGTTGTTGGACCTTCCAACATAAATTTTGAAGAAAGTTTTGAAACACTTGATTTATTAGAAAAACTTATTAAGGAGAAAAATAATGAAAATTAAAAAATTTGATTATTTGGAATTTAAGATTTGTGAATTTAAAAAAGGCAAACCTCAAAAAACATTTCCAAAAGAAGAAATTAAAATTTATTTAGGTTTAGATCCATTTGATGAAAGAATTGAAAACTTTTTAATTACACAAGAATTTGAAAAAAATAAAACACTTATTTATACAAATCCTGAAGACAAAAAAAATACTTTTGAAATTACATTATTAAAATATAACAAAACCCCAGAAAGATTTGTTAATTTAATTATTGAAATGAAATTCTTAAATACTCAAATAGAAGCACGTGATCAACAAATTGCAGAATTAAAGTCAGAACTAGAAAAAGAAACAACTGAGTACAAGAAAATGAGCGATGATTTCAAAATTAAACTTGAAGATATGCAAAAGAAAGCGCAAGATGCAATTAATAATCATGTTCAAAGAAATGATGAGCACATGGAAGCACAAATTACTGAAGGAAAGAAATTTGCGCTACAAAAATTTCTTGAAAGAATTATTGTTCCATTAGATAATTTTGAAGATGCTTTAAAATATGCTTCTAAATCAAAAGATGATGCTGTTGCAAATTATGCAAAAGGTTTTGAAATGTTATTTAATCAAATTGATAATATTTTAGAAGATACTGGAATTTCTAAAATAAAACCAAAAATAGGTGACATTTTTGATCCACATATTCATCAAATTTATGAAATTGTTGAAAAGAAAAATGCAACTCCTGATGCTATAACTGAAGTAAAATTAAAAGGTTATAAATTACATGACAGAACTCTTAAACCAGCATTAGTTGTAGTAGCTAGACCAAAGGGATATAAGCCTATTAAGTCTAGTGAGGAACATGCCGAAGAAACAATTAATAGTGTAGTTGAAGAAAATATAGATCTTCCTTCTCCTGATGAAGCAAATTAATTATAGATATTAACCTAGCAATGCTAGGTTTTATTTTTACATAGAAAAAATTTTTATTTTTTTTAGCACTCTTTTGTTTAAAGTGCTAAAATATATGTATTACATTAAAAAATATTTTTATAAAAAAGAAAAATAAATAACAAAATTAAAAAGATATCGGAGGCAAATATGGCTAAAGAAGTTATATTAGGAATTGACCTTGGAACTACTAACTCAGTAGTTGCAGTTATGGAAAATGGTCAACCAAAAATATTAGAAAATCCAAACGGAAAAAGAACTACTCCTTCAGTAGTTGCATTTAAAAATGGTGAAACAATTGTGGGTGAAGTTGCAAAAAGACAAATTGAAACTAATCCTGATTGTGTTGCATCAGTAAAAAGATTAATGGGTTCATCAAAAACAATTCATGTTAATGGAAAAGATTATAAACCAGAAGAAATTAGTGCAATTATTCTTTCTTACTTAAAAGATTATGCTGAAAAGAAAATTGGACAACCAGTTAAGAAAGTTGTTATTACAGTTCCAGCATATTTTGATAATTCACAACGTGAAGCTACTAAAAATGCTGGTATTATTGCTGGACTTGATGTAGTTAGAATTATTAATGAACCTACTGCAGCTGCACTTGCATATGGATTACAAGGAGATAAAAACTTAAACAAAAAAGTTTTAGTATTCGATCTTGGTGGGGGTACATTTGACGTTTCACTTCTAGAAATAGAAACTGGTACATTTGAAGTTTTAGCAACTTCAGGTGATAATAAACTTGGTGGTGATGACTGAGATAATGTAATAGTTGCATGACTTATTAAACAAATTAAAGAAAAATACTCATATGATGTGTCTAAAGACAAAATGGCTTTAGCAAGATTGAAAGAAGAAGCAGAAAGAGCAAAAATTACTTTATCAGAATCTCTTATTGCAAACATTTCTCTTCCATTCTTGGCAATGAGTTCAAATGGTCCTATTAATGTTGAATTAGATTTAAAAAGATCAGAATTCGAACATATGACAGAACATTTATTAGAAAGAATTAAGAAACCTTTACATGATGCTATTGCTTCAGCTAATATTACTGCTGCTGAAATTCATGAAGTTTTAATGGTTGGTGGTTCTACAAGAATGCCTGCTGTTCAAGCATTAGTTCAAAAAACTTTAGGTAAAAAATTAAATAGTAGTATTAACCCTGATGAAGTGGTTGCAGCAGGTGCTGCTATCCAAGGTGGTGTTTTAGCAGGCGATGTACAAGATGTTTTATTACTTGACGTTACTCCTTTAACATTAGGAATTCAAGTTGAAGGTGACATCATGGCACCATTAATACCAAGAAACACAACTATTCCTGTTACTAAATCACAAATTTTCTCAACTGCTACTGATAACCAAACCGCTGTTACTGTTATGGTTGTTCAAGGTGAAAGAAAAATTGCTTCAGCAAATAAAATTTTAGGACAATTTAATTTAGAAAACATTGAACCAGCACCTAGAGGTGTTCCTCAAATTGAAGTAAGTTTCTCAATTGATGTTAATGGTATAACAAAAGTTACTGCAAAAGATACCAAAACTAATAAAGAACAAACTATTACTATTCAAAATACATCTGAACTTTCAAAAGATGAAGTTGAAAAACTTGTTAAAGAAGCCGAAGAAAATAGAGAAAACGATAAGAAAAAAGTTCGTGAAGTTGAAACAATTGTTAAAGCTGAATCACTTGTTTTTGAAATTGAAAAAGCATTATCAAGTACAGAATTTGAAAATACTAGTCAAGCTCAAAAAGATGCAATTACTCAAGAACTTAATGAAATTAAAGAATTAATTGTTTTAAAAGACATTGATGCTCTTGAAGAAAAATTAAAAGACTTTGATAAAAGAATGCAAGATGCTCTTCAAATTCTTAGAAATAGTGAATACGACCCTAACTATAAACCAAAAGAAGAAAAATACGATGAAATCGTAATTAATGATTCAGATAAAGAAGCAGCTAAAAAAGAAATTGATAAAGAAGTTAAGTCTGAATCTGCTTCAAAAACTAAATCTGTAAAAGTTTCTAAACCAAAAGAAGAACCTAAAAAAGAAGAAAAAGCTAAAAAAGAAACTAAATCTTCAAAATCTTCAACTACTAAAAAACCAAACAAAAAATAATAAGTAGATAATAAAAATCACAGTGTTAAAACGCATTGTGATTTTTTATTCTTGAGAATTAATATCTTCTTTAATTTCCTTACTTACTAATATTTCTTTTGTATCTTCTTTAGTAGTAGGTTTAGAATTATTAATTTTTGATATGTCTCAAAGTTCAATTGGATTTATATGCCTAATATTAGATTCTTTAACAATGTAGCTTGGATAATTTTCACCATACATATTTCTTAAATATGTTTCATATTCGTAAATTATTTTTAGAGGTAAATCATTTAAATCTTTTTCCAAAGTTTTAAATGATAAGTTAGGAATTCATTTGCTATATAAAGTTTTGTTAATAATATTTTTGGTTACTATGTATCCTTCAAAGTGCTCATCGTAAATTTCATTATATAAACTTTTAAAAGTTAAAAGACTAAAATGTCTTTTTAAAAGTTTATTGAAAAACAATTTTGTTTTAATACTTAAAATGTTTGTATCTTTGTAAGAAAGAATATTATTAAGAGAACTTAAATAACGATTTTTAAAATTGATAACTTTATGTAATTTATCAATTTTAGTTGGAATTAATAAGTTTATATTAATAAAAGGTTGATCTGAATATATATCAGAATTATTTTCTACAAATTTACATTGTAAAGCCCTATATTCTGAATTATTAATATTATCTAATATATTATTTGAATAATTTGCTTTTAAAGTTTCATATCCATCAAGTGTCATCATAACTGTATGGCAATCTAAATTATTTATAAAATCTTTATTGCTAAATAATAGTAATAAACTTTTTTCATCCATTGAATATCATATATTTAATTCATTACATATATCAACAAATTTTTTAAGTATTTCATTCTTTTTGTCTTGTAAAATCATATTATTAATTATAATAAATAGAAAAATAATTTATAATATAATTTGATTTTTATTTAATTGCCCGGATGGTGAAATTGGCAAACACGCTAGACTAAGGATCTAGTGAGGAGACTCTTGCAGGTTCAAGTCCTGTTTCGGGCACCATATAAAAGAGAATATTTAATTGATATTCTCTTTTTTAATTTGAGTCAAATTTTTATGTCCTGTTAAGCGGGTCAATATTTTTATTTTTAATTCAACTTTTTAACTTTAATTAGAAAATTAAGAAAAATGGTAAAATATATAAATATTAATTTTATATATTGATTTTAATTAGTATTTAAATACTAATAGTTAAAAATTAGAAAGGTCAAAATGTCTAAAACTCCAAAAGAAAATAAAATTAAAACAATTCAAACTAGTGAACAAGCGTCAAAAAAGAAAAAAATTATTTGAGGTACTACATGGGGTCTTTTATTAGCAGGAGGAATTTCTGCAGGTTTTAGTATACCGCTTATTAAAGCATGTCAATCACTTCCTAAACCTGCCCCAACTTTAAAAGATGATGATATTATTTCACACATTACTTCTGAACATACTGATTCAAAAATAACTTATGGTGACTTAAATGAAAGATATGTTACTAATAATGAAAAAGCTCACTTGTCTTCTGAAATGAAAAGCCAACTTTATAGATATTTATATCAAAAAGAATATGAAGGTTCTCTTTGATATAATGCAGTTTATCATGCAAATAAAATTAATAAATCTAAAAAGGATTTCAGACTTAAATCAATTTCAAAAATAACTGAAGAAGTTACAAAAGATATTAATGAACTTAAAGAAAAAATTAAGAAACAATTTGGTTATGAAAAAAACTGAGAAGATGAATTTAAAAAAGAATTAGCAACTTCACAATATGGCAATGCAAAAAATGAACAAGAAGCTATTGATTATAGAGTTACAGCTAAATTAAAAAATGAAGCATTTAGAAGATATCAATTTGAAATTAATCAAGATTTTACTTATAGTGAACTAAAAGCGGGACATATTGTTGCAAATGCAGATACATTCTATACATTAGATGATGGTAAAAAAGTTGAAGTAGCTAAAAAAGGTGAAATTATTCAATTAGATTTTGCAAAAGAAAATGAAAATTTTGTTTTACCTGAACTAGATTCAAAGGAATTAAAAATTAATACAGAAGATGAATATAAAGTTCCTTTATTTGTAACTAAGTCATTTGTTAAAGAATTAAAAAATCCAATGCGTTTTATTCCTGATTGAATTGAACAAAAACAATTAATTACATCTGAATTATCTTTAAGCGCTGCGCCTGTTAAAGATAAAAGTGAAAAACCTTGAACTGTTAAACAAGATGAAATTATAAAATTATTTAAATATACTCTTTATAGTGATGTTGATAATTTAGAAACAAAATATAAAGTAACTTTAGGAATTGATAGAATTGGACAATTTAAAGGTATTAAAACAATTATTTCTGATACTGAATTAACAGATAAATTAATTCAAACTGCTTTAAATGATAAAAAGTTGATTGAATATGTTTCTTCAAATACAGGAAATGCTAAAAAAATTGGTAGTGATGGATTTAAAAATATTTCTTCATATATAAGCGGAGATGCAACTTCATATTTACCATTTTTATCTACAATAATCGGAGATGCAACAGCAAATAAATCAATATTTAAAATAAATGAAAAAAATAATTTATTTTTAGAATTAAAAACCGAACTTTTAGACATTTTTTCATCAGACCCTACTTTAAAAACGCAATTAACTAATAGCGAATTTACTTTAGATAAAAATGACCCTACCTTTAATGAAAAAATTGCTGAGTATGCAAAATATAATGAACAAGTTGATAAATTCATCAAAGATATGAAAAAAGAAGAATTTGATGAAAAGGTTGGAAATATTTTTAAAAAAGTTTTTGGTGATAATGCCGACAAAAATAAAATTTCAGCAATATACAAAGTAAATGATAATTTTGTGTTTGTTTCTTCATCGGGTATTAAAATTCAAAATATTTTTGAATTAAAAACCGAAGAAATAGTTAAAAAACTAATTTTAAAAGGTTTGAAAATCAAGTCTAAAGCCGCTGAACATAGTGAATTAAAAGAACCTATTTTAAATCTTGAAACTATGTTTAATTCAATTATTAATGAAGATTATGAAATAAATGATTTATTACATATTCAAGATTTTAAAGAATTTATCAAGGGTAAAAAATTCAAAGACTTAAATTCAAAAGAAAGCACTTTTAGTGATGCTGATATTCAAAACGTGCTTGAATATCAAACAATGTTAAAGAAAATTTCAAAAAGTTCAATTATAAGTGATAAAGCAAAACAAATTGAAACTTATATAACTGAACAAATTAATAATCAATTGTATGGTGACTTTAAATATGATGCTGCTAAAAAAGATTATTACTTAAATCCACATACAGATGAAATAGGCGAAGAAGCAATCTTGAAATACATTTTTAAACAAATTCAAGATTTCTTAATTAATTAAAAGGAGAATATTATGAAAGCTAAAAAAATATTAAATTTATTAAGTTTAACAACATTACCTTTAGCAGCAAGTACTCTTCCTTTAATTTCTGCTACTAAATGTAAAAATTCATCTAAAGTTGAAGGTAATGCTGATAATAATGCAGCTTATCAAGAAACTGTTATTAAGAAAAAACTTTCTCTTAATAAAATTTTAATTGATGTAACAAGCACTGTTTTATATGAAACATACTTTGAAGGAAATATTGATTTATTACCTGAAGCACAAAGAAAAAGCCCTGATGAAGCAATTTTAAAAACTATTTTAAATAAATCAACTCAACTTTCAAAAGACTTTTTTGAATTATTTAAACTTTTTATTAATAAAAAATTAGATTCAGATAAGCAATATTTTAGTAATTTAAGAAATATATTTGCTAAAGCAAATTTAGATGTTACTTCTTTTGATCCTGCTGTGTTTAATATACCTAATGATTCTGAACAAGAATTTATTATTAAGAATTCTAATTGACTTGAAGAAAACATTAGATTAGAAATTCAAAAGCAATTAATTATTAAAGGATATTTACTAAAAAATACAGAGTCGCTTAAGAAAATTACAAAAAATAAAGATGGGATAGATATTGCTAAATCTAAATTCAAAATTGATGAAGATAAAACTCCATATAATATTAAAGAATTATTTAAAGCACTAGACCATAAAGCAGATAATCTTTATTTATTAGAAACATTAGTAAATACGCCAATTAACGAAGAATGAGAATTTAGTGATACAAGAGATATGCAAGTTAGAAGTACTACTGGAAAAATAAGTGGAATGGAAGACTATAATAGAATCGCTGAATTTAACCCAAATAATTTACCAAATTATAAAGTTAACCCAACTATAATGAATAAACCATGACAAAAAATGCTTTTAGTTAATACTGGCGATCAAAATGTTAATTTAGAAGAATTAAGAGGCTATAAAGGCGTAATAAGCGCAACTTCTGGTTCAGGCGAATTAGATACCACAATAGGTGGATTAAAATATATTAAGACTCCTATTTTTGGATTTGTTGATCCTAATAGTAATAAAGTATATTCAGAAAATACTTTTGAATTTAACAAACTTGTTAATGCTGTTAAAGATAGACCAAAACCTGAAGTTGAAGATGCAGCTAAAACCAAAATTACAAGTGGCGATCAAAAGAATATAAATGATAAAGATATTAAAATTGATGGTACTACTAAAAAAGAAGCAGATGGAAAAGTAACTTTTGAAAAAACATTTACTTTAGGTTCTAAAAATTACACCTTAATTTATAGGATTAAGAGTTTAGAATATGATTTTGCAAGATCTAAAGATCTTAATATTGAATGAGTAATGACAGCCAAAAAAGATGATGGTAAAGCATTTCCTGGCAATTGTTTAGTTGAATTTAGTACTAAATTAAAAGATCTAAATAAGCCGACTGAAGATGCTCAATTTAATTTAGATTTATATAAAACTTCAATTGACTTATATAATGAAAGCACAAAAGGTTTCAAGGCTAAATACTTAGTTAAGATAGCACCTTTATTTATTAAAGATGATCCTAATGCTTCTGATACAAATGCATCTGGAAAATTAACATTAAAAGATACACCTTGAGCTTCCGAAGATCAACAAAATAAAATAGCTCTTAATTTAATAACTTTAAAAGGTGAAGAATTATTTAAGGCAGCTATTAAATATTTTAAAGAAATTAATATTTTTAAAGTTGATGAAAAAACTTTACGTTCTGAAATAAGAGATGAATTTAGAAAATTAGGAATTTTATAGTATGGAAAAAGATACATTTCAAAGAATTATAGATAGAGAAATACCTGCAACTATTATTTATGAAGATGATGATGTTATTGCATTTTTAGATATACATCCTCGTAATAAAGGACATTTCTTAGTAGTGCCTAAAGAATTTTCTGAAAATTTATATGATATTGAAGATGAACAATTTGATATTTTATTAAAAACTGCTAGATCATTAGCTTTAGCACAAACTAAAAAATTACATGCAACCGGTTTTAAATTAGAAGTAAATAATGGAACTTCAGCTGGGCAAGAAATATTTAGAACTCATATTCACGTTATTCCTTATTATGGAGATTAAATAATAATGACCAAGAAAAAATACTTTAATTTTAAAATTAAAGTATTTTTTTATTAAAATATAAATATGAGTTTTTTACGCTCATAATAAAATTTTAAATAAAAATAAGGGAGCATATATACAATGAGTAAGAAAAATAAGATTTTATTTTCTATTTTTGCATTACCTACATTATTGCCTTTAGTTGCAATTTCATGTAAAACTAAAAGTGTAGAAGATGAAATTAAAAAGATAAATATATCTATTACAAGTAAGAACCGTGAAGCAAAAGATGTTAAATCAGAAGACATTATAGTTTCAAATTATGACAAAGCATATTTTGCCGTTTCTAAAATTGAGGTTCAACCTAAAAGCGGTTTAGAAACAACATTAGAGATTATTGTTGAATTACAAAACATTAAATCAAAACAAACTGCTGTTCGTCAATTTATTATTGAGGGCTTTAAAGAAAATCCAGCTAAAGTTGCTAAGAAAGAACTTGAAGAAGATTTGATTAAAGTTCAACTTGAAGAAATAGAAGCAAAAAGCACTAAAATAGCTTCATCAATCACTAGCAACGATATTAAAGTTAAAGGTGTAGATGAACAAAAATATGATTTATTTATAAATGTTAAAGTAGACAAAAATGATAATTCTAAATTATTAGTAACTGTTACTTTAAAAAACAAAAAGAATCTTTCAGTATCTGGCAAAAAAGACTTTACTATTGAAGGTTTTAAAGTAGCATCTGCCGAAGAACAAAAAATTTTAGAAGATCTTGAAAAGGTTTCTAAACTTGTAGCAGTTGATGTTTTAGACAAAAACAAACTTGCAAAAGAAGTTCAAATAGAAGATTTAAAGTTTAGTAATTTTGATGAAACTACATATGAAATAGTTGAAAAATCAATTTCAGTTTCTAAAACTGATTCAAAGGTTTTAGAAGTTTTCTTTAAATTGAAACACAAAGCATCTAATTTACTTTCAAACAAACGTAATAAAGAAGTTTCAGGTTTTAAAGAAGAAACAGTGGTTGATGCTGATATTTTAGAATTAAAAGCTATTTTAGAAAAAGGTTCAGTATCATATAATGATCCAAAAGCTGCAATTATTTCAGTGGCTGATCTTGAAGAATCTAAACTTCAATTTAATGCTGAAAACAATAATCCTTTACCTGCAGGCGTTTCTTTAAGCTCTATAAAATTTGAAAAACCTACAGTTTCAAGAGTTGAAGTTAACTCAGGTAGAAGAACAATAATAGTAGAACTAACTAAAAATGGCAAAGTTGCAAATAAAGTATTTACTTTAACATGCAAAGAATCAGATTTTGATATTATAATTAACCAAAGAGAAAAAATTGTTGAAGAAAACTTTGAATTGATTCAAACAAAAGAAGCCAAGGCTGCTTTAGAAGCATTGTTAGGTTCAAATACTTCGGCTACTTTATATTATGACTTTACTGGTGTATTTAAAGATAAAAAATATGGTGAAGCAGATAGAAAAGATATTCTTTCAAGAAAAGGTGACTTTAAATTTGGAACTGTATTTGAATGTGAAATAATTAAAAATTCTGAAAATAATTATTCGCTTAAAATTAAAATTGGAAAATATGATAAGAATCACAATCCAAAATGATTGTATGATTGAAAAGAATATACATTAAGTGATTATTCATATAATTTTGTTGATAAAGAAGATTTAAATAAAGTAGCGCTTGAAAATAAAACAAAAATTGATTATCCTGATAAACAAAGCGTTCTTGTTTCTGAACTTGATCAATCTAAAATCATATTGCCTACTAATGTTAAAGTATTTAATAATGATGTTATATTTGTAGTTGAAAATGTTGATAAAGATTCAGAACATAATACTGCAACTATTCATTACTATGCACAAGCTACATATAATGGTGAAGTTATAAAATCAGATATTATGACTACAATTATTGAAGGATTTAAAGTTGATGAATTAGGCAAAGAATTTTAAGGAATGTCAATTACATATGAAGATATGGCTACAACTTTACCTTCAGCAATTGATCAAAATCAAATCAAATTAATGAAAAATTCTGAAGCATATATTGTGCCTGCCGATATTATTAAAACTATAACAATTACTTCAAAAGATGAATATACTGGAAAAGTTGTAATTAAAGTTACATTTGAAAAAGCCGGTAAAAAAGTTGAAAAAGAATTTGAATTACAATTTAATAAAAAACCATTAGATTTAAATTCATTAACTTTGGATAGTACATTAAATATTGAAGGAATTGTGCCAAATGTTGATACTTTAGCAAGTTCTATTTTAAAAGAAAATGTTAAATTAACATTTAAAGAAGAATTTGCAAATATTTTAGAAGTTGTTACTTATTCATTAGAAGCTAAAGATGTTGAAGGCAAATTAACTTTAAGTGTTGAATTTAAAAATAGATTAAATAATGAAACAAAAACTTTAAGCAAAGAATATACTGGCTTTAAGGTTGTTAGTGGTACTACTAAAAAATTTAGATTACAAGAATTGTATGCTCTTTCAGAATCAAAAACATTATTCCATGTAAAAAATGAAGCTGAATTAAAGAAACAACTTTTAAAATTAAAAGATCAACCTAACGATCAAAGAATTGAAATAATAGACAATGGTATTAAATTTTTTATTAGTGGACATTCAACTGGTTTATCAACTGTATTAGTTTTAGACCCAACAGTTAAGGGAAAAGTTAAAACTGGTAGTGGACAAAAAAATATTGGTTTAGCTGGAAAAGTAGGTTCAAGCAAGAAAACAAATGGAATTAATGTTCATTTTTATAATGACGGTAGAATTAGTTTCAAATGAAAATTATATTTAGATAATGGACAACTTGATGATATCGAATATGAACAAATAGTTGTAAATAGCTAATTTTAGAAATTTATAAGCAAAAACATAGCAAAATTAAATGCTATGTTTTTTTATATAAAAAGTTTGAAGTTATTTCCTTCAAACTTTAATTATTTAATAATCATATTCTTTAGTATTAAGAACTTCTTTTTCACAGTCTTTAATAATTTCTTTAATTAATTTAGTATCTTTAATTTGTGCGCCTGAAGCTCTATGGTGTCCGCCACCACCTCATTTAACTGCTACATTTCTAACACATGGACCATTTGATCTAAATTCACATCTGATTGAATCTTCCTTTTCTTGTGTAAAGAATACTCAAAATGCATTGTCATCAATAGATGCTAGTAAACCAGGTCTATTAGCTAATAGTGGATCATTTATGCCTAATTTTTTTTGAGTTTCTAAATCAAAGTAGAATGAGACAACTCTATTTTTAATTGTCATATGTTGATGAATATATGCATTAATTTTTATATCATCTAGAGTGCGTTTAGCAAGTTCGTTGTGTATTAATTCTTTTTTAGCACCACATTTTCATAAATGTCCAACAAGTTCTAAAGTTCTAGCATTAGTTGTATTAGAAGTAAGTTTAACTGAGTCTGTATATATTCCTAAATATAAATATGTTGCAGCCTTTTCATTTATTTTTCAACCAAGTTCATAAGCTAGTTCTGCTACTTGTTGAGCAGCAGCGGGAGCTTCTGGTTCAACTCACCTTACAGAAGCGTATAAATCATCTTCATTAGGATGGTGATCAATTCTAATTACATCAGTAAATATTTTGTTATCTAAATAAATTCTTTTTTCTAATCTTTCTTTATAGTTAGCATCAACTATAATTGCCAAAGAATCTTCCATTGGCTTATTTTCAATTTCATCCATAGTAAAATCTAGGAAACTATAGATACCTTTTGAATCACCAATTGTTAAAACATTTTTATTTTTAAAATTTTCTAAAATTAAATTCTTCATACCAAATTGAGAACCTAAACAATCTCCGTCAGGTCTAATATGGTGATAAATTACAATATTTTTGTATTTTTTAATTTTAGCTTCTAGTTGTTTAAAAATTGATAATTTTTCTTTACTTATTTTGCTTTTCATATTCATTTACCTTTTCATCTAATTCACGTAATATTTGTTTCATTTCATCTTTTGAATGAATTGTAGCGCCAGCAGCAACTTCGTGCCCACCACCAGGTTTATGTTTAGCACATATATCATTAATTCAAACACTGTTACTTCTTACACGAGCTCTAATTCAACCTTCTTTTTGATCAATAAAGAATACTCAAACTTTGCAATCCCCAATATTTGCCAAAATGTTTACATCATTTGCTTCATTTTCATTAAGATTGAATTTTTTTTGAATTTTTTTAGTAACATGAAAGTAAAGTACTTTTCCTATTTTTTTATAGTTTAATAAAACATAAGCTGCAAATCTTACTTTTCTTTCATCTCTATATGAGAGCGGCAAGTTAATGTCTCAAACTTTAAAGTTAGGTGCACTATGTAAATAACTCATAACATCAAATGTTCTTTTTTGAACATATTCATAATTAAATCTACCTGAGTCTGTGTTTATTGCTAAATATAAATATTTAGCTGCATCATCACTAATTACTCATTTTGCATTCATTGCAATATAAGCTACTTGCTCACCAGCGGCTGCATATGCAGCATCTTCTCATTCATAATCATATTTAATATCTGGATCAACTGGGTGGTGATCTATTCTTAACATTTTGGTAAAGTTTTTATCCAAAATATATTGAGCAAATTGAATTCTTTCTGAATTATTTGCATCAACTACAACACCTAAGGAATTTTTAAAGTATTTTTTATCTACATCTTCAAACTTATCAAAATCTCACTTCATAAATGGGTATATTCCGCCATTATCTCCAAAAACAAAAACGTTTTTACTTGGATAATTACTTTTGATAAGTTCTCTAAGACCAAATTGAGAACCTAAACAATCTCCGTCAGGTCTAACATGATGAAAAATAAAAATATTATCATATTCTTCAATTGCTTTTTTAGCAATTTTTCAATTGTTTTTAGCCATTATTATTTCTCCTTGAAAAGTTATTTTATAATACAATTATATATTTTATTGTTCAATATATTTTTTAAATAATTGAATAATTTCTTTTTGTTTTCATTTTTAATTATTTATTTTTTATTGCCTTAAGAAAAACAATATGATTTTTCCTAATCCTTTCTCAAATTAGTATATTTTTGAATCTACTAATAAAAATTATGCAAAAATAAAGATGAATAGTTAATACTATTCATTGAAAAACTTTGTAAATTTATTATTTTTACAAATATACAAATTTTAAAAAATAAACTAAAAAATACTATACAATGAAAGGAGGTAAGACCATAAATAAAGACAATGATAACTTCAATGGGCCATTTGGAGAAACCACTTTTTATGTAAAGTTGAGTTTATCTGAAATTAAGAAGCTTATGAATAAATATAGTAATTTAAATTGTGCAATGTGCCAATTTAGTAACTATGAAGATTATAAGTTTTTAGTTGTTAGATATCAGGAGGAAGATATGAAAGTAAAACCATTAACCCCGCCAAAAGCAGAACCCATTATTACAAAAGAAGTAATTATGCAAATTGCTTTTGCAGTTAAAGAATTAATACAACCTGATATCGATGAAATTAAAGTGAGATTAGATAAAGTTGAACAAAGGCTTGATAAAGTTGAAAAAGATATTGTTGAAATTAAAAAAGACATTATTGAATTAAAAAGTGATGTTGCAATGCTTAAATCATTTCACATTGAAGATATTAAAAACTATAAAGCAACTAATTAATATGACTTTAGTTTGGGACTCATGCAAATTATTGCATGAGTTTTTATTTAATTTAGAAAAAACAATATGATTTTTCCTAATCCTTTCTCAAATTAGTCCATTTTTGAATGTGTTAATAAAAATTATGCAAAAATAAAGATGAATAGTTAATACTATTCATTGAAAAACTTTTTAAATTTATTGTTTTTACAAAACACAAATTTTACAAAATAAACTAAAAAATGCTATACAATGAAAGGAGGTAAGATCATAAATAAAGATAATGATAATTTCAATGGGCCATTTGGAGAAACTACTTCTTATATAAGATTGAGTTTATCTGAAATTAAGAAGCTTATGAATGGATATAACAATTTAAATTGTGCATTGTGCCAATTTAGTAATTATGCAGATTATAAGTTTCTAGTTGTTAGATATCAGGAGGAAGATATGAAAGTAAAACCATTAACCCCGCCAAAAGTAGAACCTATTATTACAAAAGAAGTAATTATGCAAATAGCTTTTGCAGTTAAAGAATTAATTCAACCTGATATCGATGAAATTAAAGTGAGATTAGATAAAGTTGAAAAAGATATTACTGAAATTAAAAAAGATGTTGCTATGCTAAAATCATTTCACATTGAAGATATTAAAAATTATAAATCAACTAATTAATAAAATTTGAGCTCATGCTAATTATTGCATGAGCTTTTATTTAATTTAAGAAAAACAATATGATTTTTCCTAATCCTTTCTTAAATTAGTATGATTTTAAGAATTGCTCTTTATTTGTGCTCAAATAATAAGTATGAATATAGAATTACAACAAGATCAAAAAGATTGTGGATTAATTGTATTACAAGCTTTTTACAAGCATTTCTACAAATCTAAATTAGATATAAATATTTTAAAACAAAATATAACTTATGGTCAAAATGGTATAAGTCTTTTTGATTTATCAAACCTTGCTCAAAATATTGGTATGGAATTAAATGTTTTAGAAGGAGATTTTCATTCATTTCTAAATCTTGATATTCATGAAACATTTTTTACATTAATTAATGATGACAATTATTTTCACTACATAATAATTAATGAAAAAGATGATAAATATATTTATGCTTCTGATCCTTCTAAAGGTAGAATTAAAATACCTATTGAAAGATTTAAAAACATGTATTTAAATATTATTGTTAAAGTTCAAAAAACTAATAATATCAATAAAAACCTAATTAATGAACATAGAGCATTAGACATATTTTCGAAGCATTTATTTTCTATTATATTAATCTCATTTTTGTCAATTTTAATACAAGGTCTATTATTTGCTTCTAGTTTTTATTTAAAGTATGTTATTGATAAGGTTATTTTTTCTAATGAAAGTGATAAGTTATTAACTATTACAATTATATTTGTATGAATTTTTGTAGTTAGAATACTTTCAGAGTTTATTAATAATTTTTTAAAACAAAAAATGATGCAAAAAATAGAGTTTTCATTATTAAATATTTTTATAGATAAGTCACTAAATGGAAAGATTCAACAAATAGAAAAAATATCAAAATCTGAATATATGCAAAGGGTAGCCTCTATTTCAGAAGTTTCTTTATTTTATTCAAATGTTATTGTAATTATTTTTTCTAATATTTTATCAATAATGGTTTCATGTTTAGTTATGGGTTTTATAAGTTGAAAATTATTATTTATAGTTTTATTTAGTTTATTAGTTTATTTTATTTTTTCTTTATTTTTAAAAATAAAGATTAATAAAAGATATCCAAAAATAATTCAAAACAACATTTTTTTAATGGAAAACAATATGGAAATATTTTTAAATAATATTTATTCCAAGAATAGCTTTTATAAAACTCAAAAGCTAGAAGAGATTAGTAATGCAATCAAAAATATTAAAAGAGATAATTTTAGTTTTTGAAATATTATTAATTTCAAAAATATTTTTACAAAGTTAATATTTGTTATTCAACAATTTATTGTAATATATATAGCAACAAAATTAATTATTGTAGGGACTTTTAGTTTAGGCAACTTGTTACTATTTAATTCAATAGTTTTATTTTTAAATTCACCCATAGAAAATTTGATTGAACTGATTGTTAATTGAAAAATTTCTAGGATGCAAATTAATAGATTATCCTATGTTCTATTTATTGAAAATGAAAATACAATAAACAGAACTTGTGAAATTGATAAAATTAAAATAATAGACTTTAAAGACGTTTCTTTTGCCTATACAAATAAAAACTTATTTAATAATAAAACAATTAATATTACTGATTCGACAAAAATAATTGGTCCTAATGGTTCAGGTAAAAGCACTTTATTAAAATTAATTTATGGTCTTTATGATAACTATGATGGAAAAATTTTAATTAATGGGCTTGAATTAAAAGATATAAATTTAGATAAATATCGAGAAAAAATATTTTTCAATGTAAATAACATTTATTTTCCTAATGAATTTATTGTAGATTTTATTACTTGCAAAAATGAAAAAGCATTAAATAACTTAAAACATAATATTAATAAATTTAAATTAACTGAATTATTAAATTATTTTAATTTATCATGAACTTACAAAATTGAGGATGGCGGTGTGTTTTTATCTTCGGGTCAAAGACAAATTATTAATTTATTAAAATTATTTTGTTTTGATTATGATCTAATTTTATTCGATGAAGCTTTTGAAAATATAAGTAGTGACGTATTTCCGGATATTAAAAAAGCAATTTTAGAAGTGCAACCTCAAGCTATGTTTATTGAAATAAGTCATAATAAACATTATATTTGCGATAAAAATATTATTGAATTATAAATAATTTATAATTATTAAAGTAGTATAAAATGATTGAAAAGAATATTAAAGCATTAATCTTAAAAAAAGAACCTCAAGGTGAATTTAATGAAATTTTAACAATATTAACTTCAAAAGGTAAACTAAAAATTTTTGCCCCTGGCGTAAGAAAACTAGATAGTAAAAACAGAAATAATATTAATTTGCTAGATATTTCAGAATTAGAAATAATAGATAGTCAAAAGTCAAATGTCCTTTTCTATCGTCTTAAAAGAGCTTCTTTGGTGCAACAATTTCCTATTAATTTAAATACTTTATATATATGAGAAGATTTATTAAATATATTAAATAAGATTATGTTTAATAATCCTTTACAATTTTTAAACAGTTTTTCTAAATTAACTAAATTAGTTGATTCAAATAAGGATATTAAAATATTAGATTATTTACTTTTTAAATTATTAGAAACTGAAGGGATTGCTCCTTATATGCAAGGGTGCGTCGAATGCAAAGCAAAAACCAACTTAGTTGATTTCAAATTTTATAAGGGGGGCTTTCTTTGCCATTTGCATTCAGAAGATAGTTTAGATCACGAACTACTTACTTCTTTATTTTATTTGTCAAAATCATTTGAAGAGTTTGATGTTAATACTAGTTTTTTAGTGGCCAAAAAAACTAAAGACATGATAATTACATATTTAAGAGAATATTATTTTATTTAATTTATAAATAAAAAAGTGCACTTTGAATAAGTCACACTTTTTCTGATCATGATTAATAAATTATTATTTCAGGATTTTCTTTGCTTAATAAATGAGTCTCAATTTTATCAAACTTTAAATATTTAGAGTAGTTTTCTTTCAAAAATTGTAATGCATTTTTTAAATCTTCAAATTTTGAGTCATCAACTATTTCCATTACTAAAAACACATTTTTTGTGTTTTGTTGGATCATAGTTCTTTTTCCATCTCTTCAATTAAAACATCTACATACTGCGCCTATATTATCTTTGTAACATAATTCATTTTGCAAAGTTGGATCATTTTCTTCTTCGCCAATTGGCAAAAAGTCGTCGCCACCTTCTGTAATTGTTAAGGTTAAATCGCCATTTATGCTATCAATATCTTCTGCACCGCAAGGTAAGCCATAAAAAAGAGAAGCACTATTATAAATATCTACTATTGTGTTAATTTCTTTAACAGGGTTTTGTTTTTCGATTCTTTTAAGTAATGCTTCAATTGAACATCTAGCACCCTTTTTTGTTTTAAATTTTGAAAAAGCTTCTCTTCAAGATTTAACAATTGGATTTTCGGAAAATATTGAACTTTCTAAATATTTTTCGGCTTCACGATTTGCTTTTTTTAATATAGCATTAGTTTTTCCCTTACCTAAATCATTTATAATGTTATTTATAATAACTATTCCTAATTTAGCATTTGGGAAAATGTTTCAAAAACTTTTATCAATAATAAATCTCTTCATAATAATTACCTCGAATTATTTAATTTATTTCCATATTCTTCTTTTAATTCATCAACTTCATCTTCAGTATTTGCTTCTTCTAACTCTTTGTTTTCTAAAATGTGTGCTTTAGAATGAGATGACAATAATATGGTTGGAATAATAACTACATTTCTTCTTTTATGTTTATAGAAATATGGCTCAAGTCTATCTATTATTAGTTGTTTAAGCTGAGGAATGGTTCAGTCTTTTGAATTCTTTATTGTATAAAGAATAGCACCGTGGACTATACGTTTTGCTTCTTCAATTAAATGTAGTGAATTTTTTACGTAAAATGCTCCACGAGAAACAATTCTTGGTTTTCCTAAAATCAAATTTTTATCCTTATTAATTGCAATGATAACATGAACAAAACCATTTTGACCAAGTTCCATTCTTTGTTTTATTAAAGCACTATTAGCTTTAGATAAGATAGTTCCATCAATAAACACAGGCCCAAAAACTATTTTTTCATCTGAAAGTCTAATATTATGATTTTCTAGATAATAAACGTCACCTAAATTAGCAACAATATTGTTTTCTTTTTTAACCCCCGCTTCTATTGCGGTTTGACAGTGAACAACACTCATTCTATATTCGCCATGGTAAGGCATAAAATATTTAGGTTTAGTCAAATGAAATAACTTTGTATGTTCATCTTTATAAGCATGTCCAGAAGTATGCAAATAACCGTCAACTCCATTTTCTTTAATAACAGCGCCTAATTTATATAGTCTATTAACCAAGAGTTCTATTTTTGATCTATTGCCCGGAATTGGCGAAGAAGAAAATATTATCATATCATTTGGTTTAATTGTTACTTGGGGGTGTTTTCCAAAAGACATTTTAGCAAGGCCAGCTAATTCTTCTCCTTGTGAACCAGTAGTTAAAATTACTAATTCATTTTCACTATATTTATTTAGTTGTTTTTTATCAATAAAAGTATTTTCTTCAGCATCAATATATTTAAGTCTTCTACCTATATCAACGCCATCCACCATACTTCTTCCAAATGTAACAACTTTCTTTTTCATTTTTGCAGCTAATTCTATTATTGCTTTTATTCTTGTTAAGTTAGAAGCAAATGCTGTAATTATTATTTTTCTTTGTGCATCTCTCATGTGTTTTTCAATATCTTTTAGGATATCACTTTCTGATGGACTATGATTTGGACGCATTGCATTTGTTGAATCTGAAAATAGAACATCAAGTCCTTCTTTTCCTATTTGTTCAAGTCTTGCAAAATCAGTAAAGTTTCCAATAGGATGATAATCAAATCTAAAATCTCCAGTCATCATAAGAGAACCATTAGGTGTATTAACTCTAATACCAAAAGCATCAGGAATAGAATGTTGAGCAGTTCAAAAATCTACTGAGCAATTGCCAAAAGTATAAACATCATCTTTTGAAATCTCAATAAATTCAACTTTTCTCTTAATTTTTAAATCTTGAAATTTAAGACGTAGATATTGAATAGCAATTCTTGGCGCAAATATTTTTTTAATATCAACTTGTTGAACTAAATATGGAACTCCACCAATATGGTCTTCATGTCCATGTGTAATAAATAATCCAGCTATTCTGTCTTGATTTTCTTTTAAATAAGTATAATCAGGAATAGCCCCACCAATACCAGTTGCAAAAACATCACAAAATTTAATTCCAGTATCTATAATAAAAATTTGTTCATATTCAATTATTAAAGTACTTTTACCAATTTCTTGCATACCGCCAAGTCCAATTATTTTTGTAGGTTTCATTTTTTGCCTTTCATTTATATTTATATTGTCAAATATTAATAAAAATTAATATTTTATTATCTAATATGTAATTTAAGAAAATTAAATTTATATATATTGTATAGCAAATTAATGTAAGAGAATGTAAAATTTTATTTTAATTTTTACTTATGTATTAAAATTATATAGATATATAACTAGGAGAAACATATGAAAACCAAAAAATCAAGACAAATTTGTATCATAGGGCTAGGACGTTTTGGTTCAGCTATAACTACTGAACTTTTAAAAGATAAAACAAATAATATAAGAATTGTTTTAGTAGATACCGATGAAAAACATTTAGCGCAATTTAAAGAAGAAGTTGATTCTATCTATATTGCAGACGCAGCAGATCCAAAAGCACTTGAATCAATGAATATTGTTGATTGCGATACTATTATAGTTGCTACAACTGATAACATTGAAATTGTAGCTGCATTAAGTGAATTAGGCGTAACTAATATTATTGCAAGAGCTTCAACTAAAAGACATGCCAATGTTTTAAAACAAATTGGCGTAAAAATTATTATTAGTCCAGAAGAAGAAGCAGGACATAAAACTGCGCTTTTGGTTGCTAATCCAAATTTTATTTTATATTCTCAATCTTTATCAGAACTACAAGATGGTTATGTAGTTGGTTCAACTTATATAAATAATCCAAAACTATACAATAAGCAAATTAAAGATTTGGGTTTAAGAGAAAAGTACAATGTTTCTATGGTTATAGTAAAAAGAGGAACTGAATCATTTTTACCTAGTGGTAATTTTGCTATTCAAAAAGGTGATTTAATTACTCTTGTTGGAACTACAGATGATGTGGTTGAATCATTTGCATATGTTGCTGAAAACAAATAGTATTGATAGTTTTATTAAAATTAAAAATTATAATATATAATATTTTTTGTGCGTTGGGCAAGTACTCAAGTGGTCGAAGAGGCGGTCCTGCTAAGACTGTAGGGGGATGTAAAGTTCTCGCGGAAGTTCAAATCTTCTCTTGCCCGCCATTTTTTTATTATCTTTTTTTATTAATTTATATAATTTAGAAAATAGTTATTGGATATAGAAAGAAACAAAATGGGCAAAAATTTATATTTATTTTTATCAAAACAATTTGCAAATGGAAAACCAAGTCTTTTTTCTGCTTTTCATTTAATTTGAATTTTTACTATATTATTATGTACTGCAATTATTGTTTCTAGTTTATGGAAATATCGTAAAAATCCGAAAACTATTTTTTACTTTTTATTAGTTATTTGAATATTTATGTTAATTATAGAATCATTCAAACAGTTTTGAGGTGGTTCAAATTTAGTTGGAGACAAATGATTTTGAAAATATGATGCTAGTCGATATTTGCCGTTTGCATTATGCTCTATGTCAATTTATTTTATTCCTCTATATTTAGCAACTTCTAAAACCAAAAGAATTAAAATTTGAATTTTAGATTTTATATGTGTGTTTAATTTATATGGCGGCATTTTTGTTTTATTATATCCAGCTGCTGTATTTGAAAAAAATATTTTTGCATGTTATCATACAATGTTATGACATGGTTCAATGGCAATTATTGGGTTAACCTTATTATTTTGAAGAATAGTCACTTTAAGTTGAAAATCATTGTTTAGAGCTTTTAGCGTTTTTATTATTATTTGATTAATTGCTGGACTTGCAAATGAAATTACTTGACAAGTAAGCAATGCAAAAAATATTTCTGAAGATAAAATGGTAGTCTTTTTAGAAGTATCTCACAGATTAAAAAATTATTTCCTAGAAATGTTTAGTGATATGACCAATGGCAAGTTTACAATGTCACCAACTCAATTTTATTTCTTTTATGCTTTTTATACTTTTGTAGTTATTAATTTATTCTTTTGATTATTTGGTGGTATTGCCCAACTTCCATATGGAATTATTAAATTAATAAAAAAATTAAGAATCAAAAAACTTGAAAAATTTGAAAAACAACGTCAAGAATTTGCAAAAAATAATTATTTAAACTATGTTTAAAAAATCTTGATTTTTAAAGGTAATTTGCTTACCTTTTTTTGTCTTTTTTGTTATAATTTATTAATAAATATATACCTCAAGTTTTTGGTATTTTTTTAATAAATTTTAGAAAGGAAAATTTAATGGCTGAAAATAAACCAAAAAAGTCTAATGATAAGAAAAAAGAAGAATTAGACAAAAAAAATAATAAAGATATTGAAGATAAAGAACTTGATTTTGTTGAAGTAGAAGAAGACGAAGATAGCAAATATTATGACTTCGACGATACCATAAAGAAGGTTTTTGAAGAACCAAAACCAGAAGTTGATGATGACGATGAAGAAATTGCGCCTCAAGAAAAAGAAGGATATAAAGTTCAAAGTCAAATTTTAGAAACTGAAAAAAATGGTTTAAAACCAACTGACTTAGCGAAAGTTATGAAGTCTTCATTTATTGAATACGCAATGAGTGTTATAGTTTCACGTGCTTTACCAGATGCTCGTGATGGATTTAAACCTGTTCATAGACGTATTTTATATGCTATGTCAGAATTGGGAATGTTTTATAATTCTCCACATAAAAAATCTGCAAGAATTGTTGGGGAAGTTTTAGGTAAGTATCACCCACATGGTGACTCATCAGTTTATGAAGCTATGGTTAGAATGGCTCAAGACTTCTCATTACGTTATCCTTTAATTGATGGTCATGGTAACTTTGGTTCTATTGATGGCGATGAAGCTGCTGCTATGCGGTACACTGAAGCTAGAATGTCTAAAATTGCTTCTGCTATGGTTGATGGTATTAAGAAAAATACTGTAGATTTTATAGATAACTATGATGGTAGTGAAAAAGAACCTGTTGTTTTACCTGCAAGATTTCCTAACTTATTAATTTCTGGAACAAGTGGTATTGCTGTTGGTATGGCAACAAATATTCCTCCACATAACTTAAATGAAGTTATTGATGCCGTTTGTGCGCTTGCAAGAAATCCTGAAATTACTATTGATGAATTAATGGAAATTGTTTTAGCACCTGACTTTCCTACACGTGGAATTATTTTTAACAAAGCAGGATTAATTGAAGCCTATAAAACTGGTCGTGGTTCTATAACTATTAGATCAAGAGCACATATACAAGATTTTGCTAATGGAAAAAGTAAAATTATAATTACAGAAATTCCATATGAAGTTAAGAAAACAGAAATTATGGAAAAAATTGCTGAACATATCAAAAACAAAAGAATTGATGGTATTGCTGATTTTAAAGATGAATCCAATCGTGATGGTATAAGAATAACAATTGATATTAAGAAAACATTTGTTCCTGAAGTTATTCTAAATCAACTTTATAAATTAACAAGATTACAAACTAACTTTTCATTTAATATGATTGCATTAGTTAATAATGAACCTAAATTATTAAATCTTAAACAATGTTTAGAAGTTTATTTAAAACATCAAATTGATGTTGTAACGAGAAGATTAAACTTTGACTTAGAAAAAGATTTAGCTAGAGCGCATATCCTAGAAGGTTTAAAAATTTGTATTGAAAATATAGACCGTGTTATTGAAATTATTAAAAAATCTAAAACTGATACAGAAGCTCAAATGGGCTTGATGAAAGAATTCGCATTATCTGAAGTACAATCTAAAGCTATTGTTGATATGAGATTAGGTAGATTAACAGGTCTTGCTATTGAAAAAATGAACGAAGAACTTGACCAAGTTCATGCAAGAATTATTGAATATCGTTCAATTTTATCTAACCAAAATTTATTAATAGATTTAATTGTTAAAGAATTGCAAGAAATAAAACAATTATATGGTGATAAAAGACGTAGTGAAATTAATTGAGATGAAGTTGGAAGTATTGATAATGAAGATTTAATTCCACAAAAAGATGTTGTTATTACAGTTTCATCTAATAGCTATGTAAAAAGAATTGATCTTAATGAATACCGTGAACAAAAACGTGGTGGAGTTGGTGCTTCTACTGCAAAAACATACAATGATGATGATATAAAAGATGTTTTAGTAGTTAATACACATACTGACTTACTTATCTTTACTGATATAGCTAGAGTTTATAGAGTTAGAGGATATGAAATTCCTATTGGTACAAAACAATCTAAAGGAAGTCCTATTATAAATATTGTTCCTTCTATTTCAAAAGATGAAAGAATTATTAAAATTCTTTCACTTGATGAATATAAAGATAATATGTATTTAGTTACTGTATCTAAATTAGGTATTATTAAAAAAACAAAAATTACAGAATATGAAAAAATTAACAAGAATGGTAAGTTTGCGCTTTCATTAAATGAAGGTGATGAACTTATTGATGCACTTATTGCCGAAGATGGAGATGAAATATTTATCTCAGGTTCTAATTCGCGTGTAAATAGATTTAATATTTCTGAAGTTAGAGCTATGGGAAGAACAGCTTGTGGTGTTGGTGGAATGAAACTTGATAAAGGTGATTATGTAGTTAGTGTTTCAAGTTCTAAAGATGGTAAATATGTTTTCAGTATTGGCTCAAAAGGATTTGGAAAGATGTCACTTGCTGAATCATATAGAAAGACAAAAAGAAATGCTCGTGGTGTTCTTGCATTAAATAGTGAAAAAGCAGGAAGATTAGTTTATGCTGCTACAGTACACGGTACTGAAGATTTAATTATTATGACTCGTGAAGGAATAGCTATTAGATTTTCACTTCGTGACGTATCAATAGTTGGAAGAAATTCTAAAGGTGTTAAATTAATTAATATTAAAGGAAGAAACTCACAAATTGTAGGTATTGCAAAAATTAATGATGAATCTGAAGATAGAGAAGACAGAGAACTAACTAAAGAAGAATACATTGAAGTTACCAAAGAACTAGAAATTGGAATAGATGAAGAAGAATTAGAACAATCAAATTCAGAAGCAGATATTGATAATGATAGTAATGAAAGTGATGAAGAATAATGGCTAAAAAACTACATGAAGTTTTATCTAAACAATTTGCCAATGGTTGGATACCAACGCAAAACTCACCATTTCATTTAATTGTTGTATTCTGTACTTTATTAGCAACTATAATAATAGCTGCTAGTTTTTGAAAATGACGCAAGAATTCTAAAACTACATTCTTCTTTTTACTAACTATATGAGTTTTCATGGCAGTTATAGAAACACTAAAACAATTTGAAGCAGGCTCACATTTAGATGCATCAAGTAATTGATATTGAAAATATGTAGGTGTTGCAAGATGGGCATTTCCATTTGTTTTGTGCTCAATGCCTTTGTATTTTATTCCACTATATTTAGCCACAGTAAAAACAAAAAAATTTAAAATTTGAATTTTAGATTTTATAACATTATTTTCATTATATGGCGGAATGTTTGTTTTAATATATCCAGGAGATGTATTTACAAGAAATATATATACTTCTTACCATTCTTCATTATACCACGGTTCAATGGCTGTTATAGGTTTAGTTTTATTAATATGAAGAGTTACTAAATATAATTGAAAAACTATGTTAAGAGCATTTGCTGTGTTTATGTGTTTATGAGCATTTACTGGTTTTGCAAATGAAATGATATGACAAGCAAGTAGCAAGGATATTAATGACCCTAATATTCCTACATTACTTCATATTTCGCATAGATTACCAATTCATTTTGCCACAACAATAAGCCAAATGACTAATGGTAAGTTTAATATGACTTCAGTTCAATTTTATTTCTTCTACACTATTTATACTTTATTTGCTATTAATGTATTCTTCTGAATATTTGGTGGTATTGCACAACTTCCATATGGAATTATTAAATTGAATAATTATTTAAAAATAAAGAAACTAGAAAAATTTGAGTTAAAACGTCAAGAATTTGCTAGAAATAATTCTTTGAACTATTAAGAAAAAAAGCCAAACCGGCTTTTTATTATATAATTTATATGATAAATTAAAATTCAGAGGTTTAAAAATGGGTGCAGAGTTACATAAAACATTGTCTAAAGGGTTTTATGATGGCTGAAAGCCAAAAATAGGTTCGTCCTTTCATTTAATAGTTATTTTTACTACCTTATTAATAACTATATTAATATCTACAATTTTATGAAAACATCGTAAAAATCCAAAAACAATATTTTATTTTTTACTTGTAGTATGAGTATTTACTATAGTTATTGAATCATTAAAACAATTTGAAATGGGTTCTCATTGAGATGCAAATGGAAAATGATTTTGAAAATATTCAGAAGTAGCTCGCAGAACTTTCCCTTTTACTTTATGTTCTATGATGATTTATTTTATTCCTCTTTATTTAGCTACATATAAAACTAAAAAAGCAAAAATTTGAATTTTAGATTTTATAACAATATTTTCATTATATGGTGGAATGTTTGTCTTAATATATCCAGGATACGTATTTAATAATAACATATACACTGTATATTATACTTCATTTTGGCATGGTAGTATGACTATGTTAGGATTAGTGCTATTGATTTGAAGAGTTACAAAGTATAATTGAAAAACTATGTTAAGAGCATTTACAGTATTTATGTGTTTATGAGCATTTGTTGGTTTTGCCAACGAAATGATATGACAAGCAAGCAGTAAAAATATTAATGACCAAAATATCCCAACATTACTTCAAATTTCACATAGATTACCAGTTCATTATGACGCATTAATTAAAGGAGCAACTAAAGGTAAATTTAATATGACGCCTCTTCAATTCTATTTCTTTTACCCTATTTATACTTTGTTTTTTAATAAATATATTTTTCTGAGTATTTGGTGGAATAGCACAATTACCTTATGGAATAATTAAATTAAATAATTACATAAAAGCAAAGAGACTAGCAAAGTTTGAATTAAAACGTCAAGAATTTGCAAAAACAAATCCCTTAAATTATTAAAAAAGCCGAACCTGGTATGAACCCCAAATATTGGACTTTTTAATTGTGTTTGGACTTATTCCTGTATTGAACAGGACTAAGCCCTTTTAATTTATTAACAATTCTGTCATTATTATAATATGAAATATATTTTTCTAAAGCAGTTTTAAATTCTTTAAAACTTTTAAATCTATTTTCTTCTTCAAATCAAAATTCTCTTTTTATAACACTAAATAAACATTCAGTGGGACTATTGTCTAAACAATTTCCTTTTCTTGACATGCTTTGAATTGTTTGTTTCTCCTTCAAATAATTTATATACTCTTCATGAGTATATTGTCATCCTTGATCAGAATGCAACAATACATTGTTTAAACTAT
>NZ_ATUH01000007.1 GCF_000420105.1 Metamycoplasma orale ATCC 23714
GTGCTAATTGACTTGCAGAGTTCGAATTGTAATTCATTATGTTGCTATCAAAGTTTCTTTTTAATTCCCTAGAAATAGTAGAAGGAGATCTATTAATTTCTTTAGCGATTTTATTAATTGAATAATTTAAATTAAAATAATGTTCAATTAAAACTCTCTCTTCATAATTAATATGTGTATAATTCATATTGTAACCTCTTTTTTTAAGCAATGCATAAGAGTTATATTGAAGGGAAAAGTATCCCTTCAATTTTATTTTATAAAAAAAATGCAACAACTTTAACAAATTTGTCAAGTGTTGCACTTCATGTTGCAATGTAGCGACTTAGTCCTGTTCAATACAGGAATAAGTCCAAACATAATTAAAAAGTCCAATATTTGGGGTTCATACCATCTTGATAATTTTTTATTTATTAAGAAAGGATTTTAGAACTTTACACATTTTTTTACAGTCCCTTTAATTAAATTTTTAATTTTTGAATAACCATAAGGACTTAATTGCATTGCTTGTAAATAATCAATTTTTTTATTAAACTTCAATTAACTGCTTTTTACAAATTCATTTTTAACATTAAATCAAATCAAATTCTAGTACTTCGACCATTGCCTTCTAAAAACGAATGTGCTATATTCATTTCAATATACTTATCTATTATTTGTTTCAAATTACTTTCAGCATATTTTAGATATTTTTAAGTGTTACATTTAAATATGCAGAATTAGCAAATCTGATGCCACTTTTTGAAATATCTTTTTTTCTAATTTAAACAGCAAAAAAATAAAACTCACCAAATAAATAACTATGAATTTAAATTAAACTTTAAGTGGTGCCTATTTTTAATTTATCTTCTAATATTAAATTAAATAAGTTATAATTTTTTATTTTACTTTTTTGATCGATTAAATTTTTCATATCTTTATTTTATCTTTTTTGAAATAAATAAAAAAATGAACTGGCAAATGGAACTAACCAGTTAGTACTTTTGTCACTATAAAATAGATATTTTGATTTATTCTAATTTATTTTAAATAAATTATTTTTTGTTAAAAATATATGTACAATATAAAAAAGAAAGAGGCTATATGATTTGAAACATTTTAACTTTTGTATTAGCTATAATAACTTTTGTTTTTTATTCTTTGTATAAAACAATCAAAAAATTTTTAATAAAAAAGTCTTTTGATGCCGTAAGCGAAGTTTATAGAATGTATTTATCTGCAACTTCAACAGATAATAGTTTTTCAAAGATTTCAGCAATCTTTGAAAGTCAAAAGTTATTTTTTTTGTTCATTTTCAAATACTATATTAGATTTAACTAAAAAAAATGATGAATTAAACCCATTTAGTTTTTTCGATTATTCATTATGAGAAAAACAATGATTTTTTAGTATTGTTTATTTTTATAGATTTTGAAAAACTGTAAAAAACAAAATGTTTAAAATTCTTAATATATTAAACAATTATTATTACTCTGCAAAAATCGGTGATTTGGGATTGATAAAATACAGAAATAAAAATAAAAATCCAATAAAACATTTTATAATAGCGTTTTGTCCAAATTTTTTTATTAAACTATTTCGTCAATACCAAGGTTTCTTGCCTTATAAAGAAAATAAATTCAATTTAGTTGAAGAATATAACGAAGTGAAAAATTTCAAAAAAAGATTTTATAAAGAATTAAAGACCAATACGTTTTCTGTATGCATTGAATTTGATACATCGTCAAATAATGAAATGCATTGTGAACATAGATATATAATTAATTTTAAAGGAAATATCATTTCAAATGTTCTTTGTTTTTTTGAAAGACAAGGGTCAGAAAAAAATATAAATAAAGAGTATATTTGTGATAATTCTATTAAGATAAAAAATGAAATTAATTGGATTGAAGAATCTTTCAATTTAAATTTAACAAAAAAACGGGAAATGATCGATAAAATTAATAATAAAAATTTTTAATATATTTATGATTATCATTAGAATAATAAGCAATCTAAAGGATCACCATTATATAAAATGGCTGCATCAGATCTTTTTTGTTTAGACTCAATTGAATGGTCAGCAAGTAAAAGACCATCGTTACTTATAAAATATTATATTTTCTATTTTGAATTGAATTACCACTTATTTTTTCAACAAAATCAACAAAATAATCTATTACGCTTTTATAGTTTTTATTTGTAATTTTATTATACTGTGTGTTTTTTTGATAAATTGAATTAATCATTAAATTATCGTAATAAGCATCTATTCAAGCAAAACGTTCATAATTATGTTCTTTTAATACATTAATAATTTGTTCTCAAGAAAGTTTTGTTGTTAATTTTTCTTCTAATTTTTCTTTTAAATTATCTACATGTTTTAAGCGAGATCTAATTGAATTATCTAAAGTGTATACAATACCTTTATCTTGTGAATAATATGAAACTATATATTCTCAAATATGGTCAGGTTTATTATCAAAAACAAGCTAAGCTGCTCGAAAATCAGAACCTACACCAGCAATTGTTTTATCGACATATAATGCTTGGCTAAACTAATTAACTTTTTTAAAAACTTTGTAAGTATATTTTTCCTTAATCTTTTTAATAATTGAAGGATGCAAATAAAAAACATAATTATAAATATTAGGACAATAACCTAAAAATTGTTTAACTAAAATAACACTAAGAAATATGGCAAAAGTAATAACTATTAAAAGAATAATAAAAATATTTTTTCAAACGCGTTTATTCAATTTGTTTTGGCATACCTTGATTAATAACTTTTACACTATTAACAAATAAACTAGATTTTTTATTTAATGCCGTTGCTCTTTTTTCTTTTTTATCAGTATTTAATTTATATGTTACATATATTGCATTGCCAAATATAACTATAATTAAAGTTATTGCGCCAATTGCTAATGATCAAGCTTGAAATTGCCCCTCATATAATTGGGTTCCTAAAGTTTCAGTATTCGATACTATTTTAGTGATAACAAAGTCATCAAATGATAAGGTCATTGTAATAACAAAAGTAAAACCTATTGAACCTAACATATAAACAAAATAAGTTTTAAATCATGTTCTGAATTTTGAATATCCTAAATCTTGAGAAGCTTCAAAAATATTCTTTGAAAACTTATCACTTTTTGGAAGCATAATTAAAATTCCATATGGTAAACACATTACAGTGTGTGCTATAACGGCTCTAAAAAAACCTTCATTTGTTGCTTTTAATGTTCCCATAAAAATTAAATTAAGAACGATTGCTAAAGTAAAACCTGTAATAACATCAGGATTAATTAAAGGAATGTTTGAAGAACCTTGAGTATAAGTTCTAATAGCCTTATTTTTTTGTCTTCAAAGTGCAAAAACAGTAAGAAGAGAAATTGTTATAACAATTAATGATGTTGAAAATGCTAATAAAAATGAATTAACAAATGCAATACTGTGTGATTTTGAAAATAATTCACGATAAGCTTGTCAAGAAGATTTATTTCATGTAGTAACTGAAAATATTCCTTTTGATGAAGGTTCATTAAAACTATAAATCATTCCAAAGAAAATAGGAATATATAAGAATAGCAAAATTGCTACAATATAAAAGTTTTTTAAAAAAGTTTTAAATTTATTCATATATACCTCCTTGTCTTTTCTTTGAAATTATATATGGTATACCATATATTAGTCCATATAAAGTCATTAATATAAGCATTGTTACTATAACTAATGTTGAAGAAGTTGCTAAATCAAATGGGTTAGAAGTATTTGCAAACTGGTTAATTAGATTTCCTATTAATTGATTTTGAGAACCATTAGGTAACATTTTATCTGCAATAATAATTGAAGTTGAAGACATCATTAGAATTATTGAAAATCCAGATAAAATTCCTTTATAACAATAAGGAATAATAACTTTTAATGCAGTTTTAAATTTAGAATAGCCTAAATCTTGAGAAGCTTCAATTATATTATTAGGCATGTCTTTTAGAATTTGATATAAAGGCATAACCATAAATGGCAAATAAAGATAAACCATTCCAAAAATCATAAATGCACTATTATTTAATTTATTTTCATCAAACATTGCAGAAAATAAACCGCGCACTGCAAGAGCTTTTGATATTGTAAATATAACCATTGGGCTTAAAATTAAAGAAAGTCCCAATATTTTTACAACACTTTTAGATCTAGATAATATATAGGCATAAGGAAAACCTATCATAAAAGAAATAATGGCAGCAATTAAGCCTGTTCATAATGATCTAAACATTATTCTTCAAGTTGAAGCTTTTCCAACTATTTCTCATGTCTCAGAAACTTTTTGACCATCTAGTGGTTTAAAGCCATAATATAAAATAAGAAAGATTGGAAGAATAATGAATATAACTGAAAAAACTAAATAAGGTATTAATAAAGCGATTTGTCACTTAGGTGCAGAAGATATTTTCTTAGTAGATTTAGTTTTATTATTGGCCTTCATTAACATTTTCTAAACCTTCTTCTGCTGCTACAAGTTTTAAATCTTTTCTCATTAAATGAATAGCATCAAGATCTCAATCTAAATAAACAGTTTGACCTTCTTCATATTTGTATGAAGTTTCAACAAATATTTTAGTACCTTTAACATTAATATCATAATTATAATAACTACCACGATATGTTGCTTTTTCAATAACACCAGTTAATTTTGCTTTTGTAGCAGATTTAATAATATTAATATCTTCAGGTCTAATTAATGCATCTAATTTTTCATCTGTTTCAAATTCTTCATGAATAGTATCAAAAGTTTTGCCTAAAAACTTAACCTTATTTTTTGATACAAAAGTGGCGTCAAAAAAGTTTGAGTCACCAATAAAGTTTGCAACTCATTTGTTAACAGGATAATCATAAAGTTGTTTTGGTTCACCAAATTGTTCTATTTTACCATCTCTTACAATTGCAATTCTATCGCTTAGTTGTAGAGCTTCGTTTCGATCATGTGTTACAAAAATAAATGTTAATTTTAATTTCTTTTGAATGTCACTCAAGAAGCGTTGCATTTTTTCTCTAATTTTAGCGTCTAATGCTGAAAGGGGTTCATCTAATAATAAAATTTCGGGTTCTATAACTAAAGAACGAGCTAGTGCAACTCTTTGTTTCATACCGCCTGAAAGATAATTAACATTTTTCTTTTCATTACCTGTAAGACCAACAAGTTCCATAATTTTCTTAACTTCAGCGTTCATTTCTTCAGAAGTAATAGGACGAGTTAAAAATCTTTTAGAATAAGCTTCTGTTTTTAAATCAGTATAATTTTCTCAATATGAATATTTAAAGTCCATATTGTCAATTAAAGTTTGATATTTATCACGTTTCTTTTCAGATAGTTTTTCTTTTTTGATTATATTTTCATAACTAGTCATTTGTTGATCTAGTCTTTTCATTTCAGCAAGTGCTTTTTTTCTTCACATAGTTTGTTTAACACTAAGTTTACTATAAAAAGCTTTAGGAACATCTTCTCTTGGTAATCTTTTTAATGCTAAACCATATTTAATATTATTTTCAACATTAAGATGTGGAAATAAAGCATAATCTTGAAAGATAGTTGAAACATCTCTTTTATGTGGACTTAAATCTTTAATATCCTTACCATTAAATTTAACTTCACCACGAGTAACTCATTCAAAACCACCAATAATTCTTAAAATAGTGGTTTTACCTGAACCTGATGGTCCTAACAAAGTAATAAATTCACCTTTTTTAATTGAAAGATTAACATCATCTAAAACACGTTTGTCTTCGAATTCTTTAACAACATTAACAAGATCAATAATTGGTTGCTCTTCTTTTTTAACATTCTTTTTAATTTCCATTATTAACACTCCTTTTTATTTTTGCATAAAATAAGGTAATTCAATATCACTTAAGATACATAGCAAATTAATAAGCAAGACTAAATTATATTAAAGTTAAAGCTTTTTTGTCATATATTACTTAAGTTATAAGTAAAATAAAAAAATACTTTAAATCAATAGTTAAATTTAGTTTTAGCTATAAGGTTTAATTTTGTATTTTTAACATAATTAACAATTATAATAAAAATAATTTTTTATAAGATTTTTATTTAAATATATTTTTAAATTATGAAAATAATTTTAAAAGTATAGTAGCAATTTTCGCTTTTCAAATTAAAGATTTTAGTTTGTAATCATTATTAGAATTAGTATTTTCTTCTAATTTATCTGAAATTATTTTTATTGAAGAAATGGGAATATTAAAGAAATTACTTGTATGAATTAAAGCAGTTAATTCCATATCAACAGTTGTAAATTTAGAAAAATTTTTTTGAATGAATTCAACATCTGATTTACTAGCAAATTTATCAGCGGTTACATTTTGACAAAAAGCTAAATTTAATTTAGAATTCAATTCATTATTTAAAACTTTTGATGTTAAAAATTCTTTATTTATATTAGGTAATTTACCATACTCATAATGTGGTAAAACAGTTAAATTTACATCATAATAAAAACTATCAGATATCATAAAAGCGTCGCTTATATGAGCGTTTTTGCCTATAAAACCCGCTGGTCCAATATTTAGTATTCTTGTAATATTGTATTTTTTATTTGAAAGTAAATAAGATAAGAATAATGCAGAATTAACTTTTCCAACACCTGATATCGCTATATAAAAATTTTTATTTTTTAAACTTACATACATTAACTTGCAAAATGAAAATGTATCAAATTCATAAATATTTTTAATATTTAAATGAGGTATAAATTGTTCAATTTCTTCTTCTTCAGCAACAACTATTAGTAGCATATTTTATCCCCCTATTTTTTAATACATTTATTATATAGTAAAATGATAATTTTACAAAATATGCTTTTGTAAAGAAAATAAATATTTAGTTTTTAAAATTAAAAAAACCAATATTTTTATTATTGGTTTATTCTAAAATTTTGATTTAAAAGCGTTACCAAAGAATTTTTATTTTTATAAATAAATGCCAATTCTTCAATTGAATAATATTTACCGTTTAACCTTGTCTGATCAATATCAAATATTAAGAAATAATAAAGTAGTTCATCAAACTTTATGTCTTTAATTTTATTAAATATATTTTTCCAATTTTTTATTTTAAAAAATACTGATTTATCAAACCCCCGCATTTCTCTAGTGATTTCAAAAATTAAATCTGAAGAATTAAATATTCTTACATATAACTCATTATTAAATTTAATGTCTTGATTTTCAATAAGGGAATCAAAACTATTTGTAAATGTAGCATTTAAATGTTTTCAATATTTTATTGATTTATTAATTTTAGCTATAGAACTTAAAATGATAATAAAGAAGAGAAATATTGCAAATGGAATGCAAAGTATAAAAAAACCTATAAGAAACAATATCATAAATTTATTATCTAAATCATTAGATAATGAAATTGCATTAAATACAAACATTGTAAACGACAAAGCCATAATAGGAATATTAATGCCAAATAATAATAATAAGTAAAATAATAAATTTTTATAATTCTTTTTATAAATGTCAAATACACAATTATTAATTGCTAACTTTCTACTTAAAAAAGCAGAATGTGCAAAATCTTTTAGTTTTAACATCATATATAAGTATGAAAATTTAACTTTTAATCAAATAAAGAAAATTAAAATTCAAATACAAGATATTGCTAAAGTTATATAAGTTAATATTTTTAATGTATTGTCACTCATAATTAACTAAATTCCTTTATTAGTTTTAGATAAAATGAAAAAGGATAAGAAACATAATCTAATTTTGTATTTTGATAATCACATATTAAAAATTCAATTATTTTGTTTTTGTCAATATTTCCATTATCTAAAAATGGTCTCTTATTTTGCATAAATCATTTAACAAAGGTTTGTTTAATATTATTTTTTTCATATGAATATTCAAAGATTACTTCTTTGTATAAAATTAAATTTTTAAATTTTTCATATTCAGCAACATTTTCTATTTCTAAATCTTTTTCTTGAAAATTGTTATTAATTTCTTTTCAATTCTTAAGAATTAACTTTGAATTACTTCATTTTCTAAGAAGCGAAGGCATATAGTAAATTGGAGCAAAAAATATAAAATCAACAAAAATTAAACCATACATTAATAAATAATCAAGAAGATTATTTTTAATAATAGGTCAAAATTTGATTGTAATAACTATAGCATATGCAAAACACACAAACAAAAGAGATGAAAAAACAACAATAATTGAAATAAAAATGTTCCTAAATTTTTTAAATAATTTTTCAAATATTTGAAATACTAAACTATTGACTCTTATGCTATTTTCAACAAAATATTGTTTTGCATTTAATTTAGAAAAGCCAATGTAAAAATATTTGTAATTTATAAAAAATAAAATTTCTATAATTGAATTTAAACCTAAATTTAATATAAAGATGCCTAGTGCACTATATAAAATATAATTTGTCATACATTAATTATATTTAAAAAAAATAAAAAAAATAAAAGCTAGGAAACCCTAGCAATATTATTTATATAATTAAGCTGTTAAGCCAAGTTTTTTTAATGTTCTTGCATTTTTTGCAGTTACACGAACAGTTTGTTTACCACCATTTTCAGTTAGAACAGTTACTTTTTGTAGATTAAGATTAAATCTTCTTTTTGTAGCATTTAATGCATGTGATCTTCTATTTCCACTTAAAGCTTTTTGTCCTGTTAATTGATCTCTACCTGCCATAATTTCTCCTTTACTAATAATGTGTAAAATGTAAATATATCTTTAACATTTTATATTAAATTTCTTTTTTTTCTACAATTTTATAAATATTATCGTCAATTCAAATTGTATCACCAATTTTTATTTTTGAATTTCTACCAATAGCTTCTTCACCATTAATTAAAACTTTATGTATTTTTAAAAAGAATTTAGCAGTTCCACCAGTAGGCGCTTTTCCTAATTTTTTAAGTAATTGACTTACTTTAATAAAAGGTCCTGTAATTTCTATTTCCATAATTAATATCCTTTTTGTGGTGTAAATAATTGTACAACATTTGGATTTTCATTAGATGTTAATAAGAATTTACATGTTCTTTCGCCTGTTATACAAAATGTAATTTGACCATCTAAAACGCTTATTGCATCTTTTAAATATTTAACATTAATTATTCATCTAGAATCAATACCTTCAAAACTAAAGTTTTGAGTTTTAATTGTTGCACTTGCAATTTCTGATCTTGACGCACTTAAAGTCATAACTTTGTTCTTAATTTCTAAAACAATTTTATTATTGGTTTCGTTAGTTATTGTAGATACTTTATTTAAAATTGAGTTTAATTCTTTTTTATCAATTAGTATTTTATATTTACATGTTTTGGGAATTAAATTAGTTACATCTAAATAAGATTGATCAACAATTTTTGATTGAACTACAGTATTTTCAAGTTGAAAAGCTATTTTATTTTGTGATATATATAAAGTTACTTCATCATCAGAATTAAAATTCATTAAACTTTTTAGGTTTTTAGCTAATATAGAAACATCATTAGGCAAATCATTTGAATTAACTTCTATGGTTTCTTGCGCAAATCTAAATCTATCTGTAGCCATTAAAGTTAATTTTTTATTTTTAACTGATAAATTTACACAATTTAAAATTAAATCTGCATCTGATATGCTTGCCGCAAATCAAACATCTTTGGCAACATTTTTTAATTTGTTTCAATTTATCTTTAAAGTATCCCCATAAACTGAATAATCAATATCAGGATAATCAGAACTTGTAAATAAATTAAGTGTGAAAACGTCTAGATTTGATGATAAAGTCATAATTTTTTCATCTGTTTTAATTAAAATATCATCATCAAGTTTTTTAACTAAGTTTCTAAACATACTTAATTCAACTAGGCAAATTCCAGGTGTTTTAATAATAGCATCTAAACTAGTTTTAATTGTGTGTCTAGCACTAATTTCCCCATCTGATCCACTAAAAACAATTTGATTATCTTCAGCTGAAATTAAAATTCCTTTCATAATAGGATCAAATGGCAAAGGATCAACAGCTTTAGCCACTGTTTCAATTGCATTGTCTAAAAGTAATTTATTTATTTTTATTTCCATGATTTTTCCTTTTTCTATATTTTTAATTAGATAGATTATTACACAATTAAAGTATTTTGCTTAAATTATCTTTAATATTTTCAACAGCTACTTTTAGTGAAGAATTTGTTTTAATATTTTTATCAATTCAACTAATTGACACAATAACAGTAGAGTGAGTTTGATTGCCAAACATTTTGCCAATTTCTTCTAATGAAAAGTTAAAATTATTTTTAATAAATCACATAGCAAGTCTTCTTGCCATAACAACTTCTTCTTTTCTAGTTTTAGCTACAATTCTATTTTTATTGATTTTATAATATTTAGCAACTATTTCAATTATTTTTTCTGGGGTGATACTTTCTTTAACTTGAGACATACTTTTGAATATAGTTTTTATATTTTCAATGTCATATGAAAATTGTTCATCGCCTTGGCTAAATAGAATTATTCTATTTATAGCGCCTTCAATTGCTCTTATTGAAGAAGAAAAGTTTCTAGCAACAAATTTTATAGATTCATCATCTCAAAGCATCGGATTAATATTATTTACTCTTAATTTAAATTTAAGAATAGAAATGACATCGTCCATTTCAGGATTTAATATATTTACAATTAATCCCCCATTAAAACGAGTTATAAATCTTTGTTCAAATCCGCCAAGATCTTCAGGTTTTTTATCAGCGCACAAAATGATTTGCTTTTTATTGGTGATCATTGTATTAATAATATTAAATAAAACAGATAATGTACTTTCTTTATTTGCATATTGTTGAATATCATCAAACATTAAACAATCATAGCTTGTAAGTTCATCAACAATCTTATTAATTTCTTCTTGATTTCTATTTCTTAATTGCTCAACAAGTTTTCTAGTTAGCTCATCTGGATTTACATAAAAACAAGTTTTTCCTTTTTCTAAAAGTTGATTTCCAATAGCATGTAAAATGTGTGTTTTTCCAAGTCCACTTCCACCATATATAAATAAAGGCGAAAAAATTACATCATTACTTTGATAAACTGTTTTTGCGGCTTTTAAAACTAAATCATTAAACTTACCACTTGCATAATTTTCAAAAGTTAAATCACTTCTAATATTAGTTTTCTTTTGGTTATTTTTTTCATCACTTATAACCTCTAAGTATTTTAGTTCATCTAAATGTGTAATATAAATCACATTGTTTTGTTTACCCAAAATATTTTTAATTAGTCTACTTATTAAATCATGATATCTAGATTTAATAATATCTTTAAAAGTTGCAGGAACTAAAATATATATAGTATTTGCTTCTTTGTGCACTATTTCAATTGTTGCAAATAGTTGTTCAAATATGACTTCGTCTCCAATATTATTTTTAAGTTCATTTTTAAAAGCCATATTGTTTAGCTTTAAATCTAATAATTTTTCTTCTTTTTCGTCATTTATCATAATGGAAATATTATAAAGAACAAAGTTATAGTAATTTACATTTTACATTCAAAAATGTGTTATTAACATAATTATTAACATAGTTATAAACAATTAAAAAGAAAAAATATCCCTTGTATTAAGGACATTTTTTAATAAATTTACAAAAATCGAGAATTGTGTTTTTGTTATTATTATATTTGTTCAAAACTAATTATTATCTTTGTTTATTGAACCAAATTCTTTAAATTTTGCTTCAAGTAATTTATATACTTCTGCCATTCCATAATTTGCAATTTTACGAGGGTCAAAGTTTTTAGCTTCATCTATTTTTTTAGATAAAACAAAATCTTTAATAGCATTTGCATTAACTACTTGTAATTCTGTATTTACATTGACTTTTGAAATACCATTTTGAATAGATTTTTTAATTTGATCACTAGGTATTCCACTACCACCATGTAATACTAAAGGCATTTGACAAGCTTCATTAATTTTCTTTAATGTATTAAAATCCAAACTTTTTCAGCTTTCTGGATATTTTCCATGAATATTGCCAATACCAACTGCTAATGCATCAATACCAAGTGCCTTCATTTTTAAGGCTTCTGTAACATCAGATACAATGACGCCAGAAGAAATAATTCCATCTTCTTCGCCACCAATTTGTCCAATTTCTGCTTCTACACTTGCATTATATTTTTTTGCTAGTTTTACAAGTTCTTTTGTATTTTTGTAGTTAATGTCAAATGGTTCATGACTACCGTCATACATAATTGAACTAAAACCTGTTTCTAATGCTTTAATGCATTGTTCATAAGTACCATGATCAAAATGTAAAGCAACATCAACTGTAATATTTAAATCATTAACTAAGTTCTTAACAAGACCTACAACTACATTATATCCGCCAAAATATTTAACTGCTCCATATGAAGCACTTATAATAATTGGGCTATGTAAATCTTGTGCAGCTTGTAATGTTGTTTTAGTTCATTCTAAATTATTAATATTGATGTGTGGCACTGCATATTTTTCTTTATATGCTTTTTTTAACATATTTTTTATATTTACTAATTCTTTCATTATTTACTCCTTATTTAATAACTTCTTAATTTTAGTTACTATATTAATTATATTAAATCCTTTTAATTCATATATTTCTTTTCCATCAGTTGACTCGCCAAAAGTAGTGGCAAGCATACAATCAAACCTATTATATTTTGCAAGTTGGTATCACATTGAGTCACTGCTTGCTTCCAATGCAAATATTGGCTTTTTTGAAATATTTAATTGTTTAATTAATTTTTCATTATTTACTAAATCTTGCAATAAAGGCACTGAAATAATTTGTGCTTTAATTTTTTTATGTTTAAGTTCTTCAACCACTTTAAAAGCAAGTTCTACTTCAGAGCCACTAGCTAAAATACTTAAATCAAAATCGTTTGCTTTTTTAATTATATAAGCTGGTTTAAATTCCTTATCTAATACATTAAATGATTTAATTGATTGTCTACATGTAATAAAAGCAATTTGATTAGTGTTTTGATTTAATGCATATTGCAAGCCTAGATAAGTTTCACTTTCGTCACAAGGTCTAATTACTTTTACATTTTCTATAGCTCTTAACATAGTGAGTTGGTCATATGGTTGATGTGTTGGACCATCACCGCCTACTTGATAACTATCATGACTATAAATATGTATTGCAGGTATTTTCATCATCGCTCCTAAACGAATTGCACCTTTTGCATAGTCAGCAAATGCTAAAAATGTTGAATCAACTGTTCTTAAATTAGAAGCTAAATAAATTCCATTATTAATTGCACTCATTGCAAATTCACGGATACCATATTTAATATTTTTACCGCCATGAATTAAATCCTTATTAAAACCAACCTTAGTAGAACTTTTTAAGTCAGCAGAACCTCCTATAATAAAAGGATTAGCTTCTAACTCATTTAATAAATTGCCAACATAATCTCTTGTTGCTTTATTTGAAAGTTGCGGCTTAGATAAATTAAAAGTGTAACTTTTATTTATTAATTCATTAATTTCTTTTGCTTCTACAGGATAAGTTTTTTGGTACTCAAAAAATAATTTAAGCCATGAATTATAGTTTGCATCTTTTTCTTTTCATAATGTTTTAGCAAAATCATAATATTTTTTATCATACTCAAAAGGAACAAAATTTTCTAAATTGCATTTCTTTTTAAATTCAATGGTTTGAGTTTCATCTAAAAAACCACTATGTCCTTTTGGTTTATTTTCAAATGGTGTATTTTTTGCAATATGAGTATGAATTCTAATGTATGAAGGCTTTGATGATCTTTTAGCTTTAGCTATAGCTTTTAAAATATTTTTTAAGGAGTCATCTTTGACATCAAAAACATTAAAGTTATTTGATTTAAAAAACTTTACAAAATCAATGTTGTTAACTTCATAAGATTTACTATCTATTTGTGTTTCATTAAAATCATGAAGTAAGATTAATTTATTTAAATTTAAAGTTCCAGCTAATTGAATAGCTTCCAAAGCAACTCCTTCTTGTAAACATCCATCTCCATGTAAAACATAAACATGATGATTAAATATTTCAAAGTTGGGCTTATTATATTTTTGAGCTAAATATTTTTGTGAAATGGCCATACCAACACCCATAGCTATTCCTTGACCTAGTGGGCCGGTTGAAGCTTCAACAAAATTAAATTTATCAATTTCAGGGTGGCTTGGAGTTTTTGAATATAAGGTCTTATGTGCTGTTAAATCATCAATATCTAATAGTCCTAATAAATGGTATATAGAATATAAACACATAGATCCATGTCCAGCCGATAAAATAAATTTATCACGGTTAATTCATTTAGGATCTTCCTTAGATATATTTAAGTTTTTAGCAATAATCGAATATGAAATAGGGGCTGCTCCAATTGCCATACCTAAATGTCCACCATGTGCTTTATTAATACTATCAATAGCAAGTCCACGCATTACTGAAATTAATTCTTCGTCTTTCATTATTCTCCTTTTTTTAATAAAAAAATATGCAAGATATATTCTTTACATATTTTCTAATTCTTTAATTAATTTTGCAAGTCCGGCGTTTCTAAAATCAGGTGCAATTTTCATTGCAAATGATTTTACTTCGTCAGTAGCATTTCCCATAGCTATAAATGAGCCAATTTCAGGTAATGCATTTGTATCATTTCCTGTATCGCCAATATGTACGCATTCTTTTGGATCTATATTTAATAAATTAGCAACAAAAGCATTGCCTTTACCTTTTGATGCTTTATCACTTGTTATTTCTATTGAATACCCATAAGATACTTTATGAAAAGTTAAATGTGGCAACTTAACTTTTAATTCCTCAATAATTTGATTAATTCCGTCTTTATCAACACCATAGCATAAAAATTTACATGCCTTCTTAATTTTTGGCATATCTTTATAAGGAACTTTTTTAAGCAATTTTACTCATGGACGTTCAAAATCGCAATTATAATTTTTACCATAATAAATTACGCCACCTTCATCCATTGTATAAAATAAGTTTCTTGATTGCATATATTTTATGAGTTCTTGAGTAGAATGCTCATCTATTTCAATCTTTTGAAGTTGTTTATTGTTTGAGTCTACAATTAAAGAACCATTTTGACATACACAATATGGTGCGTTTATAAGTTTTGCGACTCTTAAAAGATAATCACTATTTGATCTACCTGTTGAAATAATAACAGGCTTAGATTTTGCAAGTTTGCTAACAGTGTCTAAATTTTCTTGGCTAATTCCTAATTTGCCTTCTGGTAATTCTTCTGGTTTGTCAACAAATGTGCCATCCATGTCTAAAAAATAAATTTTAAAATTGTAATGTGTTTGCATACATTAATTATAGATATTTTTAAATTAATATATTTATTTTATGAAAAAGAAAAACCTCTATTGGGCCCAAATAGAGGTTAAAACATGTTTTTTTATTTACTAGTGGTAATAAACAAATTCACTAATATGTCTGTCCTAAAAATATATTTGCAAATTAGAGAGAAAATTCATAACCAATTCAGAAAGGAGGAAATAAAAATTAATGGAATTACATAAAAGAATATTATGAAGGAAAAATTAACCAATAATTATACTTGCTATTTAAGTAGAAAATAAAGTCGAACTAACAAATACCTAAAAGTTTAAAAGTAATAATTTTTATTATGATATTAATGCAAATATATATCCAATTATAGGACATAATAATTATACTACAAAAAGGTATCATATTCTAGGGCGTCTTTAATAATAAAAAATGTGGGGTTACCCACATTGTAATTATTAAGCTGTTTTCTTAAATAGTTTTGGTTCAACTTTTTCTTTATAGAATTTAGATTTAGTAAAGTAATGAACTGCCAAGGTTTGAATAATTGTTCAGATACCACTAATAATTCAATAAATTTGAAGACCAGCACTAAATAGTATTCCAATACCTATAAAGATAATTTGAAGCATATTTCCCATCTTGTTAGATTTCTTATTAGCAGCTTTTGCATAAGCATCCATACGCAATGATTTTTTCTTTCTATTTAATATCTTAGGAAGATATTGCGCCAACCCTTGAACTAACATAGAAACAAGAACCAAAGGAAGATATATAAATTCTTTATTCATTATCTTTCTGATTGAAGTTGCAGCTAGTTGAATACCATATCAACTTGTGTGTTTAATTTCAGGGCTTGCTGTAATAATCCTAAAGACCACAATTAAAATAGGAAGGGTTATAAACATTGAGACTATAGAACCAAATGGAGACATTTTTTCATCTTTATATAATTGAGAAATTTCCATTTGTTTCTTTTGTTGCGCTACTTTATCATTCTTAGCAACGTCAGCATATTTAGCTTCAATTTTTGCTTTCTTTTGATTTAATTCTTCCATTTTTCCTTGACTTAAAGAAGTTTTAAGACTTAAGAAAAAGGCAGCTAAACGAGTTACAATAACAACAATAACTAAAGCAAGAATGACAGATCAACCTGTAGTACCTAATCCAACAATTATCTTTGTAGAAATTCAGTTAATTGGATAAATGAATAATCCAAAGAAAGGACCTCTTTTTCAATAATCTTTTCACGAAGTAAGAGCATAGTGAGGAGTATTAGCATCATTTGGTAAAAGACTTAATACTGGTTTTCTATATGAATAGTTACCTAACTCTGAAACATTAGATTGTGCATAATTATCAATTTCTTTTGTTCCATTAAGATTCGTTACTTCTCTGCTTGAAACTTTGTAGTTAAACATTTTGAAATATGTTTTAAACATTGCTGCTTCATATATTAAAAATGTTTGCGCTTTTTGAACTCATTCATAAAGTTCTCATTTTTGAATAGCTTTTAATTTATCTTCGTTTGAAAGTTCACCGTATTTTTTATTGCCAAATTCAGCAAGATTTTGATTTCAAAATGGGTGGTTTGCAAAGATATATCCAGCATCTGCATATTTAGCATCATTTTTAGCTTCTTTAAATACATTATGTAAATATCTAAGATATTCAAGTTTTTGTTCAAATGTAGCATTTGATGGTAAAGTTGGTTTTCCTATAGCATTTGCAAATTTAGCATCATAAAGCAATTCATTAATTCTAGAAATTCCTTTACCTTCATTAATAGATTCATCAAATCACTTTTTATAAGTTAATTTAAATAAACTTTCTAAAACATCACGTGCAAATAAACTAATTGCAGCATCACTTAATAAGTGTTTTTCAGTAACATATAATTCACTATACTTGCTTAATTTTTCTGGTAAGTTTCTATTATCTGTACCAATTTTTACGCTGTGAACTGTAATATCTAAAGCAGTTCACGATAAAAAATCTTGGGTTGGACTATATTTTTTTGTCCCAAATTTATCACTTAAATTTATATATTCATAACGTTTAATGCCATCAGCACCAACATTATTATGAATTATGTCTTCTTTTTCATTTGAATCTTTGAATTGAATGGCTAATGAGTTACCACCTTGAGCAGCATAAACTGCACCAGATTTTTCATCTTGTTCTTTCAATGCTTTAAGTACATCTTGATTTTGATTATTAAGACCTACATATGGGTTATTCTTAATATCTTTTTCTGTATTAGTAACATTAAAAGTATTTGTTACATTATCGTACTTTAATACTTCAACATTTGGTGAAGGTATAACTTTCTTAGACGCATAAAATTCATAACCTGCGCCTACTTTTGAACTAGTCTTTGTTGTAAATGATTGAACGCAGCCTACAAGACCAACAGCAACAAAAAATACAATAAGAAGAATTCTTATTCATTTTCATACTTTTAGTCAAACGCTTTTTGAGGCATTATTATTAGTATTCTTGCTTTTATTGTCACTTGTTCTAAAATCATCATAAAATTTAGATCTTTTTTGCTTTGCCATTCTGAGCACTCTCCAATATATTTTTAATTTCAATTACTTTTTTTGAAAAATCTAAATCAAAAAAAGTTTTTCTTGCAATTAAAACACATTCAAATTTATATTCTTCGACATTTAATTTTCTTAATATTGATTTAATTTGATTCTTAAAGTGATTTCTTTTTACTGCATTTACAAATTGTTTAGGAATAGAAATGCCTATTTTAAAATATTCTGATTTTGTTATATAAATTATTAAATTTTTAGAAACAACTTGGATTTTCTTTCCAATAATTTTTTGAAATTCTCAATTTTTTTTAACAATATTAGTTCTATTAAACATTTTATTTATTACAAATTAAATAATATTTATTATTTGTTATCTGATACAGTTAGTCTATTTCTTCCTTTAGCACGTCTAGCTGCTAAAACTTTTCTACCATTTTTTGTAGACATTCTAGACATAAAACCATGTACTTTAATATGTTTACCTTTTTTAGGTTGATATGTTCTTTTCATATTATTACTCCTATAATTAGTGTATAAAATTATTAAATAAAATAATTAACATTTTACCAAAAAATCAAGTATTTTTACAATATTTTCAAAATTAGAAAATTAATTGCGTTTTATACTTGATTTTTTATTAATTTTTGTGAAAAAAATTTAAGAAAATAAACTACTTATTATTGTATTTATTAACAAATTCGGTAAATAATTCGTTAATAAATTTGATTGATTCAGCAACATCACTTTTTTCATTAATTTGTTTTTGTGCACTTTCTGTTAATTTAGGTAATTCTAATTTATCTTCAGCAATAGACACAGTTCTAATAATAAAATTATTAATATTTTGTTTGCTTCAGTCGCTTGGCTGACTTAAATCTATTTGTATAGAATTTTTGTTTTTTGAATCAGCGCTATTTGTTATAGTAATGTATTTATTTCCATCTTTTTTTTCTACATAATCAATTGTTATCATAATTATTTAACTCCTTTTTTATCTTGTTCATAAATTTGTTTTCTTTCATTGAAAGCTTTTGTTCCACCTTCAAGATATACAATTTTTGCATCATCATTATTAATTAATTTATTAATTACAAATTTGTCTTCTAATTTATCTGCAAATATATTTGTTACAATGCTATTTCCTTTTATTATTGAACCTATGTTTGCATTATGTGTGACGATAAACACTTGTTTGCCTTTTTCAACTTGTTTTTGAATTAAAGGAAGAATATTTTCATATATAGTTTTATTATCAAGGTTATCTTCAATTTGGTCTAATAACAAATAGTTATCATTAGGCACATTTTTAAGAGAATTTATAGCGTGAGTTACACCAAATAAAGTTTTTTGTCCTGTTGAAAGATTTTTATATTCTACATTTCCTGCATAAACTTTAATTTGATCTTTAAGTAGTTCCTTAACTATTTTTTCTTTATCTTGTGAGGGCTTTGGTGTTACTAATAAAACGTCCGCAACAGTATGTGATTTATTTGAAGCAGTAACTATTTTATTAAGTAGCATATATTTTTGATCTTCGCTAATAACAAACTTTTTAACTTTATAAGAAATGCTACTATTGTGAGAATCAATTTCTTCTAATTCGGCATCAAATTCAAGTTCATTTTCAATAATGTCTTGATATTTATTTTTAATATCTTTAGCAAATGAGCCAACTTTTGAAAAGAATTCCAATAATTCATTTTTATCAATTTGAACTCTTTCTGTTTTTCTAACTTCAAGTTTATACTTGTTTTGCAAGTTTGTAATTACAGATTTAAAACAATTTAAAGCGCTTATATATTTGCTTAATGTATTGAAATGTTTATCATATGTTTTATATAGAGCAGCATTTATTTTAATTGCTTCTTGGGTGTTTTTTTCTAATTCTTTAATTAACTCTTCGTTAATTAGCATATTATTAAAATTACTATTTCCTTTGTGAATTTCGCTTAAAACAGAATTACAATTAAGCTGGGTTACCTTTAATTCATCACGATATTTAGAAACTACATGTAAAAGTTCAGATATAGTTGTAGAAATATCATTATTATCATAATTAACTAAAATAATATTATTAGTAGAACCTCCTGAACTTTTTAAAGATTCAAAGTCAATTGCAGTAGTTAAAGGTAAACGTTCATCTAATAAGGCATTAAATTCAGTGACTTTATCACGTAAATTAAAAAATTTATCTAAACTATTTAAATCGTTATATGCTATCTTTTTGCTAAATAAGTTTAAAGCTTTTAATTTTCTTTCTTCTACATATTCTGTTGAATCTAAAGCATTTTTTCTTTTATCATTTTGACTTATGTATCCAGGAAGTTGCTTTTGAAGTTCAGACATTGCTAAGTCAAAAGAATTTTCCCTGTTTTCAGTCTCAAAGAAATAGCCAAAATCTTGGACATTAATTTTGGTATTATCAATTGTGATAGTATCTAATTCAAAATTAGCTTTATCTCTAATTCAATCATATTCATCTCTGAACATTTTTTTATTTATAATAGCTTCAGCTATTATTTGTAATAAGGTACTTTTTCCAGTTCCTTTTTCGCCAACTATAATATTAACTTGACTACTCAAATCAATTTTTGTTGTTTCAATGTTATTTTTTATAATTAAATTTTTTAACATTTATTTGCTTCCTTTCTTAAATAATTTTGTCCATATCAATTTTCTTTTTATTGATATTTTCTTTAATTTCTTTAAATGTAAAATTACTTTTATCACTAACTTCTACATATGAACAAAACTTTCCGTATTGTGGGTATTTTCTTCAAGTATGAGTATCACTAAAGTAAACCACAGGTAATTCGGGGTTTTGCTTTAAAATTTTCTTTTTGTTAGTGCTATTAAAATCCGTTACATCCAACCCATCAACTTGAGAACCTTCAATATCTTCTCATTCCATATTATCTTGAGCTTTTCCGGCATGTGGAAAAATCATAAAATTAAATTCTTTTTCTTTAAACAAGTTAACAGCTTCTTTGTAAGTTAGTTTATTATTATTATTCCTAAAAACTTTAGTTGTAAGCGCATGTAATGATTCTAAATTGGAATTAGGATCAAATACTATTATTGCTTGGCCTATTTGACCATTATATTTTTTAAGGTTAACTTCCAAACCTGGTAATAATAAAATATCTATTTTATTATCATCTATTAGCTTTAATCTTTTAATATAACTATCCAAATAAAAATTATCGTGATCAGCAAATGAAGCAACTTTAACTTTATGTTTTTGCAAAATAAGTAATTTTTCTAAATTAGATTCTTCTGATATATTACTACCAGTATATGATGAATCAGTTGAATGCACATGAAGGTCTATTTTAATTAAGTTCATTGAACTCCTTTATTTTTTTAAAAATAACATAATTATGATTTTCTTAAATATAATAGAAATTATTTATTTCAAAATATCTGATATTTAAAAAATATTAAATATATGATTTTAAGTTTTTATAAGTTACAAAATAACTATGTATTTATAGATTTATATTATTTTTAAAATTAATAAATTAAAACAATAATATAAAAGATGTTTTACATTTATTTAATTTAAATTACATCTTATTATTTTATTATTGATGTAATTGTATGAAGTATTTAACACGAGTGACTATTTTAAAAATATCTTTTTACGCATTTACTTATTTTTAATTTACTTAGCCCTAATGGGGTAGAAATTTCATTAAAGTAAATTTGTTGTATCACTATTTAAATAGGTCATACAAAAAAATTATACATCACTTATTTTTAAAGGTGTGCAAAATTTTTCAATTTTTTGTAATTTTTGATAATCATAAAATAAAATCTAATAATCTAGTAGTTTTTAATTTATATATAAATTAAAGATAAAAATTCCTAGTTACTTAATAAATTTGGTTTTTAATAAAAATTTAAATATCATGATTAAAAAATGAAAGATAAGAAAAAATAAATTATTTTATAATATATTTAATAATCAAATGTTGATTTTTTGAAACTATAGGAGAAAGCAAATGAAATATATAGATATACATACACACCCTTTTAAAGAATACTATGATAATCCTCATAATGTTGTAAAAGAATGATATAAAGAAAATATGGAACTTATGTTTGTAAATGGTACTAGCAAAAGTGATTGTCTAGAACTATTAGAACTTTGTAAAAAAGAAAAATATTTATATCCTATTATAGGAATACACCCAACAGAATGCAGTGGAAAAAGTGATGGAGAATTTTTAGAATCTATAATTACAAAGGATGTTATAGGCATTGGAGAAATTGGTTTAGATTATCATTATGACAATAGCCCTTCAAAAGAAACTCAAAAAGAAAGCTTTAAAGCTCAACTAGATGTTGCTTTAAAACATAATATTGTGGCTGTTTTGCATATTCGTGATGCACTTGAAGATGCTTTTGAAATAATTACCTTACCTAAATACAAAAATCTCAAAATGATATTTCATTCTTTTAGTGGTGACATAGAATATGCTAAAAAATGTTTAAAATATGCTAATTTATATTTTTCATTCTCTGGCGTAGTTACTTTTAAAAATGCCAAAAGTTTACAAGAAGCTTTACAAGTTATATCTATAGACCGTATATTTTGTGAAACAGATACTCCTTATTTAGCACCCACTCCTATGCGTGGAAAACCTAATATAAGTCCATATGTAGAACATATATATAAATATATTGCTAATGCAAAAAATATTAAAGAAGAAGAATTAGTTAAACAAATTAGAGATAATGTAAAGAAAGTTTTTGGTGTGTAATGGAAATAAAAGCAAAGAAAAAATTTAGTCAAAACTTTTTAATTAATGACGAAATTATTAATAAAATAGTTGACACTGCAGAAGCAAAAAATAATGAAATTATTGAAATTGGTCCTGGTTTAGGTGCTCTAACTTTACCACTTTCTAAAGTCGCAAAAAGTATAATTGCATATGAAGTTGACAAAGATTTAATAACTTTTTTAGAACAAAAATTTGCTAATTCTAATGTTAGAATTATTGATCAAGATTTCTTAAAAAGTAATTTAGAAGGCAAAAAAGATCAAATAATTGTGGGTAATATTCCCTATGCAATCACTACTGAAATTTTATTTAAAATACTAGAAAACCACGATTTTATAAAACATAGTGTTCTAATGGTTCAGAATGAAGTAGGCCTTAGAATTACATCTAAACCCAATAATAAACAGTATTCAAAATTGTCTGTAGCTTTTCAAGCTATTGCAAAGTGCAGTAATGAAATATTTGTACCTTCAATATTTTTTGATCCAAAACCACAAGTTGATTCATGTGTTATCAAAATAGTTTTTAATAAAAAACAACTTGACTATGATTTTAAAAAGTTTTTGAATTTTCTAAAAATTTTCTTTCAATTTAAAAGAAAAACTTTGGTAAATAATTTAAAACCAAACTACAAATTACCATTAATAAATAAAGTTTTTGATAAATTTAATTTGCCAAAAGAAATTCGTTCAGAACAAATTGAAGTAGCCAAAATAATTGAAATATTCAAGTTTATTGAAAATGAAAAAGAAGCAAATTAATTGCCTTCTTTTTCGTTATTTATTTTTTGGTTGTTATACATAATGGAATATATATTAAAAAAATAGTGATTAAATAAATGGAATAAATAATAAATGGCAAATGTATAAAATCAGATATAAGATTAAATACTGAAGAAATAATAATAGATAGTAAACAAATGAACAATGAAATTGACACAATTATAAAATTAGTTTTATTTTTCTTAGAAGTATCTGCAATTAAAATAAGTTGTTTTCAATAAAATATAGCAAAAAAACTTTTAACTAAATTATTTTTGTTTCTTAACAATATAATAAATTGAGTTATTCATATTATAAAGAATGATAAATAAATTAATATAAATGAAATAATGTATATATCTTTTCAATTTTGCATTTTTTTTAAATAAATATGGTGTGGCCAAATCTCTTTCAATCTACTGTTGTAATTATTAACGATAATAATGTAAATAGCTATAAAAATCAAAGAAGCCAAAAACAAAATGTTAATTAAAATATTAAAAGTCAAAAAATATTTTTTAATTTTATTTTCCATTTTGTTTCCTTAAAATTTTATCAACTTGTTATTATAAAAATTATAACATTAAACTTATACATTTAAACTTACTTATTTATTGAAGAAGAAAAAGAAGCAAATTAATTGCTTCTTTCTAAATATCGTATTTAATGTACACTATTTTATAAGTTTTGCTAAGTGTTTTAAAGTTCTAACATATTGTCCAACAAATGAACTTTCATTATCATATCATGCATAAACTTTATATAAAGTTTTACCATCAACTGTAAGTGATGATGTTAATTTTGAATCAAAAATTGAACCTGCATTTGCGCCAATAATATCACTTGAAACAATTTCATCTTCTGTATATATTAAAGAAGGTGAAGCAGCTTTTTTAACTGCTTTATTAATGTCTTCAACACTTGGCGATTTTTTAAGTTCTAATGTAACATCTACCATTGAACCTGTAATAACTGGTACTCTTAATGCAATTCCATTCATTTTTCCGCTAAGCGATGGAATAACTTTTCCTATTGCTTTTGCAGCACCTGTAGTAGTAGGAACAACATTTTGCGCAGCTGCTCTAGCTCTTCTTAAATCTGAATGTGGTGCGTCTTGCAATCTTTGATCTGCAGTATAAGCATGCACTGTAGTCATGTACCCTTTTTCAATACCAAATTCTTTTTCAATAACATTCATTATAGGTGCTAAACAGTTTGTAGTACATGAAGCAGCTGAAATAATTTTGTCATCCTTGTCTAATATTTTTTCGTTTACTGAATATACAACAGTTTTAATACCTTCGCCTTTTGCTGGCGCTGTAATTAATACTTTCTTAGCTCCAGCTTCTAAATGTTTTGATGCTCCTTCAAGTGTAGTGTATCTACCAGTTCCTTCAACAACAATATCAACACCTAATTTTTTTCATGGTAAAAGTGCTGGATCTTTTTCAGCAAATACAGGATATGATTTGCCATCAACAATAATTGCATCTTCTTTAAATGAAATTTCATTTTCCATTTTTTGGTGTGCAGTATCGTATTTTAGTAAGTGAGCTAAAGTTTTAGCATCTGTTAAGTCATTAATTGCTACAACTTCTAAATCTTTATCCTTAAAGATTTCTCTAAATACTAATCTTCCGATTCTTCCAAAACCATTAATTGCTATTTTTTTAGCCATATTTATATCTCCTTTGATTTTAAAAATTATTATTTATTTAAATTAAATATATTGATTAATATGTAATTAATTATACAAGATTTTTAGTTCACTAACCTAATTTGATAATATAATTTATAATACATTATTATGAAAAAGAAATTGTTAACTCTTCCTTTAATAATAGGAACTAATTTATTAGCTCCAACTTTGACTTTGTCTTGTACAAATCCTAAACCAGAATGAAATAAGGAAGTAACTAGCAGTAATAATAAAGATAATTTAGAAAATGCTTATTATGATAATCCTAAATATAATCTAATTTCAAGACCTAATGAACATAATGAGCCCAATGATAAAACCATAACAACCATAATTGGTAAAATTGAAGCTGAAGATTTTAGTAAAGAAGAAATACTAAATATTTTTAGTTCCTTCGACGTACATATAACTAAAGAAGGAAAAAAATATACTAGAGATGCATTCTATACTAAAATGATGGATATAGTTAGAAGAAATATATTAGGTAATGGTAGATATTTTGATGAAGGTAGAATTAGCTTTGAAGAATTATTTTCAACAAATGAAGAACTTTTAGATTTAATTAAAATATCTTTCCCTGATTTAACAAAATATTCAAAATATAATGAAACATTTTTTGAAATTAGATATAACTTTGAAAAGTCAACTTTTCGTGACACAATTATTTTATATGCACAAATTTATCACACTGACAAAACTCACGTATGAAGAAATGCAATAGAAAACATAATTGAAAAACCAATATTGCGTCATGATCCAGGATATAAATTAGGCCCAATATTTGCCAAAGAATTTGGTGGATTTAAAGAATAATAAAAAAACCACAGCTGTGGTTTTTGTTATTCTAAATTTTATTCTGTTTTAAGATTAGTTAATTCTAAATTTCCAAAATATGTTTTGTGAGCAATATCGTCATTTTGATATTCATAAGCATGTATTAATACATATCCTTTAGATCTTTCTATTTCATTTCCATTTATAAAATCAAAGAATAATTTTGAACTAGTGTTACTTGGATCAATTTTTTCAAAGGTTACATATTTTTCAAGAGCTTTAAGCAATTCGTCAAAACCTTTTGCTTGAGCATCGTTTAATTCTTTAAGAAGTTCATCAATTTTTAAATTTTTGGCTGCTTCTTTTGCTTTGCTTTGGAATTTATAATTTCCTAATATTATTTCTTCAGGCGCTAATTCTTCTTTAAAGCCTGATATTTCAAACATAAAGCTTTCTTGGATAATGCCGTTTACTTTTTTAATAATTGTTAAGTGAACTAATCCAGCATCTTTGTGTGAATGTGATAATAGAGATACTTCAAAAGTAGTATTAGGTTCAAGAGTATTTTTATCATATTTATATGCTACTTTATACTTGTCTAAAACTTTAGCAATATCTTCTCAAGAAGTAGCAAATTTTATATCTGCAACAAAAGCATCAGCGCTTATATTCGATGCATCTTCCGCAGTTTTTCCAATAGCAATTCCTAATTGTTCTTCAAAATCGGAATTGCTACCATCATTAAGGTTTGTAATCTTTAATTCATCTGCTTCTTTTTTATTAGCTAAGTCATCATTTTCATAAGTAAATGCTTCTAAGTGTAATTGTGCAGCATCGGTAAGTATTTCAGCTTCATCAAAGTCAAATCAAATTTTTGAAGTTGTATTAGTTTTATCAATCTTTTCAAAATTTAAGTATTTACCTAATACTTCTAATAATTTATCAAAGCTTTCTTTTTGTGCTTTTTCTAATTCGTCTTTAAGTTCAGCTATTTGTAATTTTTTAGCTTCCTTTTTTGCTTTTGTTTGGAACTTAAAGTTTCCAATGGTAATTTCTTTTTCTATTTTTTCAACTTTAAAACCATAGATTTCAAAACGTGTATTTCCGCTTTCAGCACCATTAACTTTTTTCATTATATCTAGGTGAATCATTCCTTGATCGGCATGTCCATGAGTAGAACCCATAACTTCAAAAGTAGCGCCTTCTTCTAAATCTTTAGGATTATATTTATATTGAATACCATATTTGTCAAAAATTTTAGCAATAGCTTCTCATGATTTAGCTTGTCTAATTTCTTTAACAAATGTATTTACATCAAATTCCGAAGCTTTTGTTGCTTTTGTAGCTACTTCAATACCTAAAGCTTTTGCAAATTCAACATTTGGTACGGGATTTGGTTTAGGATTATTAGTTTTACATTTTGCGGCTACTAAACCAAATGTAGTTGGCAATAATGCCAAACTTGATAAGAATATTTTATTAATTTTTTTCATATTAATTTCTCCTTAAATTAGTAATTTTTTGTATTTATTTAATATTATATACTTTTTTATTTTAAGAAACCTCTAGAAGTACTTCTTCGGCAACTCCATTAGGGTTTTCAATTCCAAATTGTGCACAACTTACTGTTCATCTAATAACAGGTAATTCACGATCTGTGACAATTCTTAATTTTAATTCATGGCCCAAAGGCAAATTATTTACATCCATAAAATCTATAATTACGTACTTACGTAATTCTTGATCGAATTTTATTTTTTGAATATTTGATTTATATTGTTCTTGTTTATCAAATAATAATTTTTTAATTTCTTCTTTACCTTTGCCACTACCATCATTGTATTTATTTATACCTGCATTAGTTAATTCAAATCTAAACTTTTTTCTAATGTTTTCAATTTGACTGCTATTTAACTTAACATTATTTAAAATTGTAGTTTTACATTTTGCAGCAACTAATGGTAAAGTTGGCAATAAAGTCATTGTTAACAAATAAAATTTCTTCTGCATTGTACTCCTTTCTACGTACTACCCTTAATTAAAACATCTTGTAAATAACTTAGCCCATTATAGGTAAGTGGTTTAACAATAAATTTTTGATATATAACTTTTGAATATGTACTATTATCTATATTATTTTCAAATGATATTGTTAATGAAAAGATATTATTAATTTCATTAACTAAATGAATTATTTGTTCTGTACTAATTTGAATTCTATTAAAATAGTTGTTCAATATATTTTTAATTTTAGTTTGATCTTCCTTAGTAATTAAATCATTAACTTTTTTATTATAAAGCATGTTATATAGTATTAAGTCAGCATCTTGAATTTCCTTAATCAATGATTTACATTCTTTATAAACTTTTTCGTTTGTTACTTGCAATGATTTTACTAAGTGAATGATATAAGATAAAGATTCACAATTATTATTCAATAACATTTCTTTAATAAAGAAAAGTGCACTATCTTGTTTAATATCTAAACTTTGTTCTTTATAAATAGATGCGTCTTTTTTAAAATATTCATAATACAAATCATAGTTGTCAATATATTTAACTTTAGCTTTTAGTAATGGGTGAATTTCAGCAAAAATGTCTTCAATTACTTTTATTGCTTCTTTTTGGTCACTATTTAAATTGTCAGATAAGATAGGAATTTCTCAAACAATATTACTTTTAATTTTATATTTAAAATATTCTTCAATAATGTTTGATAAATTCTCTTTAATATTTGAAAAATTTGCAGCTTTTAATTTTTCTTTAATATTAAATATATTTTCATTATTAATAGTTTTTTCTTTATTAATATATGGGAACAAAATTTTGCCACCATTTTGTAAATCAATTACTGAATTTAGATTTTGAATTGCATCTCTTAAACTACTATAATTTGTATTTTCATTTTTATTTAAACTATTAATTAATAAATCTACTGGCGCCTGAGAAACTCAAACTTCATTATTATTATTTAAGATATCAATAATTCCATATTGATTTATAACTTGATTTATTAAATTCTTAAATAAAATAGTTTTAGTATTAAGATTATTTTTTAAATCATAGTTTTCATCAAAGTTTTCTAGACCATAGTAAAGGTTGGCAAAATGATTATTAAAATGTAAATTTTTTCCTTTAGGAAAATTATTTAAAATAATTTTACTTGGAGCACAATTTTTCGAAAATGTTTTTGTAAAACTAATATTATAATTAGCATAATTACTAAATATTTCATCACGTTGGCTCTTAGTTAATAAATTTAAATCAACTGTTGAAACAATATTTTGCTTAAAGGCATTAAACATTTGTAATCCAAAAGTTTCATTGGCTATTGGTAAGGGATTATATTTATATATAACTTCATTTAAATGTCTTTGGTTTTGTCAAAAAGTAAACTTAGTTTGATAATTAATATTTCTATATAATTTTGTTTCGTATTGATTGTTAGAAGTTACATAATAATATGAACAAAATAATGTTTTATCAAACGTTTTTCCATATTCATAAAATCAATTAAAGCCTTTATTGTAATCAAATAAATCATCACCGTATTTTAAAGTTAAATAATCATATGGTAAAGCATCCATTATATTTGAATAGATAAGAATTTTTTTATAAAAATCAGTCATATCTATTGGTAAATTACTATTAGATTTAAAAGTTATTTCCTCTAAAACATTTTCATTTACATCATTTAATGACTCGGGTTCTAGGACACTTTTGTCTATATTATAAAAATCAAAAAAGTCATCAATATCTTCACCATTAAAATATGGATTTAATTCATCATAATTACTTAATTCTTTATTTATTAAATTCTTATACAGCGGATTGTCTTGAATAAATTTGTCTCTAAAGTTTTTATTTTTAAATCTAGATCTTATCAAACCCAAACGAAAATCACGCATAGTAATTGGATATTGTTTATTATCTATAAAACTAGAACCTAAATTATTTATTCAATAATTTTTTAGATTGCTTCCTGAATTAATTTTTAATGTTATAGAATAAGCATTTTTTAAAGCATTAAAAAAATTTTTGGAATTTATTGATCTAGCTTTACTTGAATCAACAAATAAATAAGGGCTATAAAATCCATTTCCTTTATCTGGTGTAGGGTATAAAATATCACTTTCAGAACCTGCCGAACCATAAATTACTTTTTTAATACTATTATTATTAAAAATAATACCTGGATCATCTTTATTAAGTTTAATAGTAATAGATTCACAATGTTCTAGTTCATATCAAAGTTCTGTTGGAATTGTTGTAATATTATCCCTAAAATCAATTTTAGGCTGATTTTGGCTGCTTAATCTAATTAACTTTGCAGCTGATGCTAAATTAATTTCTGAAAGGTCACTATTGTAATTTAAAGGATAAGCATAAGCAAAATTGCCGGCTTTATTCGAAGAATTTCTTTTAATAATAAAGTTATCATGATCTTTATTATAGTCATTAGTGCATGATACTAAAATTGTTGGAACACAACCCAAGATTAAAGAAGATAAGGTTAAAAATGAAATCTTTTTCATAGTTTAATATCCTCCTTTAATATTTTTAAATTAGGATCAAATTTAATTGAGCTTGACACTTGACTATGCGTATGGAAACTTAACATTATTAAGGTTAAAATAATTCCTAGAGCTAATAAAGTTAAAGTAGTAAATATAGTTTTTCTATCTTCATTTCTAAAGTGAATAAATTCAGGTACTAATTCAACAATAGCCATAAAGACAATGATAACACCACCAAAAATTTCTCAAGAAGGCATTAATCAACCAACTTTATTTATATATTTACCTAAAAATGCTCCGATAAACATTATTGGAACTATTAAAAGTAAAGTTACAAAATTAAATAAAATAGCTTTACCTTTCTTTTCTCCATATTGTAATTGTCTATAATAAATTAAAACTACTTCTAAAAGTAAGTGAATATTAAAAGTAATAATTAAACCTAAGTTAGCTTTATTTATTCCATTAGCAGTAAGTTGATAAACTGATATACCTAAAACTAAGCCATCAATAATTCTATGACTTAGCATCATAAGAATTGCAACTCAAGCGGCCTTAGGGTTATCAATATCATTAAATGAAATAATATGATCTGAGTGTCCATGTTCTGCATGATCTTTATGTAATTCAACATTCTTAGATTTTTTAGCAATTAAGTATTTACTTAAAATAACTATTCCTAAACCTAAAAAAGCTGTTACTAAAACTATAATAGCAATAAACGCTTGCTCAATTCTAACATTTCCACCAGTATATTGATATCCACCTATAGCACTTGAATCATGGAATCAAGTTTCAAGGCCTATGTATCCTTCTTTAATAAAACCAGCTGCTCCGATTATTAAAAACATTCCAGTAGAAAATGCATACATATATATGGTTGCTTTTTTATTAATCTTAATTTTAAAGCATGATAAAAGCCCCATAAAAAGTAATGGTACTGAAAATAATATTAGTGAATAAATTAAAAGATTAACAAAAATTGTTAATTCAAAATTGTTATTAAATTTTTCAACATTAAAAAACATTGTTACTTTCTACAAAATTGTCAAAGCAATTTTTTTATTTATTTTGCATTTAAATGTTCAAATTAATTATAATATATTTAAAATAAAATGCACAAAAATAATAAACCAAAATTACTATATTTTTTGACACTAGGAATTTCTGTTCCTACTTTTGGTATTTCTCTTGTAAGTTGCAATAAAAAAGAAACTTATTTAGATATCTCTAAAATTTCTAGAAATTATTTAAGTAGATTAAATATTTTTCAGCTTGCTAATTTTCATAATCAATACAAAATTTTTTATTTTAAAAAACATAACAAAAGAATTTATTATGAAAATGCTTCTGTTATTAATGGAAACATGCATTTAACTTATAAAAATAAAAATGTAATATATAAACCAGATTTTACATTAAGTAATTTTTGAAAACAAGAATTAAATAATTTCAATACTTACTATATTGCAAATACTGATATTAAAAGTTTTGCTAATGTAAATGATGCACTTGTAGAACATAGTTTCGATTCAGTTGATTTAGCTAATGGATTTAATGATGAATGATTATTACAACTAATTGAAAAAAATAATAAGGACTATATTAAAGGTGACAATACATATTTTGAAGACATGCAAACTGTAATTTTCAAAGTAATAAATGATTTCAAAAGTAATTACTATTTATTAAACACAAGAAGAAAAGTTAATGCAAAAGATAAAAATGTATTAAAAAATATTATGTGAAATCCTGAATACATTCAAGCTTCGACATGACTTCAAGATGAATATAAAAATCAAAGAGAAGAATTTAAAAATAATTTAATACTTTATTTAAACAAATTTAATTATGGTATTAAAGATTTAATTTTAGATTGAACTTTAGAAGAAAAACTTTCGCTTACAGGAGAAAGTTCATATGTACCTTTTAAAATAAAAGATATTATTAATTTTGAAGGTAAATCGATAATGGATAAAACTAAAAGTAATATTACATATTACATTAATGGTTTTAGAAATTATAAAAGCACCAAAAAATTTGGTGTAGGCTATCAAGGCCTACAAGAAGAATATCCTTTATTTAATGAATATATTCCCAACCCATTGTTAGAAATTAATGGTGGAAAATATATGAACATAATTGATAATATTAATGAATTTATAAAAGGCGGCGCAGCATCTTTTGAATATTGATCAACCAAAGGGATAATGTATTTATTTAATTATTTAGTAAATAAAAATGTATTTAGTATTAATATCCCTGAAAATAAAAAAGATGAAGATCTTAAATATAGAATAGTGCGTTTTGACTTTACTAATTATTTAGGAACAAACCAACTATTCAAAGCAATAGTTGAAGTAATTAAAAAAGATGGAACCAAGAAAAACTATGTTTGAATTAGTTCTAACTTTGATGACCACGGGCATAAAATGAAAGGACAAATATTAAAAAATGTATATGGTAAAGATTTAGAAAGTGACACTGCAAACTTTTATAATTACAAAGATGGCATTAGTCCTATTCCTAATGGTATAAAATTAACAGATTTTTTTAATACTAAAATTTTTAAAACAAATGAAGTAATAGATCAAAACGAAATAAATAAGGTTTATCAAAGTGTTGCTTTTTATAAGCTACTAAATAAAGCATTTAGTAAATTTAATGATGAATTAATTTATTGAAATAATGACATAAGAAGCTCATATGAAGCTGGTTTTTTAAATACTGATTCATTTCAAATACAAATGTTAAATTCATTTATCAATAATTATTTGCTTTCATATTCTTTAGAAACTAATGCAGGAAAAGTATACAGTGGCATAAAAAGAATTGATATTGAAGTTTTAGATTTGCCATATGATTTCGGAAGAGTATATCTTAAACTCAAGTTTGTTACTTTTGAAGATAAAGTAGATTACAAATTTAAATCTAAGGGTGAAAAAACATTAGCATCAATATTTTTATATTGAAATGGATTTAAGGGCTATGATTATTCTAAAGATAGTAAAACTGTAACAATCGAAAAAATAGTTGAGGGTGAAGGTAATTAATATGAAAAAAATATTTAAGAAAACTTTATTAACTTTTAGTTTGATACCTGCTTTTTTACCAACAATTTTAACAAGTTCATGTAAAGCAGAAGACTATGAAAAAATTGACGATAATATTTCAAATGATGATAATAAAGCAGAAAAAATAACTTATAATTCTCAAATTGCTAAAAATATTTATGATTTATATACCAATGATATGTCTAATTTGTTTGCAAATTTAAAAACAGAATATTTTGCATACAAAAAGGAATGACAACCTTTAAAAAGAAATTATGAAATATTAAAAAGTCTTTTAAATGGTAATTTAAAATTCGAAAATCAAGCTAATGCTAATTTTAATGAATATAAAGAATTTTTAAAAAATTGATTCCCTTCAACTGATAAAGAATATAAAGAAGCAAAAAATTTAGGTCTTGCATTAAATAACTATGATTTAATTTTTGCCGATGTTGAGGCTGTTTTAGCTGACACTAATTTAGCTTTTAATAGCAAACAATTTACTTCAAATTTAAAAATCATTGATGACCGTTTAAATAAAAAAGATATACCTTTAGAAAAATTGCAAGAAGGTTTAATTTCAGTTTGAAAATTTGTTGTTGCTCATTTATTTAATTCAAAAAAAATAACTAAAAAAGAAGATTTGGATAAAATAGATTTAAAAATCAATAAAAATTCGCATACTCACTCTCATGCAATTATTAATTTAACTTATGAACTTTCTTTATGACATGACCGTCTTTTAAAGGAATTAAATACTGAAGGCAGTCAACTAATAAGTGACTTAGAAAAATTAGATCAATATATTATTAATAATACTAATAATATAAATTGACAAGGTAATAGAAAAGTTATTATTGACAAACTTAATTTATTTAAATCAAATACAATAGAAATAAAAATAAATGATATTAAGTTTCAACATAGTGGACAAGTTATATTAGATAAATTAAAATTCTTGCTAAATTCTGTTGCTACTAAAGAAGGACTTAAAAAAATAAACTTTGATGATATTTATTAAATTTGTGGATTATAAGTTGCAGATAAAGCATTGTAAAATAATTTAAGTGATGCACAAAATCCAATAATCAAAATTGTTGTAGTAACAATATAAAAAGGATTAATAGTTAATGATGAAAGTGCTTCTTTAAAGATTGTCCCTATATTTAAATTATTAGTTTCAGATAAAAATTCAAGAAATGCTAAAGATGATAAACATAAAATTAATGTTGATAGTCTGCTTCCTATCAAAATAATTAATGACGGCAAAACTAATTTAAATAAATGTCTATATACAATTTGAATTTTATTTAAACCAATTGATTCACTAGCTAAAATAAATTCTTCAGATTTAAGCTCATTAATTTCGTGTTTCGATATTTCGTAAAATTGAGTTCAAGAACATAAAATTAATGTTATTAATATTTGTCATCAATTAGTACCAATAAAAATTGAAAATACAAATATCCAAATTACTTCAGGAATTGCGTTCAAAATATTAGCAACTGAATCAATTAATTTTGCATATCATTTATTTGAGTTCAATGAATACAATGCGCCTAAACTAAAGCCTATAAATAAATTAATAAAGATGGCTATTAAAATAACAGAAAAAGTATAAAGCATAGATATTAATGTTCTAGAATAAATATCAATACCATTAGCATTAGAACCTAAAATTAATGGCCTAATATTTAATTTAAGATCAGTATATTTACTTAAAGCCTTTAAAAAATCATATGGGTTATATTGTAAAAATACAATATCACTAGTAACAGTAAGCTCGCCGCCACTATCTAAAGCAGAATCATAAAATATTTGAAATATTTGCGAACTATCTAAATTTTCTAAGTTCGCAATTTCTCTTATAAAGTCTAATTCTTTACCTTTTTCAAAACTTCTTATTACTATAGAATTAGCTGCAATAGGTAAGTTTCTAACAAAATTAATGTTTGAAAGTGGTTTAGTTGGAGAATATTTGACAAATGCAAGCATAATTAAAAATGTTAATAAAACAATGCCAAAAAATGCTAAAGCAAAAATATTGGACTTTTTAGAAAAGAATCTTTTTCAATATAACTTTGTTGTTGAAATGTAGTGTGCACTTTCTATGCTTTCATTTTTCTTATTACTTGCAAACTTTAAAAGGGATTCATTTATGTTATTATGCATTTGAAACTCCTTTCTTAATTAATATTTTGTTAGGTTTTTTAACTTTTAATAATGAAGCATTAAAAATTTGAGTTTGTTGGATTGGATTAATATAATCTAAAATAAAGGAAATAATTATTTTAGAACTAAACAAAATTAAAAGTGAAATAACAAAATAATATAAAACTAAATCTATTTCTCCATATTTAAAAGCAAATGTTAAAAATAAACTTTGTCCCGGAATTGAAAAGATTCTTTCTATAACTAGCGAAGATGAAAATAGAACTATATAAAATGAAACTAAAGATTGAAGTTGTTTTATAACAACATTTTTTAAAACTATTTTAAAAATTAATTCTTTCTTAGAAAACCCTAAAGATTTTGCAAATAAAAAGTAATCAGTTGTAATTGTTTCCTTAGTTGATTTTCTTGCAATTAAGAAAACCATACTAATAGTTTCAAAGGAAGTTATTAAAATGGGTACAAATAAAGAACTAAATGTATATTTAGAATTTAAAAATTGCGATGGATATTTAAATATATAAGACATACTCAAAGCAATAATTGCTATTAATATTAATGGAATGGTTGCTAGAAAAATTACAATAAAGCTTAATGTTTGATCTAATGCTTTATTATAATTAAAACCTGAAATTATACCTAATGTAGTTCCTAGTATTACTGAAAGTAAATAGACTAGCAATGTAAATAAAATGGTTCACTTAAATTGATCAAAATATAATGATGCAATTGATTGATTAGTCATACTTAACTCATGACTATAAATTTTGCCTCCATTATATTGAAAGAAGTTTTCAATTCATTTTATAAAACGAGAAAACAAGTTTTTATCTATTTTTGATGATACTGAAAAGTTTTTTGCAATTTGGTTTTTTAGCATAATATTAATTGCAAAAAATGTAACTATAATAGATAAAAGAAATATAGCTATATAAATTAATATTCTTAAGAAAATGGTTTTTTTACGCATTTAGTTTCTGTTTCTACATTACTTTAATAAGTAATAAATATCTATAATTATAATTTATTTTTTAAACACTAGCATTATTTTTTAGATTATTTAATTATTAATAAAAAAATAGCACTTTTTAAAATGCTACTTTTTGTTTGAATCATTATTATCAATACCACTAAGTTTAAGAAGCAATTTGCCAAGGCCAGCTTTTTTATAATGGGGTCCAATAACTTTAGCTTGTTTTTTAATTAATTTTATAGAGTTTGCCATTGCTATAAATTCGCCAACAAATGGTATGGTTGTGACGTCATTACCTGAATCTCCTAAATGAACAGTTAATTTAGGATCTACATTTAATAACTTAGAAATAAAAGAATCAGCTAAACCTTTGGAAGCTTTAGAACTTGTTATTTCATAAGCGTATCCTTTTGCAATAATATCAATTGCAACATTGATATGCTTTTGCATTAGTATTTCTTTTAGCTTCAACATGTTTTTCTTTGACTTACCAAAAGCTAAGATTTTAGTGCAACCATCTTCAAGAACTGGAATATCTTCATAAGGTAAAACAGAAGAATGTCTAGATCACATTTTGATTCATTTAATTCTTGAAGCTTTTCCATATATAGGTGCAGCACTATTAAACATCATAAACATTTTTTCTTCTTTTAAGAAATTAATAACACCTTCTAGTTCATCACTAGGAATTGGATATTTAGCAATAATCTTATTTTCCTTATCAATTATTAATCCACCATTTTGACAAATCGCATATGGGCTTCCAAACTCTTGCATTAGTTCTACTACAATCTTAGAATTAATTCTGCCTGTTGAAATTATCACAGGAATTTTTTTATTTACTAATTTTATTGCATTTAAATTTTCATCACTTATATGCAATTTTGCTTTGTGAGAATCTAAAGCAGTTCCATCTAGATCAATAAAAAATGCTTGAGGTTTAAAGGTTAATTTTATATCAGTTTTTTTGTTCATAATGTTATAAATTATATATTGATAAAAAGTTTTTAATAATATATTAATTTAATTTATTAATAGTTTGAATAAACTTTCTTGCTTGAATAAGCACTATTTATATGCATTTTAAGGCTTTTAATTACAAAATACATAGAATTAATCATTTAAAACAAATAAAGGTTTTTAAATAAAAAGCTTGTAATTTAATTAATAAAAAAAAATAGAACAAATTAACTTATTTGAAGCACATTTGTTCTATTTTTATGCATATTAATTTCATTAAAAAATGAATTTTTTAATTAATTTCCTCAATCAATTTCAAAAATATCACTTGAATTTTTGGTTGTTTTTTTCTCAATTAATTTAAAAGAAATTTTTTCTTTGTAATCAAATTTGGAATTTTTTCTTGGTGTATGTTGTAACTGTTTTTTAAATCATTCATATAAAGTCATATCTTTTTCTTCTTCAGGAAGTTCAAAGTCATCAAACAAATCTTCAAATTCTAATTGCTTTCAAAGAGTCTTCATTTCAACATTTCCCTTAGCTCTACACTTCTCTAAGCTAATTTCATAGATGGTTTCATCATTATCAAACTCATCATAAATTTCACCAACAATTTCTTCTATGATATCTTCAATAGTAATAATTCCTATTACTTTATCTGAGCTATTATTGTTTACAACAAAAGCCATTTGCGCTCTTGAATCACGCATTTTTTCTAGTGCAACAGATAAAATTGAATTTGCTGAAACTGTAGGAACTGTCTTTATATAGTTAAGAATATTCCCTTTTTGTAAATAAAAAATATCTTTTAAATGTACTATTCCAATTAAGTTATCATCTTTTTCAATAGGTATTCTTGAATAATTTGTTTCCTTAAATTTTTCTAAAACTTCTTGCATAGAAGATTTTCAACTAACATAATCAACATTTTTCAATCTTATAAAATGTTGTGAAACTTTAGCAGAATCTAGGTCCAAAGCATTTTGAACCATAGTAGATTCTCCTTGTTCTAGAACCCCTTCTTCTTTAGCAATATCTATTAAGCTTTTAACTTCTTCTTCGGTATTAGTAATATATATTTTTTTACCGATCTTACTAATAGGATAAGTTAAAGGAATAAATAATCAATAAAGCATTTCAATGAATCAATAAAATGATTTAATAACTCCAACAGGGTGTGCTTTAGCAACTACCTTTGGAACTACTTCTGAAAATATAACAATAATAGGAGTTAAAACGCAAGTTGAAATAATAACTTGTAAGTTAGACTTATTAGTAGGAATTAATGTACTTAATAAATAAGAAAATAATGCTGAAGAAGCAATGTTAACTAAATTATTAGCAATTAGTATAGTACTAATTGTTCTATTAAAGAACATGTGTTGCTTTTTAATTAACTTAGCGCCTTTTTCTTTATTATCAATCATAGTCTCAATTTTTGAAGGATTAATTGAAGTATATGCTGTTTCACATGAAGAAAAAATGGCACTAAAAGTTAAAAGTAAAATTAAAATAATTGAATAGATTAAGTATTTTGCTCACGGCAGTGGGGTCATTTTTTTATAAGCTCCTCTTATTAAAAAATTTAAATATAATAAAATATTATATACTAAAAGTTTTAATATGCAAAAAATCAAAGCGCTAACATTAAAACTTAAAAAGTATTTTAATAATTTAATTTAATTGATTAGTTTTTGAACTTATAAAATGATTTTGAATTCAATTTACACTTATATTAGCTACAGAACTAACATATAAAGCAAATGGAACTATGCCTAATAAGTAATATATAACGCCCACATAAACGATATATTTATGTTGTTCTTCATCTGTTATATTTTCTAAAAATTCATGTGTTAATATTAAACTAATATTCATTAATCAAATTAATGTAAATCTAATAATGTATTTTATTAATGCTACTTTATTGTTAACTGTTTTCAAATACTTAATTGAATAAACCAAAGTTATTAAATTAAAGATTAAAATTATTGCCCATAATAAATACAAAGTAATATATTTAAGTAATATATCTGTATCTAAATAAACTCTATAAACTCTCAACCCATAAAAACCATGTGAATCATGATAAATGGCTAAAATAGTCATTGCAATAAAATAAAAATAATTTAATATTATTAAAAATATATTAATTTCATTAACAATAAGAAACTTTTTAGTATTGTGCTTTTTATTAATATTAAAAATGTCTGATAGTTTAGTGAATGAATATAAATATTCACTAAAAAGATTTAGATTTATTTGAATATTATTTTGTTTGATTACAGATCTAAATTTGGTTATATTGGTAAATGTGTTTAAACATAAAAAAATATTTAAAAGCTTACAATTTTGGTTTTGTTCATAATCTTTTACTAAAGCAAGGAAAATATTGCATTTATTAATTGACTTATTTTGATTTCCAAAGTTATTTATGTAAATAGTTTTCAATTCTTGTAGATTATAAAAATCAAAATATTTTAAAAATTTTTTATAATTTTTATCACTGATATTTTTTATTCTTAGTGACTCATATTCTTTTTTTATCTCTTTATAATATTGATATTGAAAAGTAATTAAATAATATACAATAGCCCACTTAATAAAAAGATATGGATTAAGATTTTGATAAGCTAAAATTAATTTAAGTAAAATTACTTTAAGTACAAAAATAATATCATAAATAATAATAGCTGCTGTTGCAAATCCCATAACAATGTTAGTTGCTAGCATAATATGAGCTTCCGTTTTTATTTTAATATTAAAATGTAAAAATCCTCCAATGGCTAGTAATGTTGAATATAAAATTCAGAGAATGCAACCAACTAAATTTATAGAAAATCTTTTAGATGGTTTTTTACCCAGAATGTCACTTTGAGCCATGTTAAGTAATTCGAACATTTCGTTATTCATTAATAATCACTCCAATTAGTAAAACATGCATCTCAATTTTTCTTATCTGCAATTTTAATTTTAATATTGTTCATTAAATAAATTATATTGTAATTAATTATTTTAAATATATAATACTTATATTATGTTTAAATTTGAAGATGTTACACTAGTTACTTTACCAAATGAAGTTTTAAGAAAAAAATCTGATAATGTTCCTTTGCCTTTAACAAAGGAAGACGATTTATTAATACAAAAAATGATGTTTCATGTCCAAAATAGTCAAGAAAAAGACACTAAATTCCAACCTGCTGTTGGAGTGGCCGCTGTGCAATATGGAATATTAAAAAATATATTTTATATATTAGTAAAAGATGAAAATGAAAACATTATATTTGATGATGCATTAGTAAATCCAAAAATGAAAGGTCATTCAGATTCTAAAGCTGCATTAGGCGAAGGAGAGGGTTGCCTTAGTGTAGATCAAAATATATTACACCAAGAAGGTTATGTTCCTAGATACTCAAGAGTTATTATTGAAGCTTATTCATATAAAGAAAAGAAAATTAAAACTTTTGATGTAATTAATTATGTAGCAATAGTTATGCAACATGAATATGACCACCTTCAAGGAAAATTATTTATTGATCACATTGATAAAAAGGAACCTTGACATTTGCCAAAGAACACAGAAGTTCTTGAATAATTAAAATACTTTGTTTTTTAAAACTAGAACACAAAATTTTATTCTAATTTTTTTATCAAAAAAGCACAACATTGTAAACTAGGACAAAAAAATTGGACTCAAATTAAAAAAAATTGAGTCCTTTTTTTTCATTTTAAGTAAAGGAGATAATTATGGGTAGACAATTAAAAATTAATGAGTGACTACAAGTATTTGACTTGTATGAAAACTATAAGAATAATAAAATTTCCAAGAGAGCATTTGAATATGAATATTTAAAAATTTGCGGTTCAAATAAAATTTTTAATAGATATGTAATTCGTTGAATAAAAATTAAAATTAAAAAATATAATTTAGGTATGAACATAGAATCTAAAACCGGTAAATCACCTAAAAAAGGAAAAGGAAGCGGCCGTCCAAGAAAAAAATTTCCATTG
>NZ_ATUH01000008.1 GCF_000420105.1 Metamycoplasma orale ATCC 23714
CAAAAAGGTAGTGATGAAAATTGAAATGGTTTATTTAGGAGATTCTTTCCTAAAGGAACAGATTTCAATGATATATCACCTGAAGAAATACAAAGAGTAACAACCCTAATAAATAAAAGACTAAGAAAAACTTTAAACTATAAATCAGCTGAAGAACTATATGTTGATGCTTATAATAAAACCATAGAATCATTGTAATATAGAAAATCATAACCAAAAAATACAGCAATTAAAAAATTGCAATTTTTCGTTTGCAATTTTTTAATATTTTAATTTGTTTGTAATAGAATAAAGTTATAAGCAACAAGCGTTGCACTTCATACTTCATTCAAGCACCTCAAGATTAATCTTGAGGTTTTATTTTATAAATTGATTAAATTTACTATAGTTTTTTTAATATGTCAATTAATGGGGTAACTGCAGCGATATAAAGAGTACATTCTAAATCAGACATTTTAGCAAATTCATCTCTTGATTTAATGTTCTTTTCTACTTGTTTAAAAACAGGATCTGCAGCATTGGCTTTAATTTTGCTATTGTATAAACTTCTTAATTCTTTTGATTTATTGTAAGCTTCTTTTTGCTTTGCATTAAGAATTACACATGATACTGCAGCAAGAGGTAAAGCAGTAGCTGTAATAATTGCAGCTGATGATAATAAAATTTTGTTTATTTTTTTCATTATATTCTCCTTTTTTGTATATATTAGTTATCTAATTATATCACAACGCCTTTAAATTATAAGTATTTGAATATTATAAATTTAATTCTTCATCAGTTGGAATGTCTTTATTAGAGCCAACATAAGAAAAAATTTCAGGGTTTTGTTTAATATATTTTCCTTCTAAAATTCTAATAACACTATCAACAGTATCTTCCATAGATACAAACACGCCCGGTGATTTAGTAAAGTGTTCAGTCATGAAGAAATTTTGAGTAAAGAAAGCTTCTAATTGTAATGCTTTTTTAACTATTATTTTACTTTCTTTATCTAATTCATCAAAACCAAGTATTAGCATAACATCTTCTAAATCTTTATAAGTTTTTAGGATTCTTTTTGCTTCAATAATTGCATCAAAATGTTTTTTACCAATTATTTTTTCATTAATTGAATTAGATGAAGAAGCAAGCGGATCAAATGCTGGGAAAATATTTTTAGCAGATTGGTTTCTTGATAAAACTAAATTTCCATTTAAGTGGTTAAACACAGCAACGGCAGAAGGGTCACTTAAATCATCCATAGGTAAGAAAATAGTTTGAAACGATGTAATAGATCCATTTTCATTTTTAAATAAACGGTCTTCAATATTTGAAACATCACTTTCTAATGTAGATTGATATCCTCCCACTGAAGGCTTTTTTCCAAGCGAAGCAGATACTTCATTTTTAGCTTGAATGAAACGATAAATGTTATCAATAAATAATAAAACATCTTCTTTTTCATAATCACGTAAATACTCAGCAGCAGTAATTCCAATTGGAACAATAGACATTCTTGCTCCAGGAGAGTCATTCATTTTAGAAATAAACATATTAGAATTTTTCATTAAATTTGAACTTTCTAATTCATTAAAAAGTTCTATCGCTTCACGAGAACGCTCACCTGAACCTATAAAGATATTTGAAGTTGATTTATACTTTTTATTAATATTGAAAATAATTTCTTTCATTAAAACAGTTTTACCAACTCCAGCTCCGCCAAAAATACCTAATTTGTAGCCTTTAACTATTGGCATAAAAAAGTCGATTGCTTTTATTCCTGTTTCGATGATTTCATTATTAGTTCCTAAATACCTGGTTTTATTAATTATTGAATTCATTTCAATATATTTTGGTTTAGTACCTCTATTTTTTAATAATGGCAAACCTCAAAAATTATAAATATTGTTTTTTGATTCCTTACCAATAGGAACTGCAAAACTATGTTTAGTATTTATCACTTCATCGTTTATAGATATATCTTGAGAAGTATATATTATAATTGCTCTAACTGTAGTTTCATCAACTATTCTTTGAACTAATAAATAAGTTTTACCGTCATGTAAAGTTAATAAGTGTTCAATTGAAGGAAGTGAATTTTTAGAAAATTCAATTTCAACAATATCAGATCAAATTTTAACGATGCGTCCTTTTTCAGCCATTATAAGTCACCTACTTTCTTAGCAATTTCTATAATCTCAGATTGATCCAAGTCCATAAAATCATGTTTGTAATCTAATTGTCAACCTAAATTAAAATAATTAGAGTATTGTTGTAGACAAAATGAAAAGTAATCTCTTGCTAATTCTTCATCTATTTTAATTCCATTTCTTACATTATTAAATATTGTTTTTGCTTGTTCATTACTATTTATTAAAATATTTAATAAGTTAAGTACTTTTTGTTCATCTTTCAGTTTTACACCTTTTAGTAAATCTCAAGAAATAATTTTTGTCATAAAAATAACAAAATTATATGAATATAAAGAAAAACCTCTTTGTAAAAACATTTTGTCAATTAGTTTTCCTTTTCTAAATAAAGTGGAAGTTTCTTTATTTAATTCATAATCCAACATTGCAAGTTTCATTTGATATTTATATTTTTTAAAGATTTTACCAATTTCTTTAGCTATCTTTGTTGTGTCTTGCGATTGTACAGAAGATCCTAATCTTGAAACTGATAAATCAATATTTATAGCGGGTAACTTACCAGAAGCAAATAAATCAGCGCTAGTAACTATTTGTCCATCAGTAATAGAAATAACATTTGAAGAAATTAAACTAGTAATATCTCCATCAATTGTTTGTAATATTGGAAGGGCAGTAATAGTTTTTCTATTAACAAATGAGCCAGCTCTTTCTAATAAAGAAGAATGCGCGTAAAACATGTTCCCCGGCATTGCTTCTTTACCAACAGGTTTATCAATAAGCAAAGCAATTTCTCTAAAAATATTAGCATGTTTAGTTAGATCATCAAACACAATTAAACAATCATCGCTATATGAAATATTTTCAGCGTGAGCCATTGCTACATAAGGTGCTAAATATTGTTCATATGCGCTACGCGAAGGCGCATCAATAATAATTGTGTTTTGTAATACATTATATTTTGCTAATGTTTCGTATATTGCAGTTAAAGTTTCACTTTTTTGGCCAATAGCCACATATATACATTTTGTATTGTTTTTAGCTTGATTAATTATTGTATTAATTGCAATATGCGTTTTTCCGGTTTGACGATCACCAATAATTAATTCACGTTGTCCTTTTCCAATTGGTATTAACAAGTCAATTGAAATTATTCCTGTATGCAATTGTTCATTTAAAGGTTTAACAGTCATTAAATCATGGACATTTCCAAAAATAGGATTTTTTGCTGCTAAAGACTTTATGTTAGTTTCCTTTAAACTATTTTGAGGTCAAATTATATTTCCATAAATATCAATAATTTTTCCAAAATAATTTTCTTTAGTAGATATCAAAAAGTCTTCTTTTGATTCTATTAATTCATCACCAATAATTAATTCAACATCATTTTTATTCGTTATTAAATAAGCTGAATCTATCGTTGCACTAATTAAAAAGAATTTAATATTTTTATCTCTTTTTAATTGAAAGATTTGATTTTGTTTGTAAGAATATTTTCCTTTTATTTTGACAATATAATCAAAAATAGCTTCTATTCTTAATGAAGTATTTGATTCTAACATATTAAACTCCTTTTATTCCTAATGTTATTAATAATGCACCTGTTGTTAATAGCGAAATGGCTAGTACCATAACTATTAAGGCAGCTATTAATAAATGTTTACTTTTATTATTTGTTTTTCTATTTTTTCCATTTAATATAAATAATATTATTGATGCTATTAACATAATAGTTGAAATTACTAACAATGAAATTCCGCTAGTCACTTTAATATTATTTTTATTTTTTGTATTTTCTTCTATATATTTATTAACTAAGTCATAACTTTTTATAAACTCAGTTTTAAATTTATTATCATTTTTAATATCATTATTTAAAGCTAACACACTAAATAATGAAAATGTTTGTTTGATTTTAGAAATTAAATCAATATATTCAGAATATCAATTTTCTAAATTAAATGTTCTTTGTCTAACCAAAGCAAATAGCTTATCAATATTTTTAGTGTTAATATCAAACAATTTTATTAATTGATTGTTTTTACCATTTATTTGAGATAAATTATTTAATATAAATTTTTGATTATGTTTTATTACTTCTTTAAATTGATATTGAATAGCTTCGAATGCTTGAGGAATTTGCAATCAAAAGCTATTTGAATTTATTTTAACACTATTTAAAGATGATAGAAAACTATATATTGTATATTTAGATAATTTATTTAATAAATTATTGTTATTATCTAACAATAAATAGTTATCATTAATTCTTTTATTTTCTAAGTCCTCAAATGATTCACTATTTTTTAAGCTAACTAATTCAGTTGCAGCATTAACATTATTAAATAATGCATTTTGAAGAAATTGATTTCTAATTGAATCATAATTAATTTTTTCATCAACTCCCAATGCTTTATATAATTTTAAAAATGTTTTTTGAACACTATTTATTTGGTTTTCTTTTAACTTATTTCAATTGGTATCTAAATTAAAAGTTATTTTATCCAAAATATATTGCTTATGTAAAATGGCATTATTTTTATCACTTATTTCTATCTTTATATTTTTTAGTACTTTTGCATTTTCATATTCAAATGAAATAACTTTATATTGATATCTTGTATTAATTGGGTTGTTAAAATAAAATATTTTATTTTTTTCATTAGTTTGCAATGAATCAAATTGATTTTTAATATTTAATAAGCCTTGTTGAGCATATTTGTGCGAAATATATGGAACTAATAATGGAAGTGTTTGAATTTTATTATCTAAATCTTGAATTCCAGGAATTTCATTTTTATCGCCTGGCACTATTGGAGGCAATGAAGGAGGTTGAGTAGGTTGCGTGTTTTCGTTTTGTTTTTCTTCAGCTTCTTGATTTTGTTTAAGATCAAATTCAACAAATCTTGTCTTAATTTTACTTGCAATATAAGTATTTCAATTATCAAAGTCTTTTGGCAAAGTAGTTACATATCTTCCATCGCTATCTTCTTTAAGTTCAACATCTTTATCAATAACTGGAACATCTTTTGAATCATAAATAATAGATTTTAATTCTTTTATTAATTCTGAAGAATATTTCTTAATTGTTTTTTCAAATATTTCTTTACTAAATTCATTAATTTGATCTTTTTGTGAAATTGTAATTTTACCATTAGGTTTAATTGCATTTACATAATCACTAGGATCAGTATATCCCGCTTTTATATTTTGGTATGTTTGCCCATTAAATTCAACATTAACTAAATTATATTTTTTATTTTTTGAAATAACATATGGCAAAACAAGATGAAAACCATAATTAGTTGGATGATCTTTAATATTGTTTTTGTTATCTTCAAAGTATTTTAATAAGTTTTTTAAGTACAATAAATTTTGAATTCTTACTTTAAAATCTAGTTCTTTGTTTGCTAATATTTGATCATACTTAGATTTTACATATGTAATTGCATTATCAATTACTTTAGGGATTAATGTTTTAATTTCATCACTAGCAAATTTATCAAAGTTGTCAAAATTGGGGTCATTTTTTTTCTCGGCACTTAGCATAACCAAAGACAAACTAGGTAAAATGCATAAAGAGGGCATTCCCAATATTAGTCTAAATTTTTTATGTTTATTCATTTAATTTTCCTCTATTAAATTCAAAATTTCTCTAAGATTCAAAATATAATGTTTTTCTTTTAAATTTTCCAATTCTATATATTCATCAATAGACAAACCAAAATTTTTCTTTAATTCTAATATATTAATTTGTTTTTTTATGATTGATAATTCTTTTTTAAAATTAATCTTTTTTAATAAAGAAATATAAAATTGCTTTGTTGAACAACTACTTATATTTATTTGTTGATTTTCAATTAAAATATTTGCATCCTTTAGAAATAAAAATAAATCTTTATTATTTTCAATATCTTTTATTTTTAATAAAACGTGGTCAAAGCTACAAATAGAATTATTTTCTAATTCGGTAAACTCATCTTCTTCATTAACATTTATAAATATTTTAACTTTAGGAGAACTATACTTCGTACCATTTAAAAATGCAATATTTAGTTTATAAAATTCATTTTTCATTTTATCTCCTTGTTACATATCTTCAAATGTTTTTTTATTTCGAGTTAGTAGTGATAATTCCTCTATTTCTTTTTCATTTTTAATTCTAGCTATTTGACGGCTTAATTTATTTTTTTGTTCATCAATTTCTTTAATGATTTTATTTGTGGTAACTAGTCCGCTTTTAGCACTATAAAATGATGATTCGCATATAAGGGCATTAATTGCATTTTGAATAAAAATATTTATTTCAGTATTAACAAACTCATTAATATTTGGATAGATTTTAAATTTAGTTATTTCTAAATTTTCTAAATACGAATTTTCTTCAGCATTATATGGAACAAATTTATCAAAATCAAATTCATTAATTGGTAATATAGTAAAAAAGCTATCATAATTTTTATTTGAATTAATAACAAATCTAACACTTGAATATTCTGCAGTGAGATATAACATTTTAATAACAATAAAAAGTTCATCTATTTCTTTGTCTTGAAAATTATTTTTTGCATATGATTTTAAAATATTAAACTTATTTTTTTGGCAAAATGATTTTGCTTGTTCGCCAATGGTTATAAAATCATCTTTAGAGTTTTTATTTTCTTTTAAAATTGTACTTTCATATCTTGAATATGAATCGGTTGAATATTTTTGTTCTTCAGTAATATATATTCATAAATTTTTTCTGCTTCATTTTTTAATAAAAAAACTTTTCTTTGATAATAAATCATTTTTTATGTCATATTTTTGTTGTAAATTTAAAATTAAGTTTTTATTAATAACTGCATTTTTAGTGTGAAATCCTAATTGTTGGTTTAGTTTCATAATCTTAATTAAAAAAATATTTTTTTCATTATTAACTTTTAACAAAATATTATTTAATGCTTTTTTCTTTTGCTCAATTACTTTTAAATGCATATCACATCCTATCTTTTTATATTTGCACAAATATTTTTATTGAATAAAATTTTTAGTGCATGAGTATTGGGCGAAACAAAAATAATGATGTTAGGATAAATTTCTAAATACTTATCTAAAGATAAAATTTTTCTAATATCAGAATTTAATACTTTTATGAAATTAGTATAAGCATTACTAAAATTTAAATCCTTAAAATTTATAGTCTCATTATTGGAAGGCTCTAAATTAGTAATCATAGGTACTAAAATATCACTTGAATATTTTAGGTTAACATTAAAAGTTATAATAAAATTTTCAAATAAAATATTGTATTTATTTTCTAAAGCCTTTTTAAAATCACCATCAAATTTTTCATAAATTGCAGATGAAAAACCAATATTATTTTTAAGCAATATTGATGACATAAATTTATCATATGAAACAAAATTTGAGTTAGATTTTGCACTTTCAAATTCTGAAAAAACATCAAATATGTTTTCAACTGGTTTTATATTATTATTTTTCATAGTTCTCCTTTAATTTATCTTTTTTAATTTTTGCAATTACTATAAAAAATTGAATAAGTATAATTGCTTCTATTACAAAAAGACATGTTAAATTTGTTATTAATATAATTTGAATCAAACTTAATTTTGAAAAAATAGTCATAAATAAATAATTTGAATATTTTTCAGAAGTTAATAAATAATTAATTCCAAAACTAAATAAAATAAGCTGAATCAACAAAATTAATACAATTGACATTATTAACATAACTATATTTATTTTTTTGTTTCTAATTAAAAAAACTACAAGTAATACAGTAGAAGCTAAAGAAGCAAAAAATACATTTAGTGTAATTATAAAGGCATTATTATTTAAAATTGAAATTGCAACCACTGATAATCAAATTAATATTTGTGATGTAATAAATAATAATAAATTATTTAAAGAACCTTTTATTTGAATTTTTTTATAGAAATTAATAAAAATATTAACTATTAATACAATAAAAATAAAAGCAATGTTGGTAAGGTATACATACTCTATTTTTTGATTATTACTAAATATATCTAACAAATTATGTTTATAAGCAAATAATCTAATATATCAAAGTAAGAATGAAATTACAAAACAAGCTAATAAATAAAGTTTATTTTTTAAAAGTTCAAAATTATATTTTTTATTGATAATTAAATTAATTGTAGAATAATTAGCACCAACAATTAAAGTTATAAGTACTAAAGAAATAAAAAACAATATAAATACATTACCTATGCTTTTAACTGTTAATAAATTATTTAATTTATTAAAAAAAGTATTTCCGTAAAATATTAAGTCTTTACTTTGGCCTAAATATATTCAGATATAAGGAAGAACTATAAAAATTATTGTCAAAATAAATTGAGAAACAATAGGAATTATTAAAACATTTTTGCTGCGGTATAATAAAGGCTCTAACTTTATTTTTTGAAAATAATTAGTAATTGAATAAGAAAGATTTACTAAAAATAAGACAAGTAAAAGTAGCGAAATATTTACAATTTTTGATGGTAATATTTCAAAGTAACTAAAAAATAATCCAAAGCTAATAATAGTTAATGACAAATAAATGCAATATCAGCTAATATATTTTTTAGCTGTTTGTTTATTAGAATAAAGATTATTATAATTTTTTGCAATTGAATAAACAAAAACAAAACCAAAAACTAAAAATCTAAATATGATTAAAGCATTTAGCTGTTCTAGTGATTGACTTTGAAAATTAAAAAAATATTTTAAACTGTTAGGAATTAACATTTTTTCTGCTAATATTGTTCGGTCTGAAAAAATTAATAATAAAGTAGACAAAATAACTGTTAAACTTAACAGTAAATAATTCAAAGTTTTCTTAATCTTTGAATTGCCGTTTGACTGATTAATTACTTCATTATCATATATCAACTTATTATGTAATATATTACTTTCATTCATGTTTATCCTTACATTATTCAAAAATAAAAGCAAAATAATTGCTTTTATTGTTTTTTAACTTAAAACTTATATTCATCAGGAATGTCATTAAGTCCATTTGAAAATAAATTTGTTTTTATTACTTGACCTTCATATTCTTTTAATAAAGCTTGACGGTATGAACTAATTTGATTTAGTCCTCCACCATAAATTAAATCATATTGAGGCAAATTATATGTACCATATAATCCGTTGTAATTGTGACCTTCTGATCTAAATGCTGCAGCCAAGCCTGTATGAGCAGAAATGTTTGAAATATGGTAAATACCAACTATTTCATTATTTTGATTTCTTACACTTGATCCAGAAGCACCGCCTACAGGCGCGTAATGTCTAATTAAATATTCAAGACCCATTGCTAAATATTGATTATTATCATTAGATGTATATAATTTATCTCCAGTATGTGGCGCTGAAATAAATGAATCTAAAATGCCTGGTTTATTTGTAAATGAACGATAACCTAAAGCATAAGATAAATAATTTCCTCTTTTTGCACGTTCATCCATTGAAGCATCTTTGCCTAAATTATCATAAAATCTATAATCAGAATTAGTTCATAAACTAAAATTAAATTGCGTTCTATATTTAATTTGATCATCATCTGAATATTGTCTTAAAAAATAATCTCCAGTCGAATTTGGATAACCAACTGCAAATAATTCATCATAATTTTTAAATCATTCTGGATTATTTTTAGGAGCTACTAAAGGATATTCAATTTTTGAATAGTCTTTTAAATATGATTTTGATTTAAATTTAATTCAATCATTTTTATTTGCTTCGTTTGCATAATCATTTGTTATTAGTTTTGCTAAATTATGTACATCTAAGCCTGAATATTTAGAAGTTAAATCACTTAAGTTTTGGTTTAGCATATTTCCAGAAACACCATCTAAATTTAATTTTTCAAAATCTATTTCAAAAACAGAAAAATCCAAAAATTCTTCAACATTGTTATACTTGTTCTTTTGATTTTCGGTTAGATAATCACTTGGCTTGGTATTTAAAAAGTTTCTTGCACTATAAATAGTTTTGAGTCCATTATTAACAATAAATTGATTGTCCTTAGAGTTAAAAGAAAATCTATTAAAATTATCATCTAAGTTTGTTAATCTAAAAGTAGTTTTTGTTTTAGCAGTTTTCATTAATTTTAATAACGAAAAATTAACTGAATTATTTCTTAATGCATCAGCAACGTGTAAATTTGTAGCGAAATATCATTTTGTAGGATATTTTCCATCAGACCTTTTTTGATAGTCCATAATTCACATTGTCCCTGAAATAGTTTGAAATTTATTTTCACCTAAATGATTAGAAATAGTAATACCAAAAGTTTGTAATGCCGTTCTTAGGTATTGTTCGTTAGGCAACGTTCTAGCTAAACCATTTATTTGATATATATCTCTATTTCCTAATGCATCAACTCATGAAGGTCCTTTTCCCATTTCATTTTCATAAAATGAGAGACCTTTAAAATTACCATGTTCATCATATGTGGGTAAAGTAAAACCTTTTCTTGCAGCTGATTCATATGTATCTTGATTATTAGCTATGGCTTTTGCGTTAAATTCCTTAACGTTATCCAATAATGCGTTTAAATCCGGTCTAACTTCACTTAAAGGCGCATTTCTTTGTTGTCTAGTTAATTCAGCTAAATATTTACTATTATCCAACTCATATCTTTTTTGTTGGTCTGCTTTTATATATTCGGCAATTCTATCATTTGAATCAGGTTTTAAAGTTTCAGTACCATCATTTGGAATTCTTCCATTTTCATCTGCTCCATAAGGATTAGTATTAAAACCTGAAACTTCAATATTTTTTTGATAAATTTGATTGGTTTTTTTATCAGTTAAAATTAAAGATAATTGAAATTTACCAGTTTTGTTTGCTGTTTTTTCGTCTAAAATAACGTCATTTATTTGAATATCTAATTCACCATTATTTTCTTTTTGAATTATTTCTATACCTTTATCAAAATTATTTCTAATTTGTGTAGGATAAATATCTTTATATTCTTTATCATGTAGTGTTGAATCTTTTAACTTAAAGTCAAAAGTTTTGCCTAGTTCTACTTTGTCAACTATTTGTTTAAATTCTTCTGATAAATCACTATATTTAGAAAAATTTTTATTTGGTTTGCTTGGGTCTTCTTGAGGCTTATTAGGATCTGGATTATTTTTATCATCTTTTTTAGTTTTGTCTACACAACTAGCAGAAATAATAGGAAAAACAGGAAGCATTCCTAAAGATAAAGATAATAATAAAAATTTATTTTTTTTCATTTTAATTCCTTAATTCTAAATAAAGTCAAAATCATCATCAGAAGTAGTAACATTGTATCCAGCATTTTTTAATTGCACTTTTAATTCATTAGCATCTTTATCTACTTCAACAGTTCTATTTTTTAATGATTCTGCATATCTAAACAATATGTTTAGGTTTGAAAGCCCTTCACTATTTAATAATTTTTTACCAGTAATTTTAACTTTTGTTGTTAAGTTTCCATTACTAAATAAAATTTTAGTTCTTGGAGGTGTTGGTTCATTTAATACTAAATGTTTATTAAAACCTGCTTCATTCAATTCTTCTGAAGAAATGTCAAAAGCACTACCAGAACTATATAATTTAACTCTTCTTAATTTTCTTGGTTTTGAATTAGATGATTTAAATTTATCATGGAAATATAATCCACGCAATGATCTAATTTTCTTAACTCTACTTAAATCAAGTCCTTGAGGATAACTATTTTCAGATTCTTTGTTATCAGGATTTAGACCTGGACCAAATCCACCTTGAAAAATAGGTTCATTATTTCTCACTCAATAAACCATTCTAAGGCCATCATTAATGCGTTTTAATTTTTCATCTAGATCTATTCCAGTTTCATCATAATCTGCTTCATCAAATGCTAATGTATCAAATGTAATTCTAGTTGCAATGTCGGTTCCGGGTTTATATTCAAAACTTACATTATAGTCATTGCTATTGATTCATTCAACATTTCTCAAAGCATTAGGATTTAAAGATCATTCATCTAATAATGAATTACCTAAAGTATACAATCCAAGTTCTTTAATTCTTTTACTTTGTAAGGCTATTAAAGAAGAAGTATTAGCAGCATTAGCTGAGAAAAATAATTCTAACAATGGTAAAGTATCAGGCAATGCTTTGAGAATTTCTTCAAATCTTTGATTTGAATCAAATTTGCCCATATTTCTAATTCTATATCCGGTTACATTAATATTTTGTTTTTTTAGTTCTTCAATTATCTTTTTAGCTTTTTCATATCCTTGATCATTTGAAGCATCAATATCAACAATATAACCTTCGTTTAAACTTCCTTGTTCAGGAGTTTTTCTTGTTAGTTTATTAACTACTATACCATCACCATCAGAAAGACCATATTTTTTAAACTCACTAGTAACATTAGTTTTAGTTCAACCAGGATATTCCCCATTTTGAGTTTCTCAAGCGCTTCTACCACGTCATTCATTATAGCCAAAAACACGTCTATTTTTATTATCGTTTTGCATTCTAGATGTTACAGTATTAAATCCATCAACAGGAGAATAAGCATAAGAATCTATTTCGCCATTTTCATTAATATAAGCATTATCTTGATCAGGAGTAAGCCCTTCTTTTAAATTTTTATTTGCACCATTAGATAACTTAGTAAATTTATTGAAATCTAAATTTGTATATAATCAGGCATATTTGTGATCTTTAGATTTAAATTGTTTATTAAGAAATTCAGATTTTGCAGGTTCCTTTAAAAAATTAACAACATTTGGTGAATCAAATAGTCTTTGAAACTTTTGTCATATTCTATCATATCAATAACGGTTATTATTAGCTATCTTTTCTATTTCATCATCACTATCAGCATATTTTAATAAATCACTAACAGAACTTTTAATTCAATTAGGCACTAAACCGTTCTTTGCTTTTTCTAAACTATTTTTTCTAAATTCTTCAGTAACATGTATATTTTTAATTTTTCCAACTATTTGATTAATATATGGATTAGGGTTTTGAAGATTGTTTTGTTTATCATATTCAAATGTTTGTCTTGGAGAAGGCTCTTCAATTTCCGCATCTACCCAAACACCATTAATTAAAAGTTTAACAATTTTTGTTTCTGGCTTAGGAGTTGGTTTAGGAGTTGGAGAAGGTTGTGGAGTTGGAGTAGGTTTGGGAGTTGGTTTAGGGGTTGGAGCAGGTTGTGGAGTTGGTTTGGGGGTAGGAACTATTTTTTCTTCTGGAATAGGAGCAGGTTTGGGGGTTTCTTTTAAATTATTATCAGTATTTGAAGGGGAAGCATTTTCATAATCTAAATTATCTTTAGGAATTAAATTAGCCTTACCATCAGTTTTTTTAGTAATAAATCTATTTGAACTATGTGAACTAGATGCGTAAAAAATAGAACTTATCATAATTGATGAAGCAACTATTCCACCAAAAGTGCATAATAAAACTTTATTTTTTCTTTTTTTAAAAAATTTCATAGTGTTGCCCCCCCCTTTCTTAAAAAATTTTTCCTAATCTAATAAATATATTTATATGTTAATATAAACTAATAGCCAATTATATACTATTTTGGAAAAAAATTCCATAATTGAGGCAAGGCCAGTAAATACATAAATTACATAATATTTTTTGTAATAAAAAATAATTTTTAAAAATGTAAAAAAATAAGCTCGTAGCTTATTTCTTTAATTTCGACATTCAATCATAATTGGCAATATTCAATTTAATTTTTAAATTTTCAATTTTATTATTTAATAGGTCACTCTTTTTAATTTCTATTGAATAATTATTAAATGTTGTTTCTACATTTGAATTATTTTCCAATAAGAAAGCATATAAATTTATATTTAAATTTAATTCTTTCTTTTCCCTTGAAACATTATTAACTTCAAATTTAACAATTGCTTTATTATTAACATTAAACTCAGTAACAATATTTTTAATATTTAATAAGAAAATTACAGAGTAATTATTAAAATAATCTTTAGTGTATTTTAAATCAAATTTATTTTTAATATTATTTAGTTCTACATTTTTAGAATTTGAGGCATCTCAAAATTGATTTGTAAACTTTTTATATTCCTCATAAGTATTTAAAACAACAACGTTATTTTTCTTAGCAATAGACTTATTATGATTTAATAAACTATTTTTTATTTCATCTTCACTAACATCATTTTTTAAATTTAAATTAAATGCATAATTTAAAAAATTAATCCTTTGATTTTTATATTCTGTTTCATCAAGAAAATCTGGTTTTTCAAATTTGAAATTTCTATCTTTAAAAAATTTATTGCTTTTTTCAAACTCAGAATTATTTGTTGAATCATAAATATCTAAAATATTTATATCAGATGCTAAACTAAAAATATTAAAACTCTTTTGGTTTAAATTAGTTATAATCGATTTAACTTCTTCTTTTTTTGTACAAGAAATTAATACTGGTGAAACCATAAAAGGTAATATTGATAAACTAGCTAATAAATGTTTTTTCATATTTTTATTCCTTTTTTATTGCTATTTTATTTTCTTTAAAATATTTTCGATAATTTGTTGTCTTTGATCATTATTTTGTAAATAAACTTTGCCAATTCTTTTAGCGCATTTTAATTTCATTCCTGTAAATCAGCATAAAGCATATTTAAATGTTGTAAAGTCCGAATTATGATAAACTATCGTTGTAAACCATGCAGGCGCATCACATGTAGAAAAAATTCTTACAGTTTTTCCTTTTAAGAGTTTATCTCATCCTTGATCGTTTTTATGATACTTGTAAGCAAATCCTGGTTGAAAAACATTATCAATATATCCCTTTAATAATGCTGGAACATTTCCTCATCATAATGGATAAAAGAAAATAATTTCATCTGCTCATGTAATATTTTCTTGTTCTTTTAAAATAATTTTTTTATTTTTTTCAGATGGATTTAAAGATAAATTTAAATCCATACCTAAATCAATAATGTTTACTCTTCTTACATTATGTCCTAAGCTAATTAATTTCTTTTCATATGCGCTACAAATTTGTCCATTAAAAGAATCTTTAGTTGGATGCCCTAAAATTAAATAGTAATTCATTCTAACTCCTTATTTATTTTTGTTTCGTAATTTATTATCTCTATATATAAATTATAATACAAAAAAAGAAATAAAAAAAATGGGGCGTGCGAAGGGGATCGAACCCTCGAATGCCGGAGCCACAACCCGGAGCGTTAGCCATTTCGCCACGCACGCCACATAGTAATTTTTATAAAATAATTACTGTTTAATTTTATCATAAATTAAACGTTATTAATATTTTTATACTTATTTATTTTTTCATGCTTTTTTTCTTTTGCAATTGTAAACACTAAGGTAAACTCGCCCTTAATATTTTCACTTTGTTCTTTTAATAAATTTAGAACTTCAAGAGGTGAGCCTTCAAATTCATTTTCATGTAATTTTGTCATTTCCTTTATCAAATATAATTTAACATTTTCGCCATGTACTACATTAAAATCATTTATTGTATCAATTAATTTATGAGGAGATAAATATGCAATGTAAGTACCAAAATTTAGTGACTTTAACATTGCTTGTCTTTGAGAAGATTTAGGCGCTAAAAAACCAAGAAAAGAAAAGACGTTACTTTGGTTCGCTTTGATAAAGGCATGTATTAACGCGCAGGGGCCACTGATTACGTTTATGAATATATCTTTATGCTTTTTACATTCGGTGATTAAATTGAATCCAGGATCATTTACTAATGGCATTCCTGCGTCACTAATTAAACATAAATTTAAGCCGCTTTTAATGTCAAAAATTATTTTTTCTAAGTTATTTTTTTCATTAAAAAGATGAAAAGAAATTAATTTAGCTTTAATATTTAAGCCTAATAAAGAAAACATTTTTTTGCTTACACGAATGTTTTCGCATAAAATAATATCAGCATTTTCTAAAGCGTGTATTGCTCTTAAGGATATGTCTTCCAAGTTTCCAATAGGTGTTCCTACAATATTAAATACGTATTTATTTTCCATATAATTCCTTTAGCTTAATAATAAACTTAGATTTTTGTAACTTAAAATTAGCATTAGATGAAGTTGATAATTTAATAAAGTCCTTAATAATTTTAATTGCTTTGGTATATTTAAAATCACTTTTAAAACTTAAATATTCATTTGTCTTTATGAAATTAGTTGAAGAAATACCATTCGAAAACAAACAATAAAGTTCTGCATAAAATAATTGCATATATGAACAAATTAAATAAACATTATCTATAGTAATACTTTTATACAAAAATAACATTAATTCAAGAGGATTGGTTCTAGCTAAATATAAATAATCACTAAGTTCATTTAAAGTTGCAAGATTTTCTTTGCTACTATATTTATCAATTAATTCATTGTCATCTGTAATTAAACTTATAAAATTAATAAACTTGTCTTTAGACAATGTTTGTTTTTCACGATTTATATTTATTTCAAATGATCTTGAACGAATTGTTTTGAGCACTTTATTTTTATTATTAGTAGTTAATAAAACAATTAAATTATTAGGTACATTTTCTAAAAATTTTAATAATGCATTTAAAGAAGATGGCGAACCATTTTCAATATTTTTGATGATTAATATTTTAGATTTATTATTTTTTATCATTGTAGATTCAGTTGAATTTTTAATAGCATTTATAATATCTTCTTTTTTAATGCTATCTTTTTTGCCGTCAACTAAAAAATAGGGATCAATAAAATTTATCTTTTTCTTTATATCAAATTGTTCGTTATTTATTTTATTAATAAAATGAATGATATATTTATCCATATTAATATGAGGTGATGAAATTAAAAGATAAACTTGTGAAAGTTTATTTTTTTGTATTGAGTTTTCAATTATTTGATAATAACTATTATTCATAGTTAAATAATTTCCCTTTCTTTTAAGATTTTTAAAGTTTCTTTAAAAAGATCTTCCAAGGTAGATGATGAATTAATAATAACAAATCTTTGTGGATCATCATTAATGACTTTGTAATATGCTTCCCTAAGTTTTATGTAATATTCAACATCTTGATGTTCAAGCCTATCAGTTTCAGTTCTTAATGTTTTAAGTCTTTGAATAACAATTTCTGGTTCTAAGTCAAAAAATATTACAAGATCTGGCTTTGTATGATTTGTTATTAAATAATTTAAATCTCTCACTGTTTCAAAACCAGCATTGCCTAAAATACCTTGATATACAAATGATGAATAAAAGTAACGATCTGAAAAAACAATTTTTCCTTCTTTTAATGAAGGTCAAATACCATGTTCTAAATTAAGTCTTCTTGAGGCAACAAATAGTAGTGCGTCAATAATAGGCGAAAAATTATTTTCTTTATCTAATATTAAGTTTCTAATTTTTTCAGCTTCATTAGAAAATGTTGAACCTGGTTCTCTAGTAAAAACATATTTATCTAGTTTATGTTCCTTTTCTAAATATAATTTTAGCATATTGATAATTGAAGTTTTTCCTGCACAATCCATACCTTCAAAAACTATAAAGTTGTATTGTTTATTTTTCATTGCTATTCCTCTTTAAATTAATTTTATTATCAAGTGATTCTTTTAATGTTGTGGGATCAGCATACTCCACAGAGCCATTTAAAGGTAAACCTGAAGAAAGTTGATAAATTTCTAAATTCTTAAAATCTTTATACAATATTTTTTTAATCATTTCCATTGTAAGTCTACCTATAATAGATAAATTAAATGCTAATATTATTTCATTATAACTTTTGCAAAGTTTTTTAAGCTCGTCTATTAATTTAAAAAAATGATCATTGTTTTCTTTTAAGTCATAAAATGTATCAAAAACAAAATATTTACCTTTATATATTTTAAGTTCTTCGAATTTATCTATATCAGCACTTTGTTCTACTACCATAAGTTTCTTATCTCTTGTATTATCTGAACATATATAACAAATATCTTGATTATTTAAATAATTACAAATAGAACACTTTTTTGTTGATCTTTTGAAATTCAAAATTAAAGAATTTAAATCTAAAATATTACTTTCAGAACATTCTAAAAAGTATTCAATAATTTTTGATATTTGTTTTTTAGATAATGATGGTATTTTTTTTAATTCAAAAAATAGTTTCTGATATAGTTCGCTCTTCATATATTAAAAACCTGCTGGTGCAAATTTAGCATTTAATGCTTCTTGTTCTTCATCAATTATTTCTAAAACTTCATTAACTGCGAGTATAACTAAATCTCCAATTAATTCAGGTTCTTCTGGATCAACTAATGCTGGATCAATAATAACTGATTTCAATCTTCTACTTCCTAGCATAACAACAACAATACCGTGTTTTTCAACTTTAAATTCTTTGACATATAATTTTTCTGTTTCTTTGGCAAGTTCGTCTTGTAATCTTTTAGCATTTTTCATCATTTCATTTATATTCATAATTTCTCCTTAATTTACTTTCTTTTTGATTTCTTTAGTACCTGTAAAATTAGTTTTGTCAAATGTAGCTTCTGCTCATCTTTTTAATTCACTAGGTCTACCATTAATTTTTTCTTTGATATCATATAGCTTTTTAATTTTTCTATTTGTATCATTTTTGCCAATATTTTTCCATCACTCTGTTGCTTCGACTTGTTGTTCGTGTGTAATTGCAAATATGTGTACATATCTACCAAAGACTTTTTTGATAACTTCTAGAATATCTAAATCGTTTGCGTTAATATTTAAATTTTTTACTTTACTTTTAATGTTTGAAGTAAAAACAATAAAATCTTTGCCTGATAAAATTACTTTCATATCTTTTAGCATTGACAAAACAATTTGATCACTTCTACCATCGCTTAAAGTCTTATCCATTAGAGATAAAGATAATTTATCTTTATCCTTATATTTAAGATCTTCTTTAGTTTTATCCTTTTTTTCAATTTGGTTGACAAAAACTAGATCATGTAACAGCTCATCGCTAATAAATTCATATTTTGCGCCAGGCATAACTTCTTCATTAGTTTTGTTAATTTCAATAGGATTTGTTGTAGTAATATCAAGGGTTATTGTATTTTCCTTAAAATCATTCATTTCAAATTCTTCAGTTTTTTCTTTTAAGATTAACTCATCTGTTTTTTGTATAGCGTCATCAATATCAACTGAATCAATAATGGTTGTCTTATAATCAGATTTATTAGAGATTGAACTAAATGAAAAAATGTCGTTTAGTTGAGATTTATTTCTAGATTTTATTTTTTTAGTTGAAGTGTCTTCTTTTAATTCTGATGCCATTTGAAAATCTTCTTCCTCAATATTATTTAATTCTGTAATGTTTTTGTTGCCGAATGTTTTAATTTCCTTAGGAAGTTCAATTTCATTTGTAAAATTTTCATCATGAGTAGAAAGTGTTGCTAGTTTAATTAAACCAAGTTCTAAAGATTGTTGCGGTAAATCAGATAATTTAATTTCTTTAAATAAATTAATTAATTCTGCAATATATTCACGTGCCTTATCATTAGATATATTAATTTTTTTACATTGATCTAAATTAATGAATTCTAATAATTCATTTGAATGTGTTTGGGTTATAACAATAAAATCTTTTAGTACATAAATCAAAGAAGATACTAATCTTTCAATATCCGCACCATTATCAACTAATGTATTACTTAATTCTAAAATTTCTTTTACTTTATGAGCGGCAGCTAAATTAATTAAATTAATAATATTTTCCACATTTGTAATTCCAAAAAGTTTTTCTACGTCTTCTAATTTTACAACTCCATCGCCAACAAAAATAGCACTTTGATCAGCAATAGATAAGGCGTCTCTTAAACTTCCATTGCCTAAAGAAGCAATTAAATTAATAGCTTCTTTTTCATATTTAATATTTTCTTGATCATAAACTTTTTTAAGATGATTAACAATGACTTTTTGTTCAATTTTTTTAAAATTGAAACGTTGAACACGGCTTAAAATAGTTAAAGGTATTTTTTGAGGGTCGGTTGTTGCTAAAATGAAAATTGCATGTTTGGGTGGCTCTTCTAAAGTTTTAAGTAATGCATTAAATGCTGCTTTTGAAAGCATATGAACTTCATCAATAATATAAATTTTATAACGAGAGTTAGTAGGTAAATGTTTAATTTTTTCTTTAAGTTCTCTAATATCTTCAATACCAGTATTAGAAGCCGCGTCAATTTCGATTATGTCTAAATTTTTATCCACATTATTAATACAATTTTCACAAGGTATTAATAAATCATTAGAATGCATACAATTAATTGTGTTGGCAAAAATTTTGGCCACCGAGGTTTTTCCTGTGCCATGTGGACCACTAAACAAATAGGCATGTCCTATTTTTTGCGATTTAATTATGTTTGTTAAAGTTGTAATAATATGTTCTTGACCTTGTACATCAGAAAATTTATTTGGTCTATATTGACGATACAATGCTAAATACTTATTTTCCACAATAATTTCTCCTTATCAATGTATGCTTATAATATTTAATATTTAATTATAATATATAATTATCTTATATTTAAAGATTTTCATTTTTTAGAAAGGTTAATTTAAAATGCAAAACAAAAATTTAATGTTAAATAATGAAATAAATAAAATTGAAAAAAGAAATTTTATAACTTATTTAGTGACTAATTTGTTATGTTTGATATTTGCTATAATAAACTTAATTTTTATTAGTCTTATGAAAATAAACAGCAATGAAATAAAAAATTATAATAAATATAGTTATTTATTATTATTTCAATTTATTTTAAGTTTAATATTAATTACGCAATCTTTTACTTATTTTAAAAAATCTGATGAAGCTGATGAAAAAAATAAAAAAATATTAATTGTTTTTAGAACTAATATATTACTAATAATTACTCTTTCACTTTATTTTATTTTTAGCGTGTTTATATTTTTTAGTTTTGTAAAGTCTTCGATAAAAGCTAGTGAAAGTGAAATTAAAACTATAATGGAAAGAACTAAGACAGTAAAATTAATTACATTAATTATATTGTCCATTTATTTAACTTTTATGCTTAATAATTTAATATTGTTTAGCATAAAAAATAAAAACTTATTTATTAAAAAAATAGTTAATAAATAATAAAAATCCGAAAGTTTAGTTAAATTCGGATTTTTTACTTAATTAGTTAATTGAAAGATATTTATTATTTGATTTTATCATTAAGAGCTTCTTTAATGATTTTTTTGCCTTTATAAAAACCGCAGTATTTACATGCTTGGTGTGGAATAATTTGTTGTTTACAGTTCTTACATTCTACTAATGTAGTGGTTTCTAATGCATGATGTGATCTTCTTAATGCTTTTCTTTGTTTAGAAGTTTTTCTCTTTGGTACTATAGCCATTTTAATCTCCTTTTATTAATTTTAATTATTATGTACTTATTTTATAAGTAACTAAACTAATTGGATAATAGCCATTTTAGCATTATCACCATTTCTGTTTTCAACTTTAATTATTCTTGTATATCCACCATTACGTGTTTTATATTTAGGCGCAAGTGTGTCAAATAAATATTGAACAATATCTTTTTTAGCATCCTTAGAAGGAACATTAATTAAATATTTAACAGCTTGTCTTCTAGTAGCAAGTGTATTAACTTTTCCAAGTGTAATCATTTTATCAACTTTTGATTTAATTTTCTTAGCTCTTTCTAAAGTAGTTCTAATTTGACCGTGAACTAATACATCTGTTACAAGTGCACGTTCAACATGGTTTCATCATTCGCTGTTTCTTCTATATACTTGTTTTGGATTTGCCATAATTATTTTTCTCCTTCTAATGATTTTGAATCTTCATCTTCATCATCAAGATAAGTTTCAGAACTATTTTCACTAAATTCATCATTGTCTTGATCTTCAGATAAATTATTTTGTTTTCACTTATTTAATTTAGAAACAATATCGTCAACTGATTTTTTACCTAAGTTCTTAATATTAGCAAGTTCATCTGGTGTTAATTGAAGAAGTTGTTCAATAGTATTGTATTCGCTTCTTCTTAAGGCATTCAATGATCTAATAGTAAGACCCAATTTTTCAATTGGTGCAGAAACATTAACAATTTTTTCTTTTTCTTTTTTGGTATCTTCAAATAATTTTACAGCTTCAAGTTCGTCGATATTACCGATAACTCTAAAGTGTGCAACTATTATTTTAGCCACTTGTTCTAATGCTGCTTTAGCATCAATAGTTCCATCTGTTATAATGTGAATCTTTAATTTTTCAGTTATTAGAGAAGAACCTGTATTTAATTCTTCAACTGTGTAAGCACATTTTTTGATTGGAGAGAAATCAGAGTCTATTGCAAGAAATTGTCCAGATTTAATTTTGTTTTCTAATTTTGGAGCATTTTCTAAAATAATTGCTTTGTTTTCTTCAAAGTCAACAAAACCTCTACCGCTTTTAACAAAAAGTGCAAATTCTAATGAAGCATTTTTAGAAATTGTACAAATGTATTGTGATTTGTTAACAATTTCAAGTCCATTAGTATCAGTTATATCTGAAGCATATACTTCACCTTCTTTTGAAGAAGAAAAAGTAATTCTAACCAAATTATCTTTTTCAAATAATTCTGGTTTGTATGAAAAACGAATTGCTCTAATATTTGATACTAATGTAACAATATCTTCCTTAATACCTTCAAGTGTTTCAAATTCGTGTTCAACACCATTAATTTTAATTGCAAATGGAGCAACTGAAGTTATTGAAGAAAGTAATGTTCTTCTAATAACAGTTCCAATTGTGTTACCATATCCTCTTAAAAGAGGTTCGATAACGAATACTGAATCAAAATCTGATACTTTTTCAGCAAGTAGTTCCTTATAAGAAATTTTTTGTATTTTTTCCATATTATAAATCCTTTATAAGTATTATTCTCTTTTAAGAACTTTTTTAGGAGGACGAGTACCGTTGTGTGGTTGTGGGGTAACGTCTTTAACTTCTTTAATTACTAAACCACTTGTTTCAATTTGTTTTCTAGCAGTTGATTTTCCTGGACCAATACCTTTAACTAAAATAGTTACTTCTTTAAGTCCATATTCTTTAGCTTTTTCAAGTGCTGCAGCTGCTGCAAGTCCTGCTGCATATGGGGTTTTTTTCTTGGTACCTTTATAACCAATTGTTCCTGATGAGCTTCATGCAAAAACATTTCCTTTTAAGTCACTAAATGAAACTATTGTATTTTGATAAGTTGAGTGAATATGTGCTATTCCTTGAGTAATATTTTTTTTCTCTTTTTTAGCCATTATTTGTTACCTTTCTTTCCTGCAATAGTTTTTCTTGGACCTTTTCTTGTACGTGCATTTTTTTGAGTACATTGTCCACGTACTGGAAGTCCTTTTCTGTGTCTTATTCCTCTATATGATTTAATTTCCATTAATCTTTTAATATTTAAGTTAATTTCACGTTTTAAATCACCTTCAGTTGTATATTTTTTAGCTTCATCACGAATACGAGTAAGTTCATCTTCAGTTAAATCTTTTACTCTTGTATTTTCATTAACTTTTGCATCTGCACAAATTTTAGAAGCAATAGTTCTACCAATTCCAAAAATATAGGTTAATGAAATTACAACTCTTTTATTATTTGGAATTTCAATATTTAAAACTCTAGCCATATTTATTATCCTTGTCTTTGTTTATGTTTAGGATTTATACAAATAATCCTGTTAACACCATGTCTTTTAATTAGTTTGCAATCTTTGCAAATCTTTTTTATTGATGCTCTAACTTTCATATTTACTCCTTAAATTATTTATGTCTAAAAGTAATTCGTCCTTTAGTAAGATCATAAGGACTTAATTCAACATCAACCATATCACCTGGTAATATTTTAATGTGGTGAAGAGCCATCTTACCAGAAATATAACCTTTAACAGTCATACCATTTTCTAATAAAACTTCATAGTCTTTGTTGGTAAACATTTTTACAACTTTTCCAGACATTTTAATTGCATCATCTTTAGCCATCTATATATTATCTCCTGATAGTATGTATGCTTTATTATCATCAATTAAAACTGTTTGTTCATAATGAGCAGTATTGTAACCTAAAGGATCAACAACTGTTCATTCATCATCTTTAACAACAACTTTTTTTGATTTTTGCAAGATCATAGGTTCGATACATATTACCATACCGTTTCTAATGACTGCACCAGTATTTGGACGTCCGTCATTATAAACATATGGATCTTCATGTAAAGATCTTCCTATACCATGCCCAGTATATTCATCAGGTGTATAGTACCCTTTTTCTTTTATATACTTTCCAATAGCATAAGAAATATCACCGATTTTTTTGCCAACTTTTATAGCATTAAATCCTGCATAGAAAGCGTCTTTAGCAACGCTAATTAATTCTTTATCTTTGTCAGAAATATTTCCAACACCCTTAGTAAAAGCTGAATCTGAATAAAAACCATCATATATTGCACCTAAGTCAACTTTTACAATATCGCCATCTTTAACTATGTAATTTGATGGGATACCATGAATTAATTCTTCATTTACTGATATACAACATGTATTAGGAAAACCATATTGCCCTAAAAAAGCTGGTTTGCCATTTCTCTTAATAATTTCTTTAAAAGCGACGCTATCTATTTCTTTTAAAGAAACCCCTGGTCTTATGAAGTCATAAACGATGGTTTTAACTTCTGCCAAGATTGAACATGCTTTTTTTATTTTTTCAATTTCTTCTTTTGTTTTTATAAAAATCATTGATTACTTTACCTCTAAATCCAATTTTTTAATTGTATCATCAAAAACTTTTTCGATAGGTTGATAAGCATCTATCCTTATCAAAACTTGTTTTTGTTCATAATAATCTATCAATGGAAATGTAAGGTCATTATAAATCTTAATTCTTTTTTCAACAATTTCTTTATCATCATCTGGTCTTTTAACAACTTCGATGTTATCACATTCTTCATTATCACAATGAATTAAATCTTTAGGAGGATTTAATTGGATATGATAAATTCTTTTACATTTAGGGCATACTCTTCTTTTTGATAATCTAGAAACAACTTGATCTTCAGTTATTTCTAAAAGTATAGCATTTTTAATGATTATTCCTTCTTTAGCTAAATTTGTAAGAAAATCTGCTTGTGAAATAGTTCTTGGATATCCATCTAAAATGAATGGAATATTTTTCTTAACTAAAGAAGTTAAAGTTTTCTTAACCAGTTCATTTGTAATTTCGTCAGAAACGTATGAACCTGCATCTAAAATGCTCTTAATTTTTAGCCCTAATTTAGTTTTATTTCTAATTTCGGTTCTAAACATATCTCCAGTTGATAATTGAAAATAGTTTAGTTTTTCGCAAAATTCTTTAGCTAAAGAACCTTTTCCTGCACCAGGAGGGCCTAGAAAAACTAAATTTGGTTTATTAGTGTTTATCATATTAAATCTTCCTCTTCTTCTCCATACATTTCTTTTAGTTCTTTAATTAATCTTCTCTTACGTGCAAGTTCTTGCGACTTGAATCTTGCTTTGACTTGTTGTATTGTTTCATGAGCCGTTGAAACTAAAATCATAATTGTAGTTCCACCAAAAGCAATTTGTGCAGGCATACCCAACATTTGTTGCACATATTGCATTGCTCCTAAAATGATTAAATAAAATGAACTAAAGAAAGATAATCTAATAACAACATCTAATAAATAATCTTCAGTTTGTTCACCGGGTTTTATTCCTGGAATAAATGTTGATGATTTAGCAAAGTCTTCAGAAATTTTATCAATTCTAGATTGTTGAATTCCCATTAAAATTGTTAAACCAAATGTTATTAATATAAATAAGAAGAAACCTAATGGTTTTGTTACTTGAAAGTGTTTATATACTCAATAATAGAATTTTCCAGAAGGACTAGTTAAGTTAGCAATCATTGTAGGAACTGAAAGAATCATTAATGAAAAGATAACTGACATAATTCCGGCAGGATTTGCTTTTATAGGCATATAACTTAATTCACTTTCATTTTTAGAAAGACCAGCTCCTACTTGTTGAATAGGAATTTTCCTTTCTGCAATTGTGAATATAATTACTATTACAATAGTAATTAAATAACCAAGTAAATATACTATATAATTAACCAATTCTTTTAGAATAATCGAACCTTTTGAAGCAGATGAAACAAAATATTCAAATGCATGTTTGAATGTTGGAATTAAATTTGCGGCAATCCCAACAAAAATAATTAAACTAGTTCCATTACCAACACCTTTGTTAGTAATTTGTTCGCTTAAAAACAAAGCAAAGAAAGAACCAGCAACTAACATTAAAGGTAAAATAAAATAACCATAAATAGATTCACCTCTAGAACCAAATATTTTAGTTATAACTGGATCAAACTTAATTCCAAATCCAGATTTTGCATTAACAAGCGCTCTTGTAATTAATAGCGATTGAATAATTGAAAAAATAATGGTGAGAAAATAAGTTATAAAGTTAATTTTTACTCTACCTTGCGGTCCAGATTGACTAAGTCTGTGGATTGAAGAAAAGGCTTTAGTTTGTAATATCATCATGACAAGAGATGCTGATATAAAAGGACCTATTCCTAAGGCGACTATAGAAAAGTTTCTAAGTCCCCCTCCACCTACTAAGTTTAATATTGTGATAAAATCACCTTCTGAATTTATCTTGTCTTTATTTTGTAATTTAATTCCAGGAATTGTAATAGTTCCTGCAATTATAAAAATAGTAAGAATAAGTAAGGTAAATAAGATTTTTTTGAAAAGTTGATGATTTTGTCATCATTCATTTCAAGCTGATCTTCTTTCTATGGATGATTTATTTAGAGATAAAGAGCGATCAAGTTTTTCTTCATCGTAATTTTCATTTTTAGTCTCTAAAGATAAATCTTCTAATTTCTTATTCTTATTTTTTTTCATTATTTAGCCTCTATTTTTCCGCCAGCTTTTAAAATTGCTTTTTTAGCACTTTCAGATAACGCTGGTATTTCAATAGTAAGTTTTTTAGTTAAAGAGCCTCTACCTAAAATTTTAACAGGCATAACTCTTTTAATTAAATTATGTTTAAACAATGAATCAAGTGAAACTACTTCATTTGTTTTGAATGTAGCTTCTAATTGATCTAAGTTTACAATTTGATATTCAACATGGTTAACATTGTTAAAACCACGTTTTGGTAATCTTCTGAATAATGGGTTTTGTCCACCTTCAAATCCTAAACGAACAGTACTTCTTTTAGTTTGTCCACTTTGTCCACGTCCAGCTTGTTTTCCTTTACCAGCTGCATGTCCTCTACCAACACGGTGTTTTTCTTTTCTAGAACCTTCAGTAGCTTTTAATGTGTGTAATTGCATTTTAATACCCCTTTATCAATTATTTATTTAATAAATGTTTAACATCAATATCACGTATTTTAGCAATTTCATCGACAGTCTTTAATTGTTTAAGAGCTTCGATAGTTGCTACTACTATATTTTGTTTGGTTCTTGATCCATAAGTTTTTGTTGATATATCTGTATATCCAGCAAGTTCAGTAACTGCACGAACTGTACCAGATGCTATAATTCCCGCACCTTTTGAGGCAGGGCGTAATTGTACCTTAGAAGCTAAGAATTTTTGTCTTACTTCATGTGGAATTGTTCCATTAACAATAGGAACATTGATAATATTTTTTTGTGCATCTTTAACTGCTTTTTTAATAGCGTCTTGCACTTCGTTAGCTTTACCATGTCCAAAGCCAACTTTTCCTTTTTTGTTTCCAACTACTACATAAGCTGCAAATGAGAATCTTCTTCCACCTTTAACAACTGTAGTAACTCTAGCAACATCAATAACCTTTTCTTCATATTCAGGTTCAGCATCAAATTTTGGTTGTTGATCGCGATGTTGAGATCTTTGGAATAGTTTTTTATTTTCATTATTTTGTTTAGAAGCATCTTTTTTGAATTCAGGTTTATTAAAAGTTTTTCTAACAACTATTTTTGTACCAGAAGCTTTAGTAACTTCTTCTTGTTCTTCTTTTTTAGCTTCCAAAGAAACTTTGTTTTCTTTTTCTGCTTTTTCTAAAATTTTCTTAATTTCTTCAGCCATTAGAATTTTATCCCTTCTTCTCTAAGCACTTCACAAAATGCTTTAATTTTTCCATGATAGATATAACCTGATCTATCAAAAACGATTTTTGTAATTTTTGCTTCTTTTAATTTTGCTGCAAAGATTTTTGCAACTTTTTTAACTGCTTCAATATTATTGCCTTTAGCAGTTTTTGCTAATTCTTGGGTTGAAGCTGCTGATAATGTTACATGTTTTTCGTCGTTAACTGCTTGTGCATAAAAGTGATGTAAAGACTTAAATACACACACTCTAGGAACTTTAGAAGTTCCTGCTGAAAGTTTGTTTCTAATTTTTAGATGTTTAATTAATCTTTTTTCATTACGTGATTTCATAATTTTCTCCAACTATAAACTACTTAGCAGCAGTTTTTCCTTCTTTACGACGAATAACTTCATCTTTATACATAATACCTTTTCCTGAATATGGAGAAGGACGACGAATATCTCTTAAATTAGCAGCAAATTCTCCGACTAATTGTTTATCAATTCCACTAATAATTATATTAGTAGGTTTTGGAAGTTCAACTTTCAAACCTTCTGGAATTTGTTTTGTTACTGTATGTGAAAATCCAGCAATAATTTCTATTTCATTTCCTTTTAATGTTGCTTTGTAACCAACACCTTTAATTTCGACTTCTTTTTTATATCCGTTTGATACACCAATAAGCATATTGTGTAATAAAGCATTTGTTGTGCCATGCAATTGTTTTGTAGATTTTTCTTCATTTGATCTAGTTACTACTATTTCATTGTTTTTTATTTCAACTTTAATTAATGGTGAAAATGTATATTCTAATTGTCCAAGTTTACCTTTAACTATTGCTTTATTATTTTCCAATAATACTTCAACACCAGAAGGTATAACTAATACTCTTTTTCCAATTCTTGACATAATTTATCCTTATCAAATAAATGCAATAACTTCGCCACCGATATTAGCTTTTCTAGCTTCTTTATCAGTTAAAAGTCCTTTAGAAGTTGAAATAATTGCTGTTCCATAACCACTTAATACTTTTGGAAGTGATTCTGAAGATGAATATACTTTTAAACCTGGTTTTGAAATTTTCTTAAGTCCAGAAATAGCACATTGATTTTGATTAATACCTTTATATTTTAGAAATACTTTAATAACTTTAAAGTTGGTTTCTTGATCTTTAAATACTTCAAAGTCTGTAATATATCCTTCACGTTTGAAAATTTCTAAAATTTTAACTTTCTTTTGTGAGTGAGGAATATTTACTTCGTGATATTTACGTGCAATTGAATTTTTGATACGTACAAACATATCTGCAATTGGGTCTATAATGATAGCCATAATTATCAACTCGCTTTCTTAACACCAGGAATTTTTCCTTCATGTGCTAAATTTCTGAAACATATTCTACAAATTTTATATTTTCTTAATACTGCATGTACCCTTCCACAAAGTTCACATCTTGTGTATTTTCTAACTTTGAATTTAGGTTCACGTTTTGCTTTCGCAATCATTGATTTTCTTGCCACGTTTACTCCTTATTATGCTTGTTTGTTAAATGGAATACCAAGATGTTTAAGTAATGCTAATGCTTCTGCATTAGATTTTGCACTTGTAACAATAATAATATCCATTCCTTTTAATTTACGGATTTTATCGAAACTAATTTCAGGAAATATAATTTCTTCTTTTACACCTAAAGCAAAGTTACCTTTACCGTCAAAACTTTTATGGTTAAGACCATTAAAGTCTCTCACACGAGGAAGTGCTACATTAATAAGTTTAGTTAAAAATGATCACATTTTTTCTCTTCTTAAAGTAACTTTTCCGCCCATAGGCATACCTTCTCTTAATTTTCAAGATGCTAATGATTTTTTAGCAGTTGTTTGAAAAGGTTTTTGTCCTGTTATTAATGCAAGTTCTGACATAACTTCTTCAATAGCTTTTGAATTTGATACTTCATTACCTGCAGTCATATTAATAACAATTTTTTCAAGTCTAGGAACTTCCATAGCTGAAGTATATTTAAATTCTTTCATTAAGGCAGGCTTAATTTCTTTTAAATATTTCTTTTCTAGTTCTAATTTTTTACTAGTAGCCATTATTTACCTCCTAAAACTTTTTTAGTTTTTCTCAAGTATCTTTGTTTTTGTCCTGATTTAGCATCAGTTTTTCAACCAATTTTACTTGCTTCTGCGCCTTTATTTTGCGCATTACCTTTTTTAACCATATAACCAACATTTGAAATATGAATAGGGAATTCTTTCTTTTCAATTTTTCCTTCTTGGTTTTCTTGGCTAGGCTTGTGGTGTTTGGTCTTTTTATTAACATCTTTAACAATAACGGTTTGTTTCTTGTAATTTGTTTCTAAAACAGCACCAGTTTTACCTTTATCTTTACCTGATAGTATTACAACTAAGTCATTCTTTTTAATTTTTGTTGAAGCCATTATAATACCTCCGGTGCAAGTGATGTTATTTTTACATAACCTTTTTCACGTAGTTCTCTAGCCACTGGGCCAAATACCCGTGTTCCTCTTAATGTGCCATCTTCTTTAATTAAAACAACGGCGTTATCATCAAAAGCAATTTTTGATCCATCAGGTCTTACAAGACCTCTAGTTGTTCTAACAATAACAGCTTTAACAACTTGTCCTTCTTTTACAAGACCATTAGGAATTGCTTTTTTTACAGTTACAACAACTACATCACCAATGTTAGTACTCTTAACAATTGAGCCACCAAGGTTTTTAATTATCATAACTTCTTTTGCTCCAGAATTATCTGCAACATTACATCTACTAAACTCTCTAAGCATTGTCGTTACCTCCAATAGCATGAGATCTAACTTCTACCAATCTAAAGTGTTTAGTTTTAGATAATGGTCTAGTTTCTTGTATTTTAACAACATCTCCAACTTTTGCGGTGTTATTTTCATCATGCACTGCAAATTTCTTTGATTTTTTGAAACGTTTTAAATACAATGGGTGTTTTCTATATGTTTCAACCATAACAGTAATGGTTTTATTATTTTTAATGCTTACAACTGTACCAACTAATGTTTTACGTCTATTTTCTCTAACTACAACTTTGTTATCAACTTGTGCATTAGCAACTTTTTTAGGTTTTGAAACTTTTTTAGTTGTTGATGATTTTGAAACAGCTTTTTTTGCTACTACTGGTTTTTCAGAAACTTTAGTTTCTGCTACCTTTTTAGTAGTTTCTTTGGTAGCAACTTTTTTAGGAGCAGCTTCTTTTTTAACTGCTGGTTTTGCTACTGTTTCTTTTTTAGGACTAGCAACTTTTTTTGTTGTAGTTTTTTTGGTTTCTTCAGCCATTATTTAGTTTCTCCTTTTTTAACTGTTACTTTTGCAGTTGATTTACTTTCTTTTTTTACTGCTACTTTTTTAGGTTCTGATTTCACTTCAACTTTTTTTGTTTCAGTGCTTTTCTTTTCAGTAACTTTTTTAGCAGGTTTTACTGACGTATCTTCTTTTTTAGTTGATTTTTCTACTTTAGTTGCTTCTTTTTTTGGAGCAACTTTTGCAGTTGTTTTAGGTTTAGATACTTTTGTATCTTCTGCTTTTTTAGTTTCTTCTTTAACTACAACTTTTTTGGTTGCTGCTTGTGAAGAAACTTTTTTAGCAGGTTTTACTTCTTTAGCTTTCTTTGCTTCTTTTTCAGCTTTATTTTTAGCAAGTTCTACTTTTCTTGCTTCTTTTTCAGCTGCGATTATTTTATCGATTTCAGCTCTTTGAGCATCATATCTTTTTTGATTTAATGCAGTTAATACTCTAGCGATATTTTTCTTAACTTCATTTATGCTATGGGTTTTGTCTAATTGCTTAGTTGCATTTTTCATTCTTAAAGAGAATAATTCAGCTTTATATTCAGCTACTAATTCATTAAGTTCTTTTTCAGATTTAGATAGTAATTGTTTATATTCCATAACTATTTATCTCCTTTAACTTCTTCTTTAGGTTCTTCTCTTTTTACGATTTTTCAAGTAACTGGCAATTTGTGACCACCAAGTCTAAGAGCTTCCTTCATAACTTCTTCAGTATTTCCCATAGTTTCGAACATAACTGTTCCTTCTTTAACTACTGCGAATCATTCTTCTGGAGAACCCTTACCTGAACCCATACGTACACCAATAGGTTTTGATGTTTTAGACATGTGAGGGAATATTTTTATAACAACTTTTCCTTCACGACCCATATAACGAGTAATAGCAATACGGGCTGCTTCGATTTGTTTTGCACTTATTCATGCAGATGAAGTAGATTTAAGTCCATATTCACCAAAAGTAACAGTGTTATTTCTAGCAGCTTTTACTTTATCATGACGAATACGAAACATTTTTCTATGTTTAGTTCTTTTTGGTTGTAACATTTTTATCTCCACCTTTTTGTTCAAAAGTTCTCTTAGATTTCTTTTCTACTTCAAGTTGTTCATATAATGTTTTTTCTTCTAAGTTATTTTTAGAAAGAATTTCACCAAGTGATACTCAAACTTTAACTCCAAGAATACCATATGTTGTTTTCGCAAGTGCAACAGCATAATCAACATCTTGTCTTAAGGTATGTAATTTCATTTCACCTTCAGTATATCCTTCGGTTCTAGCCATATCTACACCATTAAGACGTCCAGCAACAGAGGTTTTAATTCCTTTTGCGCCAGCTTTCATAGCAGCTCTAATTGCTTGTTTTTGAGCAAGTCTAAAGCTACCACGATTTTCTAATTTAACAGCAATTCCTTCTGCTAATAATCTAGCATTTAGATCAGGTTTAGTAAGTTCTACTACATTTAATGTAATATCAGCTTTTTTATTTCTAATAAATTTTTTGATATCAGTAGTTAATAATTTAATATTTTCACCATTAGTTCCTAATAATGCAGCAGGTTTTGCTGAAAAAATAGAAACAACAATAGCATTTTTTTGGTTTCTTTTAATAGAAACTTTTCCAATTAAATATTCTCTAACTCTTTTATCTAAAAATTTATAAATTTTTTGATCTTCAATTAATTGAGAAGCAAGTTTATCTTTATCAGCATATCAAACTGTATTTAAAGGTTTTGTTATACCGTAACGAAAACCATTTGGATTAATTTTTTGTCCCATAAATTACTTGCCTCCTTTTTCTTTAGATTCAACTTTTTTAGTTGTGGTTTTTTTAGGTGCTGAAGTTTTAGGTTTAACTTCAACTTTCTTTTCACTAGCAGGTTTTTTAGCTGCAGGCTTTGCTTGTGTTGAAGATTTTTTAACTTCAACTTTTTCTTTTTTTGCTACTTTTGGTTCAGAAGCTTTTTTAGCTTCTGATACTAATTTTGCTTTAATTTCTTTTGAAACTTTTTCTTCTTTTTTAGGTTCTTTTTCTGAAGATGATTTAATAGATTTATTTTCTACTTCTTCAAATGGTTGAGATCCTATTTCAGCAAGTTCAATATAGAAATTGCTTGTTCTTTTTAAAAGTGGAAATGCTCTTCCACGTGAGTGAGGTTGAAATCTTTTTAATGTTGGTCCATCATTAACTAATATTTTAGAAACATAAAGTTTCTTAGCATCAAGTCCTGCATTGTTAGTTGCATTAGCAATTGCAGAATTAAGTAATTTTAGAATTATTTCTGATGATTTTTTATGAGTTGTTTGCAATATTAATAAAGCATCAGTAACTGAACAATATCTAATTAAGTCAGCTACTAATCTAGCTTTTCTAGGGCTTACTCTTTGAATCTTAACAGATGCTTTTACTGATTTATTTAAAATTTCGTGTAAAGACATTATTTCTTTCCTTTATCTGCACCATGACCATTAAAGGTTCTAGTTTGCGCAAATTCACCTAATTTATGTCCTACCATATCGTTTGAAATAAACACATCAATAAATGCTTTACCATTATGAACTTGAAATGTTAATCCCACAAATTCTGGGTATATAGTAGATCTTCTTGATCAAGTCTTAATTGGACGTTTAGGAGATTTACCTTCAAATATTGCCATAACTTTTTTCATAAGATGATCATCAACAAAAGGGGCTTTTTTTAATGAACGTGCCATTATTTATTTTCCTTTCTTCTTCTAATAATAAGTTTGTTTGATGCTTTTTTAGTTTTTCTGGTTTTAACACCAAGAGCTTTTTTACCTCATGGAGTCATAGGACTTTTACGTCCAATAGGTTGGCGACCTTCACCCCCACCATGTGGGTGGTCATTAGGGTTCATTGCTGAACCTCTAACTGTAGGTCTAATACCTCTTAATCTATTTCTTCCAGCTTTTCCAATATTAACAAGTGAATATTCTTCATTTCCAACTTCACCTACTGTTGCACGACACACTGCAAGAACTTTTCTAACTTCACCAGATTTTAGACGAAGAATAATGTATTTACCAGTTTCATCTTTACCTAATATTTGAGCAGATGAACCAGCAGATCTTGCAATTATTCCACCTTGTTTTGGTTGAAGTTCAATATTGTGTACAAATGTACCTTCAGGTATATTTTTTAATGGAAGTGTGTTTCCAATTTGAATGTCAACATTTTCACCTGAGATAATTTGTTGACCAATTTTTATGTTTTTTGGGCTAATAATATATCTTTTTTCACCATCTTTATAAACTACTAAAGAAATGTTTGCTGATCTATTTGGATCATATTCAATAGTTTTAATAGTTCCAGGGATATTATCTTTATCTCTTTTGAAATCGATAATACGATAAAATCTCTTTAATCTTCCCCCGTGATGACGAGTTGTTATTTTACCTTGGTTGTTTCTACCAGCAGTTGTAGATAACTTAACTAATAACGATTTTTCAGGTGCATGTCCTGATAAGTTTGCTTGGTAATCTAACGAAGACATATTACGGCGACCATTTGTATATGCTTTAAATTTTTTAATTGCCATAATTTTCTCCTTATCTTAAAAATATTGTTATCTTTTAAGAATTATTTGTCGGCTTTTTTAGGAGCAGCTTTTTTTACAGTTTCTTTTTTAGGCGCTGCTTCTTTTTTAGCGGTTGATGCTTTAGGTTTAGCTTCAACTTTTTTTACTTCTTTTTTAACTTCAGTAGTTTTAGCTACAGACTTTGTAGTTTTTGTACTTGAAGATTTTGTAGCAGGTTTTTTAACTTCAGATTTCTTTTCTGCTGAATCTGATTTTTTAGGTTCTGCTTTAGCTTTTGCTTTGGCAGCAATTTTTTCTGCTGCTTTCTTTTCTACATCAGTAAGTTCTGTAGATTTTTGTTCTCTAGCTTTTTTCTTAGCTTCTAATTCTTCTGCCTTAGCTTCTTCTGGGAATAAAATTATTTTTGAACCTTCTGCTAATTGCACGTATGCTTTTTTAACAGCAGGTTTAAATCCTTTTGATCTTCCTAAGCTAGCAGGTTTTTTGTCATAATTAATAACATTAATAGAAACTACTTTAACGCCAAAGATAAATTCAATTGCTTGTTTAATTTCGATTTTATTGCATCTTGGATCAACTGCAAATGTATAAAGATTTTTATTTGATCTAGCAATTTCAGATTTTTCAGTTAATATTGGATATTTAACAACTTCGTTTATATTCATTATTTAACCAACCCTTCTAGATATTTAATATCTTCTTTGCTAATTACTAATACATCAGCAGCTACTAAGTTTTCAACTGATAAACTTGTAACTTTTACTACATTTACATTTGGTAAGTTTCTTGCTGATAAAAATACATTTTCATCATTTGAAACTAATAAAACGTTATTAAGCACTGCAATTTTCTTTTTGTTTAATTCAATTAATAAGTCTCTTGTTGAAGGTTTTGAAACTTTAAATTCATGAACTAAAACTGCTTTTTCTTTAGCTAATAATGTTAATGCTGAAATAAGTGCATTTTTTCTAACTTTCTTATTAACTTTAAGATTGTAATTTCTTTGTACAGTAGGACCGAATGCTCTACCACCTCCAACAAATATTGGAGATCTTAATGATCCAGCACGAGCACTACCTGTTCCTTTTTGTCTTCATGGTTTTTTACCAGTTCCACTTACTTCGCCACGAGTTTTAACTTTATGGGTTGAAAATCTCTTTGCAGCTCTTTCAGATAGAATAGTATCAAACATTGCTTGTGGATAAATTGTAGAAGCACCAAAAACATTTTTAGGCAAGGTTTCATTTTCAAATGAAACTTTATTTTCAACTTTTTTGGTTACTGTTCTAACTTGGCTAATTTTTGCTTTTTCAGATTGTGGTTTAGTAGAAGGTTTTGCTTTTGAACTAGAAGTTGTCTTTTTAGTAGTTGATGAAGTTGTGGTTTTAACTTTAACTTCTTTTGTAGTGGTTTTTGTTTCAGCCATTATTTATCTCCTTCAACTTTTTCTTCTTTAGCTTCAACTTTAGCAGCTTCAGCTTCGTTCTTTAATTCTTCTTCTTTTTGTGCAATCTTAGTTTGCATTTCGTTTATAGTCATTTTCATGTCAATATCTAAACCAAGTTTTTTAGCATGTTCGAATAATTCATTCTTACGTAATGCTACTTTTAGATTTAAAAGCTCTGTTTGTTTTTTAACATTTGGTTGTTTGATTGAAGATTTAACAGTTACATAAGCACCTTTTGCTCCGGGAACACTTCCTTTAACAATAAGCACATTTTTGTCTAGATCAACTTTGATTACTTCTAGATTTTGAATTGTAACTTTTTCACATCCCATATGTCCAGGCATTGTCATACCAGGTCAAACTCTGTTTCCCATGATATCACCAATAGAACCTGTTTGTCTTACTGGTTGAGATCCTCCACCACCACCGTGTGATTTAGGACCAATATGTTGGTTGTATCTTTTAATTGTTCCGGCAAATCCTTTTCCTTTAGAAGTTGCGGTAACATCTACAATTTGTCCTTCTTCAAAAATTGAGGCATCAATTGTATCACCTAAGTTATAACCAGACATATTTCTGATTTCTTTAACGAAGCGCTTAGGTGTTGTATTTGCTTGTAGAAAGCGATTGATTTCAGGTTTTTTTACTTGTGACTTTTTCTTTTCATCAATAGCAAGTTGGATTGCAACATATCCATCTTTTTCAGATGATAGAACTTTAGTAACAACATTTGGTTTAACTTCAATTATTGTAACTGGAATTAATGCACCAGATTGGGTGAATAATTGGGTCATTCCAACTTTTTTTCCTAAGATTCCTTTCATAATTTTCCTTTCAATTTATTTTTTTAAAATTGTTTCTATAAAAAACAAAAGTCTGTTATCAACTAGTTAACAGATTTTAGACTAATTTGAACTCCTGAAGGAAGTTCTAATCTTTTCATTTTGTCTACAAGGGTAGCAGAAACATTTTGTAAAACGATTAAACGTTTATGTGTTCTGCTTTCGAATTGTTCACGAGATTTTTTGTTAACGTGAACAGATCTTAAAATTGTAATAATTTCTTTTCTTGTAGGAAGCGGAATAGGTCCACTAATTTTTGCTTTTTCACTTTTAGCTAATGATACAACTTTTTTAGCAGCATCATCAACTAAATAAGCATCGAAAGATTTTAATTTAATTTCTAATTTCATATTTGTTCTCCTTGTTCATTTTTTCTTGAACTAACTCCACATAAGTTATCGATACCCTAGATGAACAACTAAGCTTGGTGTACCGCAATCTTACGCTTCAAAGTTGTAGTTGCATTTACTATTATATCAAAAAATATTTTTTAAATATAAAATAATTTTTTTTAGTTTTTTAAGCATTTAAAAAAGTTATTTTTTCAGCTAATTTTTAGACCAAATTTGGATTAAAAAACTATAAAAATATCACACAAAATCTAATAAAATTGTAAGGAAAAATCAATAATAATATATAATTATTAATACACATTTTTGATAAAAATTTCATTTTGTTTTTATTAAAAAACAAAAATAATAATGATAAAAAACATTATAGAAAAGAGGTATAAATGAAAAAAAATAATATAAATTTTGACTCAAAAGAATATTTAAATAACATTGATAAATGATTTAGAGCAGCTAACTATTTATCAGTTGCACAAATCTATTTAAGAGACAATCCTTTATTAAGAAGAAAACTAGTTAAAGATGATATAAAATTATATCCAATTGGACACTGAGGAACAATTCCTGGGCAAAATTTTATTTATGCTCACTTAAATAGAGTTATTAATAAATATGACCTAAATATGTTTTATATTGAAGGCCCTGGACATGGTGGACAAGTAATGATTTCTAACTCATATTTAGATGGATCATATACTGAAATATTCTCAAACATTGAAGAAAATGAAGCAGGTATTAAAAAATTATGTAAAAGATTTTCATTCCCTGGCGGATCGGCAAGCCATGCTGCTCCCGAAACTCCTGGCTCAATTCATGAAGGTGGAGAACTTGGATATTCATTAAGTCATGCTACTGGAAGCATTTTAGATAATCCTAACACTATTGCCGCAGTAGTTGTAGGTGATGGAGAAGCTGAAACTGGTCCTTTATGTGCAGGATTATTTTCAAATGTATTTATTAATCCTATTACCGATGGCGCAATTTTACCAATAATTCATTTAAATGGTGGAAAAATTTCTAATCCTACAATTCTTTCAAGAAAAACTAATGAAGAATTAAAATTGTATTTTAGTGGTTTTGGATGAGAACCTATTTTTGTTGAAGGCGATGATAACTTTGCAAAATCACATGAATTAATGGCAAAAAGCTTAGATAAAGCAATTGAAAAAATTTTAAATATTTGAAAAGAAGCTAGAAAAGGCGAAGCTAAAGATGCAAAAATGCCTACATGACCATTAATCGTATTTAGAAGCCCTAAGGGATGAAGCGGCCCAAAAGAATGAAATCATGAAGCAATTGAAGGAAGCTTTAGAGCACATCAAGTGCCTTTACCTGTATCTGGTTTAAATGACAAAAATATTGATGCTCTTGAAACATGATTAAGATCTTACAAACCAGAAGAATTATTTGATAAAAAAGGAAAAATCAATAAAGAAATAAAAGCATTGGCTCCATTAGGTAATAAAAGAATGGCTAAAAACCCAATTACTAACGGAGGGCTAAATCCTAGACCTTTAAAATTAAGTGCATGAGAAAAATTTGGACTTATTTTTGACAAACCCGGTTCTATAAAAGCACAAGACATGGTTGAACTTGGAAAATATTGTTCAGATATTATTTTAAATAACAAAGATAATTTTAGAATCTTTGGACCTGATGAAACTAAATCTAATCGTTTGTATGAAGTATTTAAAGTTACCAACAGACAATGAATGCTACCAATTTCAGAAAAATATGACGAATGGTTAAGCCCAAGCGGAAGAGTTATTGATTCACAATTAAGCGAACATCAAGCAGAAGGTTTCCTTGAAGGATATGTATTAACAGGAAGACATGGATTTTTTGCAAGTTATGAATCATTTTTAAGAGTAGTAGATTCAATGGCAACTCAACATATGAAATGACTTAAAAAATCACTTGAACAAAAATGAAGAAAAGATTATCCTTCATTAAACTTAATTGCAACCTCAACTGCTTTTCAACAAGATCATAATGGATATACACACCAAGATCCAGGAATGTTAGGACATTTAGCAGATAAAAGACCTGAGTTAATTAGAGAATACTTGCCTGCTGATACAAACTCATTACTTGCAGTAATGAAAAAAGCGCTTGAAGAAAGAAACGTAATTAATCTAATTGTTGCTTCAAAACAACCCCGTGAACAATTTTATTCAATTAAAGAAGCAAATGAACTTGTTGAAAAAGGGTATAAAATTATTGATTGAGCTTCAACATGCAAAGCTAATGAAGAACCAGATGTAGTTATAGTAGCTTCAGGGGTAGAACCTAATATTGAAGCCTTAAGTGCAATTACTTATTTAAAAGATGAATATAAAGATCTTAAAATTAGATTTGTTTATGTACTAGACTTACTTAAACTTAGATCAAAAGATATTGATCCTCGCGGAATTAGCGATGAAGAGTTTAACAAAGTATTTACCAAAGATAAACCTATTGTGTTTGCATTTCACGGATATGAAGGTTTAATTAGAGATATTTTCTTTAAACGTCAAAATCATAATTTATATGTTCATGGATATCGTGAAAACGGAGATATTACAACCTCATTTGATATAAGATTTTTATCAGAAATGGATAGATTCCATATTTCTCAAACCGTTGCTAAAGCTGTTTATGGCAATGATTCAAAAGCATTTATTAAGAAAATTGATAAAAAAATTAATGATCATATTACCTATGTTAGAGAATATGGTTATGATATGCCAGAAATTTTAGAATGAAAATGAAAATAATTTTATAAATGTATTACAATATTATTTATTAATTTATTAAAAACACAATTAGTTAATTTGAATTTAATTAAGGAGCGATTATGAAAAAAAATATTCACCCAAAATATAAAGAAATAGTAGCAACATGCACTTCATGCAATACTGAACACAAATTTGGTTCTACTGCTGATAAAGTTACACTTGATATTTGCTCAAATTGTCATCCATTTTACACTGGAAACAGAAGTACAGCAAAAGCTCGTGGTCGTGTTGAAAGATTTAATAAATTACTTGAAAAATCAAAAACTACTAAAAAATAAATATTTAGGTATTGGACTTAGTCCAATACTTTTTTTAATTAAATTCATTTAAGAAAATAAGAAAAAATCCACAAATATTTAAACTAGGACAAAAAAATTGGACTCAAATTAAAAAAAATTGAGTCCTTTTTTTTCATTTTAAGTAAAGGAGATAATTATGGGTAGACAATTAAAAATTAATGAGTGACTACAAGTATTTGACTTGTATGAAAACTATAAGAATAATAAAATTTCCAAGAGAGCATTTGAATATGAATATTTAAAAATTTGCGGTTCAAATAAAATTTTTAATAGATATGTAATTCGTTGAATAAAAATTAAAATTAAAAAATATAATTTAGGTATGAACATAGAATCTAAAACCGGTAAATCACCTAAAAAAGGAAAAGGAAGCGGCCGTCCAAGAAAAAAATT
>NZ_ATUH01000009.1 GCF_000420105.1 Metamycoplasma orale ATCC 23714
CATTCAGATCACGGCATTCAATATTCTTCTCAAGAATTTGTAAGTTTTATTAATTCTATTAATGGCGTTATATCAATGTCAAGAATAGGAAACTCACTGGATAATCGAGAAATTGAATATTTCTTTTCTATATTAAAAACTGAAATTTTTCCGAACTTCTATCAAACCGTTAAAACACTTACTTTTATTGAATTGAAAAATAAAATAAAAGAATTTATAGATTGGTATAATAATGAGAGATTTTTAAAAAAATTTAATTTAAAAACGCCCCAAGAATTATGGGATGTTTACAACAACAAAAATTTTACAATTTAGTCCAAAATTTTTGTCCTAGTTTATTTTCTCTTGCTTTTTAATTTAAAATTTTTTGTTTTTTGACTAATTTAACAGACAAATTTATAAGTTATTATCAAGCTATAAGAAAAGTGATTTAAAAAATGTATTATAATATTTACTATTATAAAGAAGACTAAATGAAAGCAAACGATGAAAATATGTTAGATTATATGTTTATGAATCGTAGACAATATCACATACCTGTTTATCAAAGAAATTATGACTGAAAAAAAGAAAATTGTATACTACTTTATAATGACATCATTCAAGCAGCTAAAAATGATAAAAAACATTTCTTTGGTTCTATAGTTCAAGTCAATTTGAAAGAAGAAAATGGCGTTAACAATTATTTAATAATTGATGGCCAACAAAGAATGACATCAGTTTATCTTTTATTAAAAGCATTATATGATTTAGAAACTCATCCATATAATAAAGAAGATTTAGAAAGATTATTATTTAATTTTAGAGATTCAAAAAAATATTCAAATAATTTAATAGGAAAATTAAAATTAAAACCAATAAAAACAGATAACAAGCAATTTGAATATTTAATGTCTGATAATGTTGAAAAAATGGATGATACTTCAAACATTAAAATTAATTATGAATTGTTTAAATCGCTAATAAAAGATTCAATTAAAAGCAAAATAGAAACTTCTCAAATTTTAAGAGGAATTAAAAATTTAGAAGTTGTTATGATTACTTTGCAAGAAGAAAAAAATGGATTAGGTGACAATCCACAAGAAGTGTTTGAAAGAATTAATTCAACTGGAGAAGATTTAACTTTATCTGATTTAATTAGAAACTTTTGCATTAATGACTGATTTAGATAGAGAACAACTTTTCGAAAATTATTGATTGCCTGTAGAAAATACTATTGCAAAAGATAAACTTAATGATTTTGTTTTAGTATATTTACTTTTTAAAATGCCAGACTCAGCAGCTGAAAAAAATGCATATCAAACTTTTAAAAAATTTGTTGAAAAAAATCAAATTAGCAACAAAGAAATATTAGAAAACTTGAAAAAATATTCTAAATATTACAATGTTTTTATTAATGATGACGATAAAAATTATTCTAAAAAAACAAATAATTTATTAAGTGTCTTCAGAATATTAAAACAAACAACAATTTACCCATTTTTATTTAGTGTTTTTGAAGATTATGAAAATTCAATAATAGATGAAAATGTTTTAAACAGTGTTCTACAATTTTTTGTCACATACATTATTAGAAGATCAATATGTTCTGTTTCAACTAATTCCCTAAGAGGGTTGTTCAAAACACTTTACAAAAAGAATTTTTCAAAATGAAAAAAACAAAGAAGCATATTTAAAAAATTTATATAGTTTTATGGCTTCATTAGCAAATACTAAAGATGGTGTTCCATCTAATAAAGATTTTGAAGATTCATTGAAAAAATTTGAATTATACAAAAATTCAAAATTATGTAAATACTTACTTTCGACAATAGAAAATGGAAATTTGAATTTCAAAGAAAGAATTGAAATTGATGAAAACATTACTATTGAACACATTATGCCTCGTAACAAGACCTCTTATTGAAGAAATGAGGTTGGTACAAATTATGATGAGGTTTACGATAAATATTTAAACACACTTGGAAATTTAACTTTAACAGGATACAATTCAGAATTGTCTGATAAACCTTTTAAAAACAAGAAAATTTCAATTGAAGAATTTGGTAAATTTAATACATTGAACAAAGATATTAAAAATTGCGCAATATGAAATGAAGACTCAATTGTAAAAAGAGCTGATAGATTAGCTAATATTGTTTGCGAAATATTTTCTTTACCTCAAGAAGTATTTGACTATAAAATAGTGGAAGATGAAATAAAACAAATTAATATTGATGACAAAATTGATTTAACTTTTACAAAGCCTGTTTATTTCAACTTATTAGGTGAAATGGTTGATTTAACTTCTTATGGTGATTTAATAAAAAAAGTATCAAATATTTTATATTATCAAGATTCAACAACAATGAAAAAGTTGGCTCAAAATAACTGAAAACTTCCTAATGGAACAAGCGTGCAAATAACAAATGATCCTAAAAAATTGAACAAAGCTATAGAAATCGATGAAAATAGTGGAATTTACATCGAAGGCACAAAAAATGCAAATGCTGTTATAACATTTATTAAAGCAATTTTATCAGAATTTGATATTGCACATGATGACTTCACTGTGTTTACAAAAAAAGTTAAAAATAAATAAAAAAAATAATTTAAAAAATTAAATTCTAAAGAAACATCACGCTCACTATTTGGAATATCGCAAGCCGATATTCCTTTTAATTTATTAATTTTATTAATATTGTTTTTGTTTTTTATGACAAATAAAAAAGTACAAGCTTTAAAGTTAACCCCAAATTTTGGACTTTTTGGAAAGGGTTCACTCTAAATTAAGATTATTAAAAAACATTATTTTTTAAATAAAGTAAAATATATGAATATATTAATTCAAGATTTTTTTAAAGAGGTAAAAATGTCAACTAATTTAACAAATGACGTTGTAATATTTGGTTTAGACAATTCAAAGGAATTATCTGAACAAATTGGGAAAGTTTTAAAACGTGAAATTGTGCCAGCAAATAAAATTGTTTTTGCTGACGGCGAAAGAATTTTAAGTTCTTCAATAACTGTAAGAAATAAAAATGTATTTATAATTTGTAATACATCAAAGCCAGTTAATGATAATTTAATGGATTTACTTATTTTTGTAGACTCGCTTAAAAGAGCTAGTGCTAAATATATTAATGTAGTTATTACATATTATGGTTATGCTCGCCAAGATAGAAAAGTTAATGGGCGTGAACCTATATCATCTAAATTAATTGCTGATTTGCTAACTATAGCAGGTGTAACTAAAATAATTGCAATTGATTTACATAATCCTTCTATCCAAGGTTTCTTTAATATTCCTGTTGATGATCTTCGTGGACAATTTATATTTTCGCAAGAATTAAAATCAAGAAAAGAAAAATTTGTAATAGTTTCTCCTGATCATGGTGGAGCAGTTAGAGCTAGACAATTAGCAGAACTTCTTCAAAATGAAGAAGAAATAGCAATTATTGATAAAAGAAGAACAGGTCCTAATAAATGCGAAATTATGGGTGTACTAGGAGAAGTAGAAAATAAAAATGTTGTTATTTTTGATGACATTATTGATACTGGTGGAACAATTATTAATGCAGTAAAAGCATTAAAAGAAAAAGGCGCTAAAAAAGTTATTGTTGCTGCAACACATGGCTTATTTTCAAGAGGATTTGACATGTTCGAAAATAATGATTTAGTTGATGAAGTTATAGTTTCAAATTCAACAAGTCAAAGCCAAAGCTTAATTGGTTCAAATTATAAAAAATTAAAAGTTTTATCATTAGCTAAATTCTTAGCCTTAGTAATAGAAGCTAATATTAACAAAACATCAATAACTGAAGTTTATAATGCTTACTCAAAAAGAAATATTAAATAATTTAAATAAACATTTTCCTAATATTGACAAAGCAATTTTAGAAAAGCTTTCACAATATTATTTTTTAATAGAAGAAAAAAATCAAGTGCTTAACTTGACTGCTTTTAATGACCTTAAATTAGTCGAAGAAGGACTAATTGAATCTATTCTTTTACTTTCTGAAATAGATAAATCTATTTACAACATTAAAAATAAAAAGATACTAGATATAGGCGCTGGAGCAGGTTTTCCATCTTTACCTTATTTAATTTTTACTAATGAAGATTTTGAATTAACAATTTATGAACCTATGTTAAAAAGATATAACTTTTTAGTAGAAGTTAAAGAAAAATTAAACCTTAAAAAATTAAGAATACTAAGATATAGAGCTGAAGATTCTAAAGAATTTAATTATTATAATTTAATAACTGCTAGGGCTGTTGCTAAGCTTAGAATATTAATAGAATTTAGTCATAAATTAGGTAAAACAAATGATTGCATGTTCTGCTTCTTAAAATCGCAAAACTATGAAGAAGAAATGGAAGAATCAAGATCAATTATTAAATATCTTAATTTAAAAATTAATATTAAAGAACTTGAACCGTTTTTTAGAATTAAAAATGTTTTAGTTTATTATAAAAAAGATCTTGAAACACCAAACGATATTCCAAGACCTTGAAAAAAAATATTAGAAACTATTTACTAATTACAAAACCTGAAAGTTTATCATCATAATAATATTTATAATTACTTTCTTCTAATAACTCCTCTACATGTAAAAGTAAAGTGCCCGTCCCTTTGCCGCATATGATGTAGAGGATGTTTTCATATTCATCATTTTCAAATTCAAATAATTTATTTAAAACGGCAGCTGTTGCTTTGTTTAAATCTTTACCATGCAAATCTAATCTATTGTTAAACATTTTTCTCCTTTTGACAATTAGGACAGAAATAAGTTCCTCTGCCATTAATTTTTATTTTTTTAATTTCATTATTACAAATTTTACATTTTTTTAAATTTGGATTATGAATCATTAAATAATTTTGATAGTTACCTTTTTTATGGTTAAAACTTTCAAAACTAAAAATAGTAGTTCCTCCTGCATTAAATGAATCGTCTAAAATTTTATTAGCTACTTTTAATAATTCAGATGTTTGTTCTAGAGAAATTTTATTTGAAGGCATCAATGGATAAATTTTTAAAGCAAAAAGAATTTCATCAGCATAAATATTACCTATACCTGCTATGCAGGTTTGATCTAATAATTTGGTTTTTATGGCAACATTAGAGTTTTTAAAACTTTCATATAATTCCTTGGGAGTTATATCTTTGGGTTCTTTTCCTAAAGTTCTATAAGGTTTTAAATTTTTATCCATGTTACTATTTCATAAATGAAAAGTACCAAACATTCTAGAATCATAATAATTTAATTCACTATTATCACTAAAAATAAATTTAACAATTAAATGTTTTGAATTGTTTTGTGAAACAAAATTATTAAAATGGTATTTTCCTTCCATTCTTAAATGAGAATATAAATAATAGTTTTCACTTAATGTAAAAGTAATTAATTTACCATAATTCGATACATCTAAAATTACTTTATTCTTTAAAATATTTATATACTCATTAGCACTAAAATTATGAAAAAGTTTTTCTTTATATATAACTACATCGCTTATTTTCTTATTTAAAACGTTTTCCTTTAAATGTTTTACAACAACCCTTACTTCTGGTAATTCTGGCATAACTCGTTTTTTCCTTATTTTTAAACTAAAAAAATGTTTTAGTTTTTATTTAATTTTATAATTTATTATATATTAAAATTAGTGTATTAAATAATAATGAATGAAAGGTTTGCATATGAAAAATAATAAATATAGTAACTTAATTATTACAACAACTGACACCGTTTTAGGCTTAGGCGGAAAAATAAACGAGGAAGTAAAAAATAATATATACGAACTAAAGGGAAGAGATAGAGCTAAGAAATTAATCATTTTAGTAGCTTCTTTAAAACAAGCAAGAAAATTTAAAGAATGAAATCAACAAGCTGAAGAACTGGCTAAAGAATATTGACCAGGCAATGTAACAATAGTTGTTAACGATCAAGGTTTTAGAATGCCAAATCAAAAATTGCTTTTAGATTTTTTAGAAAAAAATGGACCTATGTATATGACTAGCTGCAATATTTCAAATGCTCCAGTTTGCAAAACAATTGAAGAAGCTAAAGAAATTTTTCCTGAAATTACTAATATTTATAATTTCGGTAATATGAGCCAAAAACCAAGCATGATTATTAGAGCAGAAGATAAAAAAATATTAAGGAGTTAATAATGAATAATAAAACAGTATATATAACAAGTGACCACGCTGGTTATGATAGAAAAATTGAAATAGCTAAAGAATTAGAAAAAGAAGGCTACAAAGTTATTTTAGAAGGTGCTAAAAATGGAACTGATTCCGTTTCTTATTCTGAAATAGGAATTGATTTTGCAAAGAAATTTTTAAAAGATAAAAATGAAAACAATTTATATGTTGCGCTTTGTGGATCAGGCATAGGTATTAGTATTGCCTTAAATAGATTTAAGAAAATAAGATGCGCTAGAGTAACAAGTGAAGAGGAAGCTAGATTAGCAAAATTGCATAATAATGCTAATATTCTTTGTTTTGGTGGAAGACTAGTAACTACAGAAGATGCTCTTAAAATGTTTCACATTTGAGAAAATACTACTTTCGAAGGTGGGCGTCACATTAAAAGAATTGAAACGCTCGAAACCGTTGGAGAAAAATAGTAAATCTAAAGCAACTAAACTAAGGTAAAAAATTTATAGATTGGTATAATAAAAAAAATCTTCGAAAAAATTTTATTTAGAAGCACCCCAAGAATTATGAATTTTTATAAGAATAAATGTTTTATAATTTAGTTCAAAATTTTTGTTTCAGTTTGTTGAATTAAAAAATTGCTAATTTAGCTTAGCAATTTTTTTAATCTACTTTATAGGTATTAAAAGAACCTATTATTTTATTTATGATGGTTATTGAAATAAATGCATTTGGATCTATTTTAAGAATTTCATTCTTAATCAAGTTTTGTTCAAGATACAGAGCATTTGTTTCTATTTTAAACACTTCTTGATGACTATAACCGCTTGTTACAGAAGAGTAATTATATCCATGTCAATAATTAATTGATTGTAAATGTGCAATAATTTCAGCGCCTTTATATGTGTAAATTTCAATTTTAATTTTCTTGTATTTAGGATATATTAATTCAATTAAACCATTAAAAATAAATATATAAAGAATAGTACAAATAACACGAAGTAAAAAAGCTCCAGGATTTCAAGTTTTTTTAGGATTAACACGCAGTCCTTCAACTAAACCAATTACAAAAATTGAAACAGCAGCAAATATAAGGGCAACTACAGTTGAAACTTTACCAATGCTTTTCTTTTTCATGCGAGAAACATAATAAATAATTATGTCGCTTCCACCAGTAGAACCTGAATTTTTTCAAGCAATACCGGCAGCTGTACCAGCACAAGCACCACCAATTAATGTATAAACCAAAATTGGTCAAGTGGTACTATCATGATAAACTCTTCAAGGTTGAAGGTTATTTCATGATGTTCCGGGACTAGTTCAATTAGTATAAAAAATAGAAATTTTATCTAAGAAATTACCAACTGGTTTAATTAAAAATATACTTTGAATTATTACTTGGAACAATAATCAATACATAGTTAGTAGCATAAACATCTTTTGATTTTTATTTCAAAAAGCAAGCACAAGAGGTATATTTAATCCTAAATAAATAAATGCAAAGTATTTACTTGTAACTTCAATAGTATAAGTAAGTCCTTGCACTATTGCTGACACTCCTGAAGCAACTGTTGCTGCTTTAGAAAGAAATATTGCAACCCCTAAGTTATAAAGCAAAGCAGAAAGAAATGCAAATAATAATTTTTTAGGTGCTTTTACTCATATATTAAAAAAATTAACCTTATATGGATTTAAATCTACTTTCTTTTCACTAACTTTGTAAGAAACTTTTATTAAAGAAGTTTTATCTTTTTTCTTATTGAATTTTTCTTCTGGCTTATTTTCGTTCATGATATATCCTTGTTAAATAAAATATTATCATAAATAAAAAATTTATTTATCTATTATGATCAAAAATCATAAGAAATGCTGTTTAGTCTTAAAAAAAATAAAAAATTGCAATTTTTGGTTTTACAATTTTTTATTGTTAATCTATATAAGAAGTATCAAAATCTCCTTTTAAATCATGAATATTAGAGGTACAAATCCATGCGGACTTATCTACTTTCTTTGAAGCATCAAAGATAAAATCTTTTTCTAAATATAAAGCTATAGTTTCGATCTTGCCAAATTGTTTATGTGTATATCCACTAACTCCATAGAATATATTATATGAGTGTACATAACCATTTAATTTAAGGTGTTCACAAATTTCTTCAATCTTGTTTGAATATATTTCAATTCTAACTTTCTTATATTTAGGATAATACTTATTAAGAATAAATGAATATACTGTTAAATACATAAATGTGGAAATAAATCTAACTAAAAATTGTTCTTCTCTTCAAGGTCTATATGTAGTAATAGTCATTTTAATATTATTGGTTGATTCTAGTCCACCTATAACTGCAGTAGAAAAAGCTATAAAACAAAGTGAAACATAAAAGAATGTTGAACCAACTGGTTTTTTCTTTTTATATGCAATGTAGTTTGCAATAATACTGCTTCCACCAATCGAACCACGTTGCTTATAAGCAATAGTTGAAGCTACTCCTTCAAATATACCACCAATAGTCGCATAAACCAATGAAGGTCAAGTATTACCATCTCATACAGCACCAGTAATTCCTACTCCTTTATATAATCTTGTATATAAGGTTAAGTTTTTACCTACCTCATCAATGTTTGCAGAAAAGCTAGCATCTTTAGCTTGTCAATATTTTAATACATCGCTTGGATCAGTTATATTAGTTCCAAAAGGAGTTCAATAACTATTTTTTCCGTTTGGCTTATAAATAGTTATATGTTCAGTAATGAAATTATAAATTGGGTTTTTGCCACTATAATCTAAAAATACTAATTGAACTGCTAATTGAAATATCATTCAATAAAATGTTAAGACTGAAAAAAGTCTAGGATTCTTATTCCAAAAGCCAAAGACTATTGGAATGCTAATTGATACATATAGCAAACCAAAAAAGCTATTAGCTTGAGGAACTAAAAATGTAACAATTTGTGCAATTGTTGAAGTTCCACTTGCAACACTAGAAGCTTTTTTAAGAAAGGTTGCTATAGCAATGTTATATAAGAAAGCACTAATAAACATTCACAAAATTTTCTTTGGGTCTTTTTTCCAAATATTTAATAAATTAATATTGTGTGGGTTTATTTTCTTATTTAACTCATTTTTTCTCTGAAGTTTCTCTTCAGCTGACAGCTTAGTTTTATTTGTCATTAAATTGTTTCCTTTTTTTAAATATGAATTATTATGAATAAAATATTATTTTTTATTTATATCTATATTTATACATTGTACTAAAAAAATCATTAAAAAATTAAAGATACCTTAACATAAAAAAATAAGAAACTTTTGATTCCTTATTTTTTTATGTTAATCAATATATGAAGTATCGAAATGACCATTTAGATCATGAATATTTGAAGTACAAATTCATGCATCTTTATCAACTTTTTTAAGTTCTTCGAAGATTAAATCTTTTTCAAGATATAAGGCAATAGTTTCAATCTTTCCAAATTGTCTATGATTGTATCCACTAATACCATAAAACACATTATATGAATGAATATATCCGGTAAGTTTTAAATGTTCAAAAATTTCTTCAATCTTGTTTGAATATATTTCAATTCTAACTTTCTTATATTTAGGATAATACTTATTAAGAATAAATGTATAAACAATCAAATAAACAAATGTAGCAACTAAACGAACAATAAATTGTTCTTCTCTTCAAGGTCTATAAGTATCAACAGTCATTTTAATGTTATTAGTTGATTCTAATGAACCAATAATTATTACTGAGAATGCAATAAAACAAAGTGAAACATAAAATGTTGTTGAACCAACTGGTTTTTTCTTTTTAAATGCTATATAGTTAGAAATAATATTACTTCCACCAATTGATCCACGTTGTTTATAAGCAATAACTGCAGCTACTCCTTCGAGTAACCCTCCTATTGCACCATAAACTAATGAAGGTCAAGTATTGCCATCTCACACTGCACCTTGAATTCCTGTTCCATTATATAATCTTGTATATAAAGTCAAGTTTTTACCTACCTCATCAATGTTTGCAGAAAAGCTAGCATCTTTAACTTGTCAATATTTTAATACATCGCTTGGATCAGTTATATTAGTTCCAAAAGGAGTTCAATAACTATGTTTGCCATTAGGTTTATAAATAGTTATATGTTCATTAATAAATTTAAGGATAGGATTTTTGCCACCATAATCTGAAAAAAGTAATTGTACTAAAAGTTGAAAAGCCATTCAATAAAAGGTTAATACCATAAACAACTTTGGATTCTTCTTTCAAAAAGCAAACATAAGTGGAATAGTAATTAAAACATATAGCAAACCAAAAAAGCTATTAGCTTGAGGAACTAAAAATGTAATTATTTGTGCTAATGCAGTAGTTCCACTTGCAACACTAGATGCTTTGCTTAAAAAAGTTGCTATAGCAATGTTATATAAGAAAGCACTAATAAACATTCACAAAATTTTCTTTGGTTCTTTTTTTCAAACATTTAATAAATTAATATTATTAGGATTCAAAATTTTTTCTAATTCTTTTTGTTTTTTAATTTTTTCTTCTTTCGACAATTTTACTTTAGTTTTTTTATCCATTTATTATTCCCCTCCTTTTTTCTTATGCAATATGGGTGCCGCTTCTTCAAAACTATTAAATGTACTAATAAAGTTAAAAGGGACTACACCAGTTGCACCTTGTCTATTTTTTGCAACAATCAAAGTTGTTTTAGATGCAGAAATATCATTAAGTGATTCACTAAATGTGTCTTCTGATTTTTCTTCTAAGCTTGTGCTACTTGTTTTTTCGAATTTTGAAGAATCATAATAATCTTTTCTATGTAAGAACATAACAACGTCAGCATCTTGTTCAATATTTCCTGATTCACGTAAATCTGATAAAACAGGTAATTTTCCTTCTCTTTTTTCAACATTTCTGTTTAATTGGCTTAATACTAATATTGGACATTCCAATTCCCTAGCTAGTTGTTTTAAAGATCTTGAAATCTTTCCAACTTCTAGTTGACGGTTTTCAGTTTTTGATTTATTACTATCATTAATTAATTGCAAATAATCAATAATAACTAAATCAATATGTTTGGCACTATTAAAACGTTTACATAATGTCATAATATCTGAAATTGATAATGAAGCTTTATCGTTAAAATATAATTCTCAATTATTCATAATGTTTAAGCCATGTCTAATATATTGTCAATCAGCAGCTTCTAAATCACCTGTCTTGAATTTAGATGCAGGAATTTTCGTTTGCATAGATAAAATTCTTTGAGTTAATTGAGAAGCAGACATTTCAAGAGAGAAAAATAAAACTGTCTTGCCTGAAATAGATTTATTGTCTTTAGAACTAAAACTTTTTTGTACAACATTTTTTGCAATATTTAAAGCAAAAGCAGTTTTACCAACAGAAGGACGTGCTGCTAAAATAAGCATATCACCAGGGTTTGCACCTAAAATAAGTTTATCTAGTTCTGGATAGCCAAATTTTAGTGAGTTGTTTTCAACATTACGATTTTTAATTTTATTCATATATTCTTCAATTTGATTTTTAACTTTTACATATCCTGAATTAACATCAGAAACGTTAATATTAATTAAATCTAGTTGCATTGAAGAAAGTAGTTCACTAATATCAAATGGTTCATTTTTGATTGTTTCACGATACTTTTTCATTAAATTTAAAAACGTTGAAGTTTTATATTGATCTAAAATTTTTTTATTATATGTTTCAATTTCACTAACATACCCAGCAGAAGTAATTAAAGTGTTGATATATTCAGGTAAATCATCAGTCGGTGAAAATTTAACGCTATCTTCTAGTTTATTTTCAAATAGATAACTTAAAAGTAAAGATGGGTCTAATTTTTTAGAACCGTAATTAACATCAGCAATAGCCTTAAATAAAATTTGATTTTGCTTAAAGTAAAACATTTCGGGTTTTAAAACATCCCCGACTTTTGTAAAAGTTTCAGGATTACGAATTAGTAAACCTAAAAGACTACATTCATTATTTTTTATCGATTTTTCAAATTCTTCAATATTTGTTGCCATCATGCTCCAATTTAACACAATAAACATAATAAATAGCACTAACTATTTATTATGTATGGGTATCACTTAATTTATACTTATTTTATTATATATTATTTTTAATGAAATATATCGACATTAAAAAACCTGCCACGATATTGGCAGATTAATTTTTTCAATAACTATTTTTCTTCGATAATTTCAACTTTTATTTTTGCAATTACTTCTGGCAATAATTTAACTTCAACATAATGAAGTCCAAAAGTATTCAAATTAATTTTTTCTAATGAATTTTTAGGAACTTTTAAATTTAATTTTTGTAATTCTTTTTCGATTGCAGTTGGAGTAATATTACCATGTACAATGTTTCCATTAGATTTAAGTGAAAACTTTAAAATTAATTTTTCAAGTTCTTTTTTAAAAACTTGTGCTTTTTCAATTTCATGTTGTTTATTAATTTGGATGTGCTCAATAACCCTGTCTAAGTTTGCTATAGTTTGTTTATTTACAGGTTGAGCATATCCTTGTTTAATTAAAAAGTTTTTTCCATATCCATCTGATACTTCAACAATTTGATTAACTTTATAATTTTGAAATGGTTTAATTATTATTACTTTCATTTTTTACACTCACTATTGCTTGTTTAATATTATCAACAAATACTGCTAAAGGTTCAGTACTTTCAGCAGCGGCAGATCCAAAGTGTCCACCGCCATTAACCGCTTCAGCAATTATTTGCACATTAGTATTAATACCACGAGCAGATAATTTATATCTATTTGTTCCTTGTAGTTTAGCAACAACAAAAGCTGCTTTTCTACCTTCAACCCTTAATATTTCATCAGCTGCAATGGCAATAATATCATTCGAAACTTCAATGTCTCTATAAGCCAAGAAATATCCTGGTTTTATTTCATAAATATTTGAATTTAATAATTTGACTTTATTATAAATGTCTTCAGACATTTTTAAACTTACTATAGATTTTTCAGCGCTTGCGCCTCATTCTTCTAATAATGAACATGCATAAAATGTTTTAGAAGAGGTGTGTTTTTGAAATATGCTTGTATCTAAATAAATACCGTCTAATAAAAGTTGAGCCACTAAAGGTGTTATCTTTGATTTTAAGTTTGATAAAGCTATTATCTCAGTAATTATTTCAGACGCTGAAGAAGCTTGTGAATCTATATAAGTATAATGTTGTAATGCAAATTGCGGTTGTTTAGCAACTCTATGGTGATCTATTACAATAACATTATTTTTATTGATATCTTTAAATGCTTGTTTATTTTCAATTCTGTTCTCATCTGCAATATCAACTAAAACTACTAATGTTTCTAGCCCATTAAACGATGTTGCAACACGAGGATTTATAAATATTAAATTCTTTTGCATACCAAAAACTTTTTCAACTTGTCTAAGTCCTGTATCATCAAAATTAATATTTTGAATATAAGCTTCTTTATTAAATATTTTAGCTAATGTATAAATTGCGTATGCTGAACCAATAGCATCAAGGTCAGCATTTTGGTGACCATATACAATAACCTTACTAATTTCTTTTGAACTTAACTTATTAATTAAGTTTTGCGCTATTAAATTAACGGATGTTCTAGAAATATTAACTTTTATTTCTGAAACAGAACCATAGTGTCTTGATGCTTGCTCTTTGGTTATAACGGTTGTTTGATTACCACCACGTGTTTGAGATTGCAATAAGGCTTCTTTTGCTAATAATGATAGATCATCATATTTAAGAATACCATAAGCAAAACCTGTTGATAAAGTAAGAACATTGTCTGGAATAGTTTTTTTAGGATCTAAGTTTTCAAAAAACTTAAATTGAAGTTTTTCGAAAAGATCTAATGTTTCTTGTGTAGTTAATAAGAAATATTTTCCATTTTCATATTGACGATAAATTAAATCGTATTTTTTAGCTAAATTTTCTAAAACTCCAAGAACCAAAGAATATACTTTAAATAGTTCGTCTTCAGTCATTGTAGATTGAAGTAAATTAATATTATCAATATTAAGTTCACCAAAAACAATTCTTTGATTTTTGTAATCTTTCATTAGTCTATTACTGATAGTAGCATCTTTCATAACTACTAAATTTCTTTCTAATGAAATATGAACTTCATAGTTTAAATTATTTTTTTCAAAATCAAAATCTAAGTTTTCACCAGTTCAATTAGTAATGTTGAAAAAAGTTTTAATATTTTTGCCAATAATTGAACGTGAAAATCTATTTTCAATAAAATTAGAAATTCAAATTATAGTACCATCATCTAAAAATGCAATGGCTCCCATACCATATTTACTTACTTCTCTTTCAATATAATAATTAACAGTTTCATTAGCAATTAAATTGTATTTAATATAACGTTTAATTGATAAAATACAAATTGTAGATAAAATGATAAGTCATAAGACATATATAATTGAAAGAATTAAAGGAAAGTTAGGTTGTTTAATTTTTATTAATAAAATAACAAAAATTATTGTCGGTATTAAAAATAGGGCAATAAGTTGTGAAATTACTATAGCTAATTGTTTGTTCTTTTTCATATTAATAATTATATTAAAAAATACATTTTAATTTTAAAGCAATTAAATTTACATTTAATTACAAAATATCAAATGCTTCTTTAAATTCTTTACCACCTTTATTTTTAGTTGAAGAAATAAAAAAATATTTAGCATTAGGTCATAACTCTTTAACTTGTTTTTCAATATTATATTTTTGTGATTGATTGGCTTTATCATATTTAGTAAATACATAATTTACTTCGTATCCCATTTCGATTAAATATTGAATCATTTCCAAATCAATTGCACTAAATCCAACTTTACAATCAATTAAAAGAAAAATATTTTTTTGATTTGGGTTTTGTCTAAAATAAACATCAATAATACCGTTAATTTTATCTTGATCTTTTTTTGACATATTTGCAAAACCATACCCGGGTAAATCCACAATAACTTTTTCATTGTTTGTTAAAAAGTAGTTAATTACTTTTGTTCTTCCAGGCGTTGAAGAAGTATTTGCAACTTTCGAAGAAGCTAAATAATTAATGAATGAAGATTTACCTACATTAGATCTTCCCCAAAATACATATTCTTCTTTATCGTGATTAAGTCAACTATCTTGGCTAGTTGCTCCTTTAATAAATTTTCACATTTTAATTTATTCCTTTATTTATATATGTAATAAAAAAGATATTACATAATAGTAATATCTTTATATTATAAATTATTTTTCTTTTGTAGAAGAAGCTTTTTTAGTTTCTTTAACTTCTTTAGTAGCAGTAGTTTTTTTAGTTGATGGTTTAGTAGCTACTTTTTTAGCTTCAACTTTTTCTTCTGCAACTTTTTCTTCTTTTACTTCTTTGTTAGATTCGAAAGATTTATTTTCTTCTCTATCTTTATTGAAGTTTTTATATCCTTCTCTTTTTTCGTCTTTATTATAAACTTTTTTAAATTTTTCAATAATTGAAGCAGGAATTGGTCCAGAGAAAGGAATAATTCCTACATATCTTGCTCTTTTGATTGCTAATGAAACTGCTCTTTGGTGTTTAGCACAAGTACCTGTAATTCTTGAAGACATAATTTTGCCTTGCATATTAATTAAACGAATATATTGAGATTCGTCTTTATAATCAATATAATTTGTAGGAGCTTTGCTTAAACAAAATGTACATGGACGTTTACGTTGAAATAGTTTTTTAGTTGAACCTGAAAATTGTTTTTGTTGAACCATAATTTTTCCTATTCTTCTCATTCTAAATCATTAAATGAATTATTAGTTTCATCATTATTAGAATTAGATTTTTTTGAATTATTAGTTTTAATTTCGCCAGTGTTAGGAATATTAAATTCTTGTGAATTTGAATTTCTTCTTAATTGAGCTGCTGCTTTAGATTCAAGTGGAGAAGTTCTATCAACTATAACTGAATAAGTTGTAATAGCTTCGCCATCTTTATTAGTCATTCTACTTGATTGCAATGAACCTTCAACAGAAACCAATAAACCTTTTTCATAATATTTAGAAATATAATCTGCGCTACCTCTAAATGCTACACAAGGAATAAAATCTGTTATTCTTTGATTGTTTGCATCAGTATATGGTCTATCAATAGCAAGTGTAAATCTTGCATATGAACCATTTCCTGCACCCCCTATTGTTGGAGCAGAAGTTAAACGACCTATTAATAATACTTTATTCATATTTTTCCTTTCACTAGTTTATTAAATTAATAAACTATTTATCTTTTTTAACTGTTATTTTTTTAGTTTCAACTTTTTCTTCTTTTTTAACTACTCTTTTAACGATTTTCTTTTCGCCAGCTTCTACATTTGTTTTTGCTTCACCATTTTCTTTTTTAACAAATGGTTTTTTAACACCATCATTTGTAGCGTGTTCTTTATTATCAAAATGAGCTCTGTTTGAATTTTGATTTCTATTATTAAACTTATGAAACTTTTGGAATTTCTTAGGTTTCATATTTTTTTCAGTGTCTAAGTTAATAATTAAATATCTTAAAACACTTTTATTGATGTTTAATTTTCTAACAAGTTCAGCAATTAATGAATTGTCAGCTTTAACATTAAGTAAATAATAATTTACACGAGTTTGTTTTTTGATAGGATATGCTAATTCGTTTCTTTCTAATTTAACTAATTTAGCATCTTTTAATTTTAAAGAAGTTAAGATAATTTCTTTAAGCTTGTCTTCTGAAGATTCTAATTTTGTTAGAATCATAATTTCGTAATTTGACATTTATCTCCTTTTGGACATTTGAGCCTTATAGGCTAAGGAGTCTTTTCCTTGTTAAAACATTTTTTAACATTTATTATTTTACATTATTTTGATTTAATTTTAAAAATTAAAAAAAATAAGGTTTTTTTATATTCTTATGTTTAATCTCTTTTATCTAATAATAAAGTTTTTTTATATCTAATTATCAAATATTAAAAACCTCACATCATATGTGAGGTCATTAATTAAGAAACAAAAGAAAATTGTTTATTTGCATTACTATTAAAATATTCTTCGTATTTTTCTTCAATGCACTTATGAATAAATTTTGTTTTTGCTATAAATTGATATGGTTTAAATGATTTATTTATTGAATCTTTAATTTCAGTTAAAACTTCTTGTTTAAGTTTTTTTCAATTTATTTCATTTTTTATATTTTTGATTTCAAATTTTAAGGTTTTTAAATATAGTTCCTTATTTACATAAAGTTGATTATATTCTTCAAAATTGGGAAGCAATTTGTTATTTGATAAATAATAATTTAATAAAGCTAGTTTTTCGTATTTGTGTTTTGCTAATATATATTTTGCAAACTTAAAATCATAATTAAACTTTTCATTGTTTGTTTTACAAATAGCTAAAGTTTTAATAAACAATTTACGCTTAGCTATTTTCTTAAATCAAACATCTTCTTTAAAAAAGTATCCCGTCATTAGTTTTGAACGTATTAAGTTTGAAATTTGTTCTAATATTAAAAGGATAACAATTGTAAATAATAAATATGAAGCTAACTTATCTCAGTTATTTGGATCAGTTGAATAAATTTGAATTTGAAATCCAAATGAACTTGCTCCAACAAACCCTAAGACAACGGTACTTTTGAAATTAATTTCTATTCTATATAAGAAGTTTGAAACAACTTGAGGAAATATACTTCTAATAACTCCATATCTAATTTTTTGGAATCATGAAGCTCCTAAAGCATCAAGTGATTCAAATACTTTTCTTGGTATTTTTTCAACTGATTCCATAATTAGTTTTCCCAACATTCCTATGGAATGTATACCAAGTGCTAAAACTGAAGCAAAAATAATTGAGTCTTTTTGCATTAATAAAAATAAAGCCACAAATGTAAATGGAGGAATTGCTCTTAAGATTATAATTAACATTTTAAAAGGATAGCAAGCATATTTATTAACATTTCTAGCAGCCATAATACCAATTATTAAAGCAAATACTATTCCAACTACTGAAGAAGCTAGAGCAACAAAAAATGCTTGAAAACCAGTAGTTATTGGGTTTGTTTTAGAATTCTTTAATGGCATTAAAAATAAATTCCAATCAGGGCTAAATAATTTTTTCATACCATTTTTGAAAAAATTTAATTTAACTTTATTAGCAATTTTCCATTCTATTTGAGTTGCTATGGTGACTATTACCAGCGCAATCAATGCTATTCAAAATACAATTTTTCAAATATAAATTTTTGGCCTTTGTTTTTTAAGACTTTCAATTTGTTTATTCAATGGAAGTTTTTCATCTATTGTTGGATGCTTTGGCGTGTATTCCAAAAAATATTTTTTAATTACAAAATTAAATACTTCTAATAAAGTCATAAAGGCTATTAAAGTTCAAAGTGCTATTGACAAATGAGAAAAGTTATTAGTTGTAGCATATTGATCTGTTAAAAGAGTACCAATAGTTTCAATGCCGACAACTGAAAGAATAGCTGCAAATCTTACAACCATTTCAAATGAATATAATCCATATGAAACTATTCTTTTAATTAAATATGGCAAGATAGAATTATTAAATGCAATGATTTTATTATTGCCAAATGCTTGAATAGCATTATAGGTACTAAAATCATATGTATCTAAATCCTCATATAATCATTTAGTCATAAGAGAAGCAATAAAGAATGCAATAGTAATTGTTGCAGCTAAACTTTTTGACAAAACAAAGTAAAACATAAAAGCAAATACTATAGGAGGAACTGATCTAAAAATAGACATTATTATTCTAAAGGGCATATAAATAAATTTGTTTTTAATAAAGTTTTTAGAGGACAATAATGCCAAAGGAACTGAAATTAAAATACCTAGTAAAGTTCCTAAGATAGAATATGAAATTGTAGTTCATAAATACTTTAAACTTCTTTGAAAAGTTTCAGCAGGGCTAAAAGTAGCACCCCCTATTTGAATTGTCTTATATTCAAAAAAGTGTTTTAAACTATTTTGAAAATGCTTAAAGTTTTGAAAGTCTGGTTTAATTAAAACAAATATTAAAACTACAATAATTGAAAATAAAAGTCAACCGAATATTTTTAATCAAGGGAATTTTTTAACAACTTTTTGGTTATTTATATCAATAAATTTGGGATTAAAATAATTAACTAATTTATCAAAAAATAAATTTTGTTTAATGGCTAACTTTTTGACTTTGTCATTAATATTAGAAGTATCTAACATTATTTATCCACAACTTTCAAAATGCCTTGTTTATTCATAATTTCATCTTGAATTATTTTTCTTTTACGTTTGTTTTCTTTAAATTGTTGTTCATCAAATTGTTCTAACTTTTCGCCATATATTTCTTTTAGCTTTTCAAGATTTATTTTATCTCATGTATCATCAAATATAACTTGTCCTTTTTTAATACCAATAATTCTATCGGCATATTGAAGGGCTAAATCAACATGGTGTAAATTAGCTAAAATCGTTATATTGTCAAATTTGTTAGCCGCTAAAAATCCATCCATGACAGTTTTAGCCATAATAGGGTCAAGCGCTCCAACAGGTTCGTCAGCCAAAATTATTTTTGGTTGTTGTGCTAAAGTACGTGCTAAAGCAACACGTTGCATTTGTCCACCACTTAAATCTTTAGCTAAATCATAAGCATTTTCTAAAATATTAACCATAGCTAAAGATCTATAAGCTATATCAATATCTTCTTTTTTGTATAAATGAAAGAATGCTCTAAATTTATTCATTTGTGCTAATCTAGCAGCTAAAACATTTTGCATAACTGGTAAGTTTTCGATAAGATTGTAGTTTTGAAAAACGATACCAATTTTAGTTCTGAACTTTCTTAACTTTTTACCTTTTAAATTATTTACTAAATAAGGTCCAACAGTTAAATTACCAGAACTAATAGTATTTATTTTATTGACAGTTTTCAATAATGTAGTTTTACCAGCACCAGATAAACCAATTATTGCAACAAACTCTCCCTGTTTAATAGAAAGACTTACGTTAGTAAGTCCTCTAGTACCATTAGGATAAGTTTTTGATACTTTATCTCAAGTAATATTTCAATTAGAATTATCAATATTACTATCTAAAGTTTTGTTTTCTTTTTCTAATGTTTCTGTTTTCATTGTTATTCTATATTAATTTTTTATTTTAAAAATGATTCAAAACCTTTAAAGTGTTTTTTAAATCAAGCTTCTGGATATTGGAATGAAGATGCTGAAGTTGTTGATGTATAAACATATTTAACGTGTTTTTTAACATCTTTTCATTCAAGCACTCAATTGCTTCCTTGTGCTTTTAATGCATCGTTTACAATTTTGTAAAGTTCTGAATCTTTTCTTGCAAAAATATAAGCACGATAATATCCAACTTTTGGTAATTCAGTATTGTCTTTAGCAATTTTATCAATTGCTGCTTTTAATTCTGCTGAATATCCTTCAACTACTGCATTAGGGTTTTTTGTAGGGTCACTATTAATATATAATGATGAATTATTAAATTCTTTATAGTGGTTTGCAGCTTCAATTAAAAGTTTTTCATCATTAAACTTAGGCGCATAACTTTTTTCTTTGCTTTCATATGGGTCAACAATTTGAACATCTCTGCCGGCTTGTAAGATAAAGCTTGAACCATCTGTATATTCTTGTCAAGTTTTAACTGGGAAAAATCCTAGTTGATAAGCATTTGAAGCTAAGCTTTGTGCAGCGGTGTTGTAATCTGTACCAACTGAAACTTCAATATTAGTTAATCCTTGTTCATGGAAATACTTTTGCAATTTTTCAGCAGCTTCAGCTATTAATTTAGGATCTGATGAAGGGATAACAATTATTCTAAATGGTTTAGCTCCTGCTTTCATAACTACTTTATTTTCTGAAGTAATATCAAAGTAATCACTTCCATCAACTAATTTATTAGAATATGCTTTTTGTTTTGAACCATTAATGTCATAAACTATTTCAGCATCTTCTGCTACTTTTGAATAACCATCATGGTTATATATAGCAAATATATCTTTGATCTTGTCTTTTGCTTTGTAAGTCAAGTTACTTTCTTTTTTAGCCTTAGCATCATCTTTAGCTTGTTTTATAGTATCTATAAAAAGTTTTTGAATTGCAGTAACATCGCCTTTTTTGATATTCTTATTTGCTTGAATACCGTCATTTGAAATTGAATTTGAAACTCCAATAACAGCAATATTTTCTGCTTCTTTTCCTGCATAGAATCTAGAGTCAAATCAACCCCCAGCAACGGTAGCATCACCAGTAGCTACTTTTCCTAATGCATCTGCATAAGAAGCAGCTTTAATTCCAACTGGGTCTTCATGAGTACAACTTATTAAAGTTGCTCCGAATGTAGCTGATAAAGATACAGCTAAAAATGTAGGTCATATAAACTTACTTTTGTTTGATTTCATTTTTCTTCCTTATTTTATTTTTTTTATATATGCTTAAAAAAGTCATATATGCATAATTTTAGATAAAAATTTTTTAATATTTCAAAAAAACTTGTTTTATTTAAAATTAAAAACAACAAAATATAAAATTTGAAATTTTGTTGTTTAAAAAATTAGAATTTAGTATTATTTTGAATATTCTAAAACACCTAAATTATGGAATGTTTCAGTATTTTCTGTATCAAAAATTAATTTAGTAAGATTTGGATAATCAATAAAAGGATTTCTTAATCCTTGGCATTGTTTTGCTATTTCATTATTTCTATCTACTTCAATAATATCAACCGGATCTTTAGTTGATCATTCTAAATAACAATCTAGAAATTCTTTGTTAAAATAAGGGAAAATCCCTTTATTTCCAAAAACTTTTTTTGCATTGTCTGTTTCATAACCATTTCTATGAGTTCCTTGGAAATAAAAATATGCTCTAGCAAAATCACCTTTGAAATAATCAATTGGTTCACAATATGAACTATTTATTTTAGTTCCGTTTTTCGAAGTTTTAGAAGCATTTAAAACTTTAAAGTGAGGTAAATTACCACGTCATTCATTCACCTTTTTATCTGTAGGCCAAATAAAATGTGGATCATGTCTAGTCGGTGTTATTTTGTTAAATCAAGATTGAGGAATAACATGTTCTCTATTATACATATATCCTTCTGCATTTTTATTAGCACCTAATCTTGGTTTTCCGCCTTGACCATCATATTCATCATCTTTAAATTCATAAGGGTCTTTACCATCAGGATTTTCAGAATAAACATCAAGTATAGTTTCATCTTTTTCAAAATATTTATCAATAAAAGCGGTCTTATATATTTTATATAAGTCGCTATAACTGCCTATTCCTTTTTTATATTTTGATTGCAAATCCAAAATTGCATCATATAATTCTTTGCCTTTTTTTCCTTCTAAAGAAGCATAATAATTAATAGAATTATTATATTTAATTTTCTTTTTTATTTCAGGTTTGGTATTGTCATGTACACTAGGCACTTTTTCATTTTTGCACTTTGCTGAAATAGCCATTAAACTAATGGGCATTAAAAAAGCAAATAAGTTAAAAGCATAATTTATTTTTTTATGTCTCATATTATCTTTTCTTTCTTAAATATTTATCTACAAAATATAATTTTTGTGCATATAAATTATACCATATACAGCACTTAAAAATAATTCTTACAATAAGCTTAAACAAAAAATCAAGTGCTTTTAGACTTGATTTTTTACTTATTTTTGTGCTCTTTTTTCTTTAATTAAGTTAATTATTTTTTGTGTTGCATAAATTGGAATTACTATTAAAGGCAAGCAAAGTGAATAAATTAGAAGTTCTTTTGTACTTGTTAAATCTTGTGTAACTTTAAATGCTGGAGCTATATTTTTAATAAATGAAACAATAAATAAGCATCCTAAAGAGAATAAAACTGAGACATAAACCTTTCAATAAAAGATAGGATTACATAAAATAAATAATTTTTTATCCATTAAATTAATTGCATTAAAAGTTGCTAAAATGCCTAGAACTAAAAAGGCTATAGTTGATCCATATTCTACAAAATGTTCGCTCTTAGCATGGTTTAAGGCATAAATAGCACCTAAGTAATAACCGACCATTGAAATTAAACCTACTAGAATACCTTTTCAAAGTGCATTTATTCCCATACCTTTTGCAAAGATAGATTCATTTTTTGGAGTTGGTTTTTGATTCATGAAATTTTCTCGAGGTTCTTGCAAGCCTAATGCAATTGCAGGAAAACCATGTGTGAATAAATTGATTCAAAGTAGCTGAGTTGCCCCTAAAATATGAAAACTAAAATTAGGATTTTTTGCAATTTCTGCATCAATTTGATTTTTAAAAATAAATTTGAAAATAAACATTCCTAAGAAAATTAAAACAATTTCTGCAACCGAAGTAATTAATAAATTTAAAATAACTGTTTTAATTTTTGCATAAATTGAACGTCCATTATTAACAGCTTTTACTATTGTAGAAAAGTTATCGTCAGCTAAAATCATGTCCGCCGCTTCTTTAGAAGCTTCAGTTCCAACAACCCCCATCGCACACCCTATGTCTGCGGTTTTTAAAGCTGGGGAATCATTAACGCCATCGCCAGTCATTGCTACAACATGATTCTTTGCTTGTCAAGCATTAACAATTCTTAACTTGTCTTCAGGTTTAACTCTTGCATAAACAGAATATTTTTCAATATTGTTAATTAATTCTTCATCGCTTAACTTGTCTAAGTCTTCACCTCTTAAAGCAATATCTCCATCATTAAAAATTCCTAAGTCTTTTGCTATTGCCTTAGCTGTAACTAAATTATCTCCTGTAATCATAATGGTTTTAATGTGCGCATGTTTACATTCTAAAATAGCTTGTCTAGAATTTTCACGTGGCGGATCTATTAAAGCAATTAAACCAACAAAGTTTAAATTGTTTTCTACATCTTTGACTTTTAATTTTGTGTGATCTTTTTCAATATTTTCTTTTGAAGCAATTGCAATAACACGATATGCTTTTTCTGAAAACTCATTATTTTTTAAAGTAATTAGTTCTTTTTCTTTTTTAGTTAAATTACTACATTTTGTTAATAAAATATCAGGAGCTCCTTTTACAATAATAATTTCTTTATTATTAATTTTATTAATAGAAGTCATTAACTTTCTATCACTATCAAAAGGAAATTCAATAATTCTTGGATACTTTGCATCTAGTTCTTTTTTAGTTTTAAATTCAGATAGTTCTTCTAAGGCATAAAGAAATGCAAGTTCAGTAGGGTCTCCTGTTTCTTTTTTAATTCCATTTTCATAAAATAAATTAGCATCTGAACATAAAGTTGCATACTCTATTAATTTTGCTTTAGTATCACTTTTATTAAATGAATAAGAGTCAACAACTGTCATTTTATTTTGGGTTAAAGTTCCAGTTTTATCAGAACAAATAATTGAACAAGAACCAAGAGTTTCAATGGTCATTAAATCTTTAACGATAGCTTTTTGCTTTACCATTCTTTGAATACCAATTGCAAGAATAATAGAAGTAAAAGCAATTAAACCTTCAGGAATAGCAGCAACCGCTAAAGATATACCATTAATAATAACTGTTGACCAAAATGCAGTGTTAGCAAAACTAGCTTTGGAAATAGCATGGAAAATTATTTGCATTAATGCACTTATTACAAATAAACCAATACCAATAAAACCAAAGATCTTACCTAACTTGGTAATTTTTATTTGCAATGGAGTAAGTTTTTCTTTTGTCTCATTGACTAAATTAACTATTTTTCCAAGTTCTGTATCTTTAGCAATTTTAGTTACAATCATTGTAGCATTTCCGCTTGCTACAATAGTTGAGGAAAATAATTCATTTTTTCTTTCGGCTAAAGATAAATCTTTATTAGCCTTAAATTTAAAATCTTTTTCAACGGGTAGACTTTCGCCAGTTAAAGAACTTTCAATAACAAATAAGTTAGTTGAAGAAATTAAAGTTCCATCTGCCGGAACAATATCGCCAGCTTCTAAAAATACAATATCGCCAATAGTAAGCTCTTCTGAATTTATAGTAACTAAATTACCATTTCTAATAACTTTAGCATTTAATGGATTAAGCTTTTTTAAACTATCAGTGGCTTTTTCACTTTTAATTTCTTGAATAGCACCTATTAAGGAGTTTGTCAAAAGAACAAACAAAATAATGGCAGGCTCAACAAATGAAACAATTAACTCAGTACTTCAATTTCATTTAGAATGCACTCCTTGTACAATAGCCATTGCAAAAGAAAAAAATGTTGCACATAATAAAATAATTACAAGCACATCTTTAAATTGAGATAAATATACTAAAAATGGGTTTTTCTTCTTTTTATCTTCAAATTTATTTTTACCAAATTGTTTTTGTCTTAAACTAACTTCCTCATCATTAAGCCCGGAAGTTGTATTTGTATTTAATAAATTATTATTTAATGTGTCCATTTTATTCTCCTTAATAAATTAATATAATTATAAATTAATAAATTTATAATTTACTTAAAATAAAAAAGCCGTTTGGCTTTCCTATTTTCTAATATTGTGGCATAGTAGGAGTATTTGTTGTGTTGTTTGAATTATTAGGGCTTTGTGGATTTTCTTGATTTGAAGAAACGTTAGATTTTCTACTTATTCTTAATTCAAGAATGAATCCTATAAAAGCACATAGCCCAATAAATATCCCTATAATAAATAATATTCTATTTGTGGTGCTAGTTGTTTTAACTGCAAGAATAATTAAAATTATAAATTCACCAATACCCATACCAATAATTATTGGCATAGAATATAACATACTGTTATAACCTGTTAAAATAAATATGCATAAATAAATTACACTTGCAATAAAAGTTAAAACATGAAGAATTAAACCTTCTGTCGATAATTTTTTTGTTAATTTTCTTTGATTGTCCATATTTTCCTTTTCTTATCAAGTAAATAAATTATACAATAAATATATAGAAGAAATAAAAAGTGTCAAAACACTTTAATTATTTGTAATCATGAGGGTTTTGTGGATTAGAATCATTTGAACTTGAAATAGTTGGATAATTGTTTGGCATTTGTTGATTGCTTGAACTTTGATTTATATTTTTTTATTAATATTAACTAATTCTAAAATACATGCAATAAAAGCACATAGATTCACAAAAATTCCCACAATGTATAATATTTTATTAGTTGAATTTGTTGTTTTAACTGCTAATAAAATAATAATTACAAAACTAGCAATAGCTACAAGGCTAAGAATTGTTAGACGAAATGCATTTTGACTAATTAATTTTAAAATTTCCGTGATAAATTCATCGTCAGTCAATCCACCACTATTTTTAACTTCGACTAAAGCTCAAACCGAATTAATTAGTATAAAGAACAGTAAGTATCGCTAATCCTTTTATTTGCTTCTTTTGTTTGTCCATATTATCTCTTTAATAAATTAATAAATTTATAATTTACTTAAAATAAAAAAGCCGCTTGGCTTTCTTAAATATATTACTAATATGTAGGCATATTAGTTGTGTTGTTTGAATTATTAGGGCTTTGTGGATTTCCTTGATTTGAAGAAACATTAGATTTTCTACTTAATTCAAGAATGTATCCTATAAAAGCACATAGCCCAATAAATATCCCTATAATAAATAATATTCTATTTACGATGCTAGTTGTTTTAACTGCAAGAATAATTAAAATTACAAAACTAGCAATACCCATAGCGCCAATTATTAGCACAAAAAATAAATATCTTGAAAAAAATTCAATAAGTTTATCATATGCTTCTTCAGAGGTCATACTGTTAGAACTGGCTAAAATTTGTCTAATAAATATTCATAAAACCATTATGCCTGCAAAAAAACTTAAAACTTGAAGAATTAAACCTACTATCGATAAATTTTTCGTTAATTTCCTTTGATTGTCCATGTTTTCCTTTCCTTATTAAGTAAATAAATTATACGATAAATATATAAAAGAAATAAAAAAGTGTCAACACTTTAATTATTTGTAATCATGAGGGTTTTGTGGATTAGAATCATTTGAACTTGAATTAGTTGGATAATTGTTTGGTATTTGTTGACTGTTTGGGCTTTGATTTATATTTTTTTTATTAAGATTAACTAATTCTAAAATACATGCAATAAAAGCACATAGATTCACAAAAATTCCCACAATGTATAATATTTTATTAGTTGAATTTGTTGTTTTAACTGCTAATAAAATAATAATTACAAAACTAGCAATAGCTACAAGGCTAAGAATTGTTAGACGAAATGCATTTTGACTAATTAATTTTAAAATTTCCGTGATAAATTCATCGTCAGTCAATCCACCACTATTTTTAACTTCAACTAAAGATCAAACCGAATTAATTAGTATAAATAGTAAACGTATTGAAAAATACATAGAAATAGCAGTAAGTACTATTCCAGTTGTTGCTAATCCTTTTATTTGTTTCTTTTGTGTGTCCATATTATCTCCTTTGATTTGATACTAATATAATTATAAATTAATAAATATGTAATGTTTAAAATAAAAATAATGCGATGCTTTTTAATATGCTATTAATATCTAATTTTTAGTAGTAGGTCTCTTTGCTTTTAAATTTTGATAGTTCTTTTTTAATATTAATTGTTTAAAGGCAAATCCTTTTTAGCAGTGTTATATACTAACGCAAAACCAATTAAACCCAAAATAAAAATAAATATTCCAAGTATCAATAATATTCTATGACTTGTTGTAGTTACTTTGATGGCCGCTATAATAAGAAGTACAAATTGTGCAAACGACAAAATAATTAAAAATACAAGACTAAAATAAAAAGGAATTATTGCAAATATTAGTTCAAGAGAAGGGTCAAATATATTTGAAGTATATCAAGCAAAGCACATACAATAGACATACCCAAATACAACAAAAAATAATAAAAGCAATATGCTAATCGAAAGACCGGCTACAGATATTTTTTTAATTGAATTATTTTTATTGTTATTCATTTTTTTCTCCTTATATAATAAATTATATATTATTAATTTAAAAAAATAAGCCGAGGCTTATTTCTTAGCTTTTAATGCTTTTTTCTTGTTTGCAAAAACAACTCATAAAGCAATAACTAATGTAAATACTACTAAAGCAATTACTCCGCCAATTGTAAGCATAATTAACTTTTTATTATCTTGAGCATTTAAATTTGATGAATTAGGTGTTTCTAATTTTTCAAATATTTCAAATTTCTTTGCAGCAGCATGTCCGTCATTAGTTTCTAGATTAGCTAATTTAATGAACTTAGCTTCAATTGGTGTATCAAATACAATTTCTTTAGCACTTTTATTATTTTCTCAAGTAATTTCCTTTTCAATTTCTTTAAAATTAATTCCATCATTTGAAACAAAAACTTTAACTTTAGTAATATATCCTGAAGTTACATCTTGACGTGGTATATATTTAATTTTTGTTATCTTTTTAATTGAATCTAATTCAAATAAAACATAAGGATCAGTAATTGACTTATCTCATTTTGTATGTCAAATAGTATTTAAATCATTTAAAGCATTATTAATTGAATTATTTTCTTTTACAATTTCTTCTGAATTAGTAGAGATTTTAATTTTTTCGCTAAGTACTCTATTGTTATTAAGATTTCTAGTTCAAATGTTAAATCCTCTAGCAGAAGCATGACGACTATTTCCATTTGAAGTTCTAGTTATTGTTAATTTTAAATGTCTTGTTTCATTTTTATCAAAATAAAAATATTTAAAACCTAAATTATTATCTCAATTAAATGAACCAACTTCTTTTCATTCAGTTGCTTCTTCTGTTTCTTCATTACTTGCATAAATTTTTCCTTCTAAAATAATGTGTTCTATTTTATAAGGAATATATTCAAGTTTACTAATATCAATTGGTTTTTTAAAGTTTCAAATAATATATTTGTCATTATTAGCATCATTATAATTTGTATGTCATGGAGTTGTATAATCGCCATCAAATAAATGTTTCATACTTAAATTTTTAGCTTTAGTTTCATCGTTTGAAGCTTTACCTGTGTAATTATCTGAAGTTAAATAAATATCTTCTGGGTAATTAGCATCAGCAATTTTATTTAATGTATATTCTAAAATATCAGATTCAGCATTGTTGTCATAAGATTCTTTTTTAATAAAAATGTTTGTTTCTTTAGTAACTCTTAAATCATCATCACTAAATCTAGTTCAATTTTTTTTATCATATGATCAAACTAAGTGTTCTTTGTTGCCTGAAAGCTTTCCTTCATCATTGTTTGCAAAATAATCATCTTGTGATAGTATTTGCTTATTAATAACAACCTTAAAGTTTTGACTACTTCCCATTATCCCAACAATAATTCCACAAACAGTACATACTTTTTGGATTTCTTTTTCGTTAAGCAAAATTTCACTGTCTTGAGTTTGTGTAAAACTATTCCCACCATCTAGACTATATCTATAGGTATTGCTACTATTCTTATACATTTCATTAATCATAATTTTATTAGCATTAGGTCCACTGAATGAGAATGCTGCTAGCTGAGATCTATCTTCATTTAAAAGTCCGCTTGCTTGTTCTCTAGTTATGTGCGCATGATAAAATGTATCATGATTTTGTGCTGAACGATCAAGTTCCAATGTTTTCTTTAATTCAACATTTACATCAAATTTTAATGATGAGTCAGTTTCGCCATTTAATAATTTTTTAATTAAATCATTATAAACAAATGGGAAATTTCTTAAATCTTCTAAAATGCGTTTAGCTAATTGTTTTTTATTTTCAACACTTTTAGTAGTTGAAGCTTTATAAACATCAACTAATTTAGTTCAGGCATTGTAATTATATTTATTAAGTTGCAAGGCATTTTCTAGAACTATTTCTTTTTTATTAAGATTTGAATCTTCAACAATTCCTCTATTAATTAATTCAACTCAAAATTGTGATTTTATATATGAGTCGATATTTTCAGTAGCTCTAGCAGATAAGGTTACATAGTTAACATTATTCCCGTTTATATTTTTTCTAACTCAATTTAGTGGCATTCTTTCACCTTTTTCAGCTACCATTCAGCCGCCAACATTGTTGTCAATTCTTCAAATTGCTTTTTTACCATTTGTATCATTATTTCAATTATTAAATGAATAGTTTAAATAAGCACCATGTCCAGGTTGCCCAATAACAGTTGCAGGATGTCCAGTGCTTGCTAACATACTTACACCATGCTTAGAAATTCCACCACAAACTTGACCAACTTCAACAGCTGCTCAAAATCTATACTTTCCATCATTAGGTATACCAAATTTTGTTAATTTATATTTAGCATCCATTTCGGCAAATTTAGCAATAGCCTTTGGATCTGTTGGTGTAAATAAATTAAACTCTTTGTAAAACTTTGTGTGTGCATCAGCTTGAGTATAAGGCATAAAATCATAGCCACCAATTGAAATTTGTCCATTAAAACCATGTTTTCTTCTAGCAAAATAGTTAAATCATTTTATTTCACTATCGGAATAAAATCCGTTAAATACTCATCTCATATATTCAACTGGAAGATTATCAAAAACCGCTTTATTTATTTTTCAATGTCAAGCATTAGCAGCAATTTGCTCTTCAAGTCTTCTTATATGCGCTTTTTGTCAATCTTTTCTTTGAGCTTCAGGAATAGCTTTCAATTCTGCTAAATATTCTTTTTGGTCTTGTTCATCGTTTTCTAATCTTAATGTTTTAAAAGTTTCATAACGATAATATTTATCAGAAAATGAATTAGGTGAACCTCAAAAATCTCTAAAACCATAATTTGGTGTGTCATTGATATGAGTAAGAGCTAAAGAAATTAGCATTTTTTTGTATATAAGCCCTAAACGTACATTTGTATCTGGATCAAGTGTATTATTACTTAAGTCTGTTTTATAATGGAAAAATAAGTTAGCTAAGTTTTCAAAAACTCTCATTCAGCCAATGTTATTATCATTATTGTCTAGATTTCCTCCGGTCATTAACAATTCCATTGCTTCATTATCATTAAATAATCATTGGGCAGCTTCTAAATAAGCACTATTAGAATCAATTAAATCTAACAAATTCTTTAGCCCAATATTTTCAATAAACATTTTCTTGTATAAATTATTTGCGTGTATTGCTGAATAATCTACAGCATTTTGAACATTAATTAATGAAGTAGCATAAAAATTAGCATCTTTTATAAAAGAATATTTAGTTTTTAATTCATCAAGCGAAGAAAAACTAACTGAATTTTTATGAAACATTGCCTGAGCAAAGTTTATATGGTTATAAGAGTTAGATTTTCCTGGTAAAGAATTAATAGTAATTCTTAAAAATTTTTTGTTTTGAACATTTAGACTAACTTTTCTTGCATTAGTTGTATAAAAATATTCTTGTGGATCTTCTTCAAGTACATCTCAAGTTGCATGATTAACATCATCTGAGTTAGATGTATAAAAAGAAATTTTTGCTCCTGTTGAACCATTTTGACTTGGGTCCATACCATAATATGTTGAAAATTTATCATAGCTATGTTTTCTTAAATCAAAAGTTATAGTACATCCTGCATGTACCCCAATACCTTTACTAAAAGTTTCGGTTTTATTATCAATTTTTAAAGATAGAATTCCACCCCTATATTGTTTATCTCTAAAATATGCTCCATTATGGCTTGCTTGATAAATAATTTCATTTTCAGGAAAGTTTGAAGCATAATTCTTCTCTTCAGTATTTTTATTTTTAGTTACATCTTCAAAAATGTCTCTTTGTATAAGCTTGTCATTAATTTTAGTTGACATTACAATCGTTGCAGGAAAAGCTGTAAGACCTAAAATTAAAAAGTTTTTAATTAGTTTTTTCATTGCCGCAATATTATAACAAAAAATGCCTAATTTTTCATTATAAATTAGGCATTGATATTTCTAAATTTAAATTAATATTGAGGTGGAAGAGTTGGAGTATTTTCTGGCTTGTTATTTGTACTATCATTATTAGCGCCCGCTGATTCTCAAACTCTAAGATCTTGCTGTGCAACTTTTACTAGACAATAAATAATTCCTATAATTGCAATTAATGGTACAAGTAAACCAAATATAAATCACATCTTATCTACACCTTCTGCTTCAATTGCAATTTTAATATAAAAACCTAACTGTACAATAACTAATATAATAGCAAATATAGCTAAACCCATATTTTTTAACATATAACCGCTATTGCGAGCAAAATGTTCAAAACCATTTAAATTTGTTGAATTTGTTGATGAATAGTCATTAGCTACCTTTTTAAACAAAAGAATTGCTATAATGAAAAATATATTACAAAGTATGCCAATAACTAATCCGGCTATTAAAATTCCTTTACTAGGATATTCTTTATTTTTTTGCATTATTTATTTTTCTCCTTTTTATAAAAAAATAAATCATTTAGTTTTTAATTAATATTCCTTATCAATATAAATTATATATATATATATATATATGACAAAAAAGTTAAAAAATGTAAATAGCAATTAAACAAATTAAAAAAGCAAGCTTTTGCTTGCCAAATTTTGCTAATTTCCAAAATGTAAATCAAAGAAAATAGGACAGTGATCGGAAATATAACCATATACTGCTCCATTGCTTGCAGGCACATCGCCATAATTTGAACAGTAATTAAATCAATCATTATAGTTATTGATTTTTTCTCAATAATATGTATTATCTTTGACAAAGTCTCAAAGTTTATATATTCCTGCATTTGAATAATGAAGCGAAGATTTTAAAACTATTTTGTCATATGGTTGTGCATATTCAAATTGAGTTTTTTTCAATGAACTTGCATTTTCATCATTATCAGCTAAAAGTGATTGTTCTCCATTTTTTGGACTAAACACGCTTGATCATTTTCCATTAGGAATATTAGTGTCTCCTTGAAAAACAAAGTCATTATCATTAAATGTTTTTTCCATTCATTTAAAAACATTAGGTATATTATAAGCTTCGTTTGCTTCAAAGCTTCCTACGCCACCACCAACTTTAGCACTAACTTCTCCACTTTTAACACCTGGTCCATCAAAGTGTGATATACCAAATACAAAATCTTTATTGCTAATTACATTATTTAATAATTCAAATTTAACACAAAATGGAGTTCTAGTATATTCATTTCTATTTCCACCAAATTTATTTTCAAAGTTTGTACTATCATAAAATAAACCTTCTTTGCCTTTAGTAACTACAGGTCTAACTAAATTTGATTTATATAAATAATCGGCATTAGAATCACCGTGCGCTGCTTGGCTAATAGACATTCCCATAGATCTTGAATAATCTCCAGTAACATAATTTCAAACATTACCGGTTTTTTCTTTAGTTTCAATTTCATTAAGCATTTTAACTAAAGCAGGAGCCACATCAGAAGAATCTAATTCTGTCAAACCACAAATATCAATACCTTGCTTATAAATAACTGAAGCAATAGCTTCACCTTTTTTCTTGCGATTTGAACCATTAGGTAAAGCTGCTGCACCAAAATTGCATACATTTCAATGTGCTAACTTTAATCTAACTTTAGAACTTACACTAGGATTAGAACTATTTTTACTTTTAAAACCAGAAATAGTATATGTACTTTCCATAGATTCATTAGTTCTAGCATGAGTTAATTTAAAATCAATTTTTAATATTCCAGTATTATTGTCTGCTACTAAATTAATGATTTTGTAATCGTAATCAATGTAATTATAGTTATCTGCTTTTAAATCTTCAGCTGTAACACTTGAAGCAAAAATAGTTTTAGCTACTTTGTTTTTTAATTTAAATTGAATCAACTTAAGAATTTCAGCTAATTCACTTAATTTACTTCCTTGCGAGGTTTTAAGGTGCTTAATTTGTCCTGTGAATTCATTTGATTTAATTAATGAATTATTTTTATTAGTAAGAACATAATTAAAAGTTAAAGTTCCACTATTATCATCGGGAACTAAATTGTAAATGTCAATATCATATACTTCTTTATCAAAATCAAAAGGGACTATATAATCTTTTTGAATTTCACTTGGTTTAGTGTCTATTTTAGATATATTACTTTTTAAAGTAAATTTAACACGCTTAGCTAATTTATCAATATTAACTTTAAAATTACTAAATTCTTTTAAGTAAGATGAAGAAATACGATTTGTGGTTTTGTCAATAATATGATAAATAATTTTTAAAGTACCATTAGTATCATCTGCTTCTATTTCTTCAATTTCAAGAGCATAATTATTATCTAAATTTAAAGAAAGAATATCTGATTTTTCGATATTAGAAGCATATAAGTTTGTAAACTTAGATTCGTCAATTTTAAGTTCACATTCTTTAGCAACTTTATTGATTCTTCCATAAGGAAAAGATTTTTGAAAAGTTTTGGATACCTGCCCTGTTTTTTTATCTTTTAGTCTTCAACTTAAAACCATAGAATAATTATCAAAATCTTTGCTAACTATTTTTTGCATTATTATTTCATATTTAAATTTGTTAATTAAATCAAGAAAAATAAATTTACAATCTTCATTTTGTATATCTTCAATATTAATATTTTCATCATTAAAAGTAACTGATACATTACTTTCATTAGGAAAATTTACTGGTTCTTCAGTACTTGAATTTTCAAAACAAGATGAACTAAAAAGAGCAGTTCCAAATAATACAGGTACTAGTCCTAGCAAGTACGATTTTTTAAATTTACTTTTCATATTTCTCACTTTTACTTATTTTTTTAACTAAAAATTTTATGAATTAATTATAACAAGATATTTTTTGCTTTTTTGTTTTTGAGTAAATAAAAAAATGCTAATCTCTAAATAAGAAATTAGCATTTAGAAAAATTAATAAGTAAGCTTTCTATTTTTGTCTGTTTTCTTCTAAGTCAGAAGGTTTCATAAGTAACATTAATATACCTGCAATCAAACTACTAAAAATTAAAACCAATACACCTATAACTACTAAGTTTTTTGGGTTGGTTTCTTTTTCCAATTTTCTCAATGCAATGATATCAATTATCAATGGTACAATAAACATAAATCTCATGATAAGTGAGATAATCAAAAAAACTTTAGTTGCTGTTTTCATATTTTTTAAATACTCCGTTTCTATTTTTTTATTTTTTAATTTATTAATAATTAGCTAGAAAATTCTAGCTCTTTTTTAACGAAGTCATTTGTGTATACAAGAAGTTTTTTAATGGTGTCAAAGTAAATTTTGTAGTGTTTATATTCACCACGTAAAATAAACTTTTTAAGTAATGATTTTGTAAAATCAATTGCAAGGTAAACATCAAAGAGGCCGTATGATTGCTTTATTTCAATTATAAAGGCTTCAATTTGATGTTTTAGGTTTATATCCACTAAATTAAAAGTAGGTCTTCTATATGTTTTTCTAACATAGATTTGTAAATAAGAATAATAGATATTTCTTGACTCTTTATCTTCTTTAGGGGCATTTAAAAATTGATCTTCAAGTATTTTTTGTTCTTTAGTTAGCTTAGTTTCTGCAAATAATTTATCTAAATCAATAGCATTTTTCTTGTAATTATTTTCTGATTTTAGAATAGTAATAATCTTTGTAATTATTAAAATAAATAGAATTTCAAAGATTGAACCAAATACATAAGCTGTAATAATTCCACCTTTTTTGTTGTTGTTTGGAATTACATTTGCTGCATATAAATATAAAACAAGCCCAATTGCAAAAAATGAAAACACTACTAAAATGCTTATAATATTTTGTATGATTGCTTTAAATTTTGAATGTTTGCTCATAATTTATTTCTTTACTTGCTACTTAAAATGTAGGTTCAAATCCATCGTTAGAATTGCTTCCACCATAAAACTTATTACTATAAAGTGGATTAAAATTTATGTTTGAGTTAGTATTTGTATTCAATATTTGGTTTGATGAATTCAATTGTTGAGTTTGAGTTTGCATATTAACTAACAAATTATCCATAAGATCACACAATGCTTTCATTTCTTCTTTTTTGTTTTGACTAATAGCATTTCTAGCTTGATTAATTAAATTTCTTACATCATAAGTAAATTGAGATTCTTGATATAAAGGTAAATATGAATTAATTTCTATAATATTTTTGCTAATTTTATTAATTAAATATGTTGCTAACGCATCATTTATTTCATATAAAACATTTTGATAATTTACTAGATAAATAAATTGACTAAACTTATTTGATACATAATTAATTAAATTTTCTCCATATTGTTTATAACTTAAATTATTCACAATACTTAAACCATAAAACTTCATGTCAAATAAAATTGCTAATAATCTAGCACGTTTAAGATTTAAAGTTAGTGAATTAATTTTAAATACTAATAACTCTTCGGTTAAGTTTTCATTTGGTTTAGGATAAAAATAATTAATTGATTGATTTAAGTATTCAACAACATTTCTAAATTTTTCATCAGATAATTTAGATTTATACTCAATTATATCTCTATATAATACATTAAATTTATTTAATGTATCTTGAGAAGCAATTTGAGGGTTACCAAATCTTTTTGAATTAGCATCTTCTACTATATTAATTATTGGATCAGGAATATTATATTTAGGTTGCATAATAACACTAGTGCTATTTTGTCCATAAATAGTATATGATGGTTGAGGATAAATATTATTTTGTGGAGCAATAAATGAAGGAGATACAAAATTCTTAGGCTGTACTTGAGAAATTTGTAAATTTGAATTAGTTTGAGAATATAAAGGTTGGTATAAAGTTTGTTCTAAAGGTTTAGGATTAGGATAGATTAAAATTTGATTTTCTTGTTTTTGTGGTGTTGGAAAATCAATGGTTTGTTGCATATTTGGATTTCTCAATACAAATGATTCTGTATTTTCAAGCGGAACTTGTACTTGTGTTGTTGTTGTTTTATTTTCAACAGGTTTTACTTCATTAACGCAAGTTACTGTGTTTTTTGTCTCTTCTTCTTGATTTGAAATTTTTTTTTCTGAGTTTTCAGGTTCTTTTTCTTTAACTTCTTCTTTTACTTCAGTTTTAGTTTCTTCTTTATAAATACTTGAAGTAGGTTCAACATTAAATTGACTTGCATTTTCCTTGGTATAAGGTGTTCAAACTAATTTAATACCTTCTTCTTTAGTTGTAGCATTTTCTTCTTTATTTTCAGAATTTGGCAAAGAAGGTTTTTCTTCTTTAGTTTCTGATGTAGTTACTACTTGGTTTGAAGTATTAGTAGTTGTTGTAGCTGAACTATCAAATATAGTTTTTGTTTTTACTACTTCTAATTTTTTAGGACTTAACTTTCTTAATAAAGATGCTAATGTAATTATTATTAATAATGCTAATGAACCTAAAGCAATACCCATTGCAATGTAGTATCATTTTTCATTCATAGCATTAAATCATGCTAAATCATATTTAGTTTTTGATAATGGCGTTAAAAGTTTGTTAATTAAATCTGCTTTTTTCATTTTATATATTACATATAAGAAAACGTAAAATGCTGATAGTAAAATTGAAATTAGTGAAAAGAACACTAATGAAGCTGTAATTAATTTTTTAGCTTTTTTAACTGCTTCTGCTGATTTGTCTTTTGCTTTGTAATATTTATCAATATTTGATGTTGCAATAAGACTGTAAAGTAAAAATGCTGATGAAGCTATTGCTGCTAACAAAAAGTATTTTTTGTTAGCTACAAATCAAGCTGCATTTTGTTTAAATATTTTTGTTACTAGCTTAGATGTGAATTTATCATACATTTGATCAAGCATTGTAAGCACTAAAACTGCACTTAATGCTGCAAATAAAATAATAAATAAAATTCCAAATGCTAATGAAACCTTTCTTTTAGTCTGTGTATTCATTTTTATTCTCCTTTATATTCTAATAAATCTGGACTATTTAAATAATGTCTTCCGGCTTTAGCAATTAGTTTTCCATTTAATTTTGTAGCATCAGCACTAAAATGAATTCTAATTCTTAATAAAGCGGCTCCTACCCCATAAGTATCTACAGGCGCTTTTTCATCTTCAAATTGTTTAATTTTAACTTCATCAAAACCTGAAGAAACTACAATCTTAACATGCTTACCACCATTTTTGTCGAGGGCTTCACGTAAGTTTTTAACTTGTAAAGGTGTAACTCCAAATTCAGCTTCGCCTTCTTTAAACATTTTGTCAATCATTGATTTAGAAGTATCAATCCTTACGCCTTGTAAGGTCTTGCCAAATTCTTTCAAACACAATAATGAATCAGCAATAACATCATTATGAAAATCAACTACTGCATATAACTTATCATTTGGAAAAGTCTTGTGATATGCTTTACAAGCTTTAACAATATCTCCATCAAACATTTGAATTAAAGCATGCGGCATTGAACCATATGTTCTACTTAAATCATAATTAGAAGCAAATAAAGTTGAGTGATTTTTAATTCCACCAACTTCTAATGCATAAGCATCAGAATGTTGATTTTGGTAATGATCAGCTCTATCTGCCATACTTACAATGTTTTTGCCATTAGCAACTTGAACTATACGATATGCATTAGTTGCTATTGAAGTTTGACGTGCTAAAATACCATCAATAATTCCTTCTCAAATCCCAAATTCATAATAAGGCCCTACTAATTCTAAAACAACATCACGATTGTTTATAATTGAACCTTCAGGTAAGTATCTAATAGTATATTTTGATATATCTGTATTATCTTTCAATAATTGCAAAACTTCATTAATACCACATAGTTTTACATTATTATGTCTTTGGAAGAATTGTAAAGTTACTATATCTTTGGTTTTATATATCTCAGCAATTTTGGCAGTTTTATGAAAATAGATTGATGTTTTATCTTTTAAATCCATACTGTTCCTTTTTTAAATAATTTGCATATAATATTTTACTCTAAAAATAATATTATTAATAATATTGTAATTTATAGCAATTTAATACAACTATAAAATAGTTTACAAAATATTGAGACTTTTATTTTTTTCTTCTTATATATTTATATATAAGAAGGCAATTTTAAAAGTCTCAAAGTTAAAATATTTTTCCTAATTAGTATCAAAATTATTTGCAGGAGAGAAAAATGAATTCAGAAGAAAATAAAAATCACAAAAAGAAACCAAACAAAAATCTCGGTGATATAATAAAAGAAAGAAAGCTCACCAAAAAAGAATTTCTTTTAGTTATTTCACAATTTAAAGACATTGAATACAAAGAATTAGTATTTGAAAAAGATAAAGAAAACTTTTTACATGTGTGCTTTATGCAATGAAAGGAATTTTAAAGAAGATATGTCAACAAAGAAACCTTTTGATGAAGAAAAATTTACTATTAAAATTCTTTCAAGTTTTAAAACTTTGCTAGTTGAAGATATATTGCCAGAATTTGGTAAAAAATTAAAAGAAGAAATAATGAGTGAAATTAATCCGAGATTCGAAAGAATAGAAAAAGATATAGCTGAAATTAAAAAAGACATTATTGAATTAAAAAGTGATGTTGCAATGCTTAAATCGTTTCACATTAAGGATATTGAAAAATATAAAGCACAAAATAAAATTAATTAATTTGTTAATTATAAATTTGCAAACATTAATAGTTTTACACTTTTAGTATTTTTTGACAAAAAACGCTTATTCTAATTAAAAAAATGATAAAAAATATGTGCGTTTAAAGAAAACTTTTTACATGTGTGCTTTATGCAATGAAAGGAATTTTAAAGAAGATATGTCAACAAAGAAACCTTTTGATGAAGAAAAATTTAGTATTAAAATTCTTTCAAGTTTTAAGTACATAATGGAAAATGATATACTTCCAACTTTTGCAGATAAATTTGGCAAAAAATTAAAAGAAGAAATAATGAGTGAAATTAATCCGAGATTTGAAAAAATAGAAAAAGATATAGCTGAAATTAAAAAAGACATTATTGAATTAAAAAGTGATGTTGCAATGCTTAAATCGTTTCACACTAAGGATATTAAAAAATATAAAGCCCAAAATAAAATTAATTAATTTGTTAGTTATAAATTTGCAAACATTAATAGTTTTGCATTTTTAGTAATTTTGGTATTTTTTGACAAAAAACACTTATTCTAATTAATAGAATAATAAACAAATATGTACGTTTTAAGAAGGCAAGAATCAAATATATTAATTGGTTTGTTTGTAATGACTGTTATTTAATATCCTCTTTTTATTATTTTTGTTGATAATAAAAATGGGTTTAAAATTAAAATATTATGTTCAATTTACATATTGATATCAGAAAATAATAGTATTAATTTTTAAATATTTGGACGATGATAATTAATAAAGATATGACATTATTAATACACTAGTTAATCTAGCTTTTTAATTTTTTAAAAAGTTCAAAACTGGTATGAACCCCAAATATTGGACTTTTTAATTGTGTTTGGACTTATTCCTGTATTGAACAGGACTAAGCCCTTTTAATTTATTAACAATTCTGTCATTATTATAATATGAAATATATTTTTCTAAAGCAGTTTTAAATTCTTTAAAACTTTTAAATCTATTTTCTTCTTCAAATCAAAATTCTCTTTTTATAACACTAAATAAACATTCAGTGGGACTATTGTCTAAACAATTTCCTTTTCTTGACATGCTTTGAATTGTTTGTTTCTCCTTCAAATAATTTATATACTCTTCATGAGTATATTGTCATCCTTGATCAGAATGCAACAATA
>NZ_ATUH01000010.1 GCF_000420105.1 Metamycoplasma orale ATCC 23714
ATGGTTTATTTAGGAGATTCTTTCCTAAAGGAACAGATTTCAATGATATATCACCTGAAGAAATACAAAGAGTAACAACCCTAATAAATAAAAGACTAAGAAAAACTTTAAACTATAAATCAGCTGAAGAACTATATGTTGATGCTTATAATAAAACCATAGAATCATTGTAATATAGAAAATCATAACCAAAAAATACAGCAATTAAAAAATTGCAATTTTTCGTTTGCAATTTTTTAATATTTTAATTTGTTTGTAATAGAATAAAGTTATAAGCAACAAGCGTTGCACTTCATACTTCATTCAAGCAAGTCCCGACAAATTGGGACTTTTTAAAATTCATATTTATTTATATATAAATAAATATAGCAAAATAAAAGTCTCAAAATGATCATATTTCGATATTTTTGGTTTTAAAATTAAGGTGCATTGATAAAAATGCAGAGGAGAAAAGATGACCGTATACAAGTATGGTAAAATTGTGCATGTAAATTCTAATTATTTAATATTAGACCATAATGGTAGTGGAGAGCTTATTTATGTGCCAAATATTTCACGTTTTGTACGTGATGATTTTAAGAAAATATTCATTTCTAATATAGAAAATGAATATATGAAGGTAACATATGGATTTGAAACATTTAAAGAACTAGTAATGTTTGAAGATCTTATTTCATTGCAAGGTTTAGGTCCTAAAACTGCAATGACTATTTTAAATGAAGGCTGAGAAAAAATATTAGCCTTAATTGCTAAGGGCGATGCAAATGAATTAGAAAAAATTAATTTTGTGTCTAAAAAAATAGCAAATAACATTATTTTAAATTATAAAGATAAGTATGCAAAATTCCTTGAAAAATTGGATGGGAATTTTGAAGAATATAATAAAAAATTAAAAGTTAATAATACATATATTAATCAATTTGAAGATACGATGAAAATGTTAGGTTTTAAACCTAGTCAAATTAAATATGCATTAAATAATGTTGAAGTTAATGAAAATATTGAAAAATGTGTTGAGGATGCAATTAAATTAATTAGTCAACATAATAATGAAGTCAGAGTTTAGAGTTAATTCATTCAATGATTTCATCGGTCAATCTAAAATCAAAAAAACATTAAAGGTTATGATTGCTGGTGCTAATCATTTGAAAAAACCAATAGATCATATTTTATTTTATGGTCCGCCTGGATTAGGTAAAACTAGTTTAGCTAAAATAATTGCTACTGAAACAAATAGAAATATTATTTATGTTCAAGGGCCTTTATTAGAAAGAAAAAGTGACTTGCTAACATTGCTTTCCTCAATAAAAGAAAACGATATTATTTTTATTGATGAAATTCATGGCATAAATAAAAACATAGAAGAACTTTTATATTCCGCTTTAGAAGATGGTGTTGTAGATATTGCAATTGGAGTAGAAGGAGATAAGCGAATTATGAGGATGAAATTAAACAAATTCTCATTAATTGGAGCTACTACTAAAATTAATTTAATATCTAAACCATTAAAAGATCGATTTGGATTCATTGGTAAATTAAATAATTATTCTAATCAAGAGATAGAAAAAATTATTTTTAATTCTGCAAAGAGAAATGAAATTCAAATCGATGAAGAATCAATAAAAGAAATAGCAATACATTCTAGACAAACGCCAAGAATTGCTAATAATTTATTAAAACGAGTGTATGACTTTGCTCTTTATGAAGAAACAAAAGAAATAACATTAAAAATTGTAAAAAAAGCTTTTGGATTTATTGGAGTTTTTAAGTTTGGATTATATATAACTCAAATTGAATATCTTAAAGTTTTGCATGAAGTATTTAATGATTCATATGGATCATTAGAGGCAATAAGTAGTATTGTAAGGGATGATAGATATACAATTGTTAATGAATTAGAACCTATACTTTTATTATATAAATTAATAGAAAAAAGTCCAAGAGGAAGAAAAATTACGCAAGCAGGAATTGAGTATTTAAATAACATAAAATTTGCTTTATAAATCGTCTTATTATGTTATAATAAAAACTTAATTATGAAAACAGGAAAACTAATAAATACTAAATTAAGATGATTTATCAATATATTATTGTTAGTAGCAATGATACTAACAATAATTTTTGGTTCTATTTTTTATCTAAAACCAAAAATGCAAAGTTCAACTTCAAATGTTACAAGCATTAAATCAGTTTTAAAAATAACAGAAACTTCAAATCAAAATTTAGATAATAAAAAATTGCCTAAACAACAAAATATATTAAATACTACAAAACAATATTTAGAAAAAGCCAATTCACTTTCAAGTTACGATGTTTCATTAAGCGGAAAGAATTTATTAGAAGTAATTGACTACAATGGAAAAACTGAAGCAGAAAAACAAAAATTGGTTTCTTCCTTGGTTAATAAACCATATTTAACATTTACTGATCAAAATGGTGATCCTATTTTTTATCGTGGTAGATATCAATCTTTAATTGAAAAAGATCCAAATCGTAAAACATTTAAAGATTTTATTCAAGGAGATCCAGCGGATTTTATGCCTTGATTAAAAGAATCTCCTGCCGATTATCATAATTCTAAAGGATATTCAAATAGAGTTAGTCTTAACTTTACTAAAGAAGGATGATCTGAATATATTAGATGGGGAAACGAATCTTATATTTTATATTATTATCGTGGAGCAGCTGCTTCTAATGCTTATGTTTGAACTAATCTTAAAGAATTCTACGAAACTTATAAAGATGAAATAGACTCAAAATGAGGTGGCAATCCTGTTAAATTTGCTTATGCTGATGGAAGAATAGCACCTGAAGAAATTAAACCTAAAGAAAATGAAAAAGATAAGAAAGCTTACACTTTAAATCCTTATTTAAAATCTATTGCTTCAAAATATTTAATAAGTGCTGCACACCCACTTGCTATGGTACCTTCAGATTCAGCATTATCTTCATATATTTATATTTATAATGAAAACAAAAATGGATATACTGATGCTGAACTTGCAAGAATGATTAACTATTCAATGTCTCCATTTGAATTAGTTCAAGAATATTCATATTTTGTAACAACTAACAAAGCCGTTACTAATAAATATTTAGTAATTCTTGCAATAATGTTTTCTCTATTTGCAGTATTTTTGATAATTAGATATAGATTTTTTGGTTTTCTTTCATTATTATCATTACTATTCTTTATATTTGTTTTATTAACTGCAATTATTGCTTTAGGCATTAAAATAACTCCTATTGTTGCTATTGCAATTATTGTTTCAGTTATTGTTGCATTTGATTTAATTCACAATACTCTAGATTCTATGAAAAAAGCAATTAATGAAGGTTCAAATGCTTCTAAAGCAATTGCTAAAGCTAGAAAAACAACTTTAATCCCTTCTTTAGATGTAATTTTTGTTTTATTAGTTTATTCAATATTCAATATTTATATTAATTTATCGCAAAACTATGCAATTAGTTTAATATTATTTGCTTCTTCAATTATTAGTCTAGCTATATCTATAATTTTAAATACGCTTATTTTACGTAGCTGAGTAAAATTAGAAATATTTGATAATCGAATTGCTTTGGTATCTTGAAGAAATAAATCTTACCAAAAGGCATATAATGTTAATTTAATGTCAAAATCTAAATATTTCCCAATTGGTTTTGCTCTTTTTGCAATTATTTCAATAATTGTTGTTTTATCAATTGGTTTCTCTAATCATTCACTTATTTCGGGAATTAATTTAAATTCTGAATTACGTGGTGAATATCAATATATGTTAATGTCAAATAAAAATTCATCAATTCCATTTTTCGATGAAAGTAATGTTAATGCTATTCAAGAAGCTTTAAAATCTTCTCCTGATTTAAAAAATGCAATAATTTCACAAGTTGTTCTTGAAAAATTTAGCACCAATACTAATTATGCAATTTTAATTCGTTCTAAAACCGATATCGAAAATACATTAGTAACATTTCAAGGTTCTTTACCTATTTTAGCAAATTCTAAATTAATTGCTAATAATATTCAACCTATGAGTATTGGATATGATATCGCTACTTTTGCGATTATATTCTTCTCATCATTTGCTTTAATTTCAATATATGTAATGATTAGATATTCATGAGTCGCTACAATTATTTTATGAATAAAAGCATTATTTGTTGGTATTCTAACATTTGTTATTTTATTTACATCATATGGTTTAATAAGTTATAGTTTATTTGATGGCTTAATGCTTGGAACTGTTTTTGTAATATATGATTCAATAATTAATTTTTCAAAAATTAAAGAAGAGCTTTCAAAAGATTTAAATACAAAAAACACGATTTATTCTAAAGAAAAATTGCAATTGATTTTTAAAGAATATATTGTTAATATCTTTTCAAGACAATTAATTCTTGTATTAAGTGCTGCTATTTTATTACCAATATGCATTATATTTATGAATTTATTAAATAAATCAATAATTTTAATTACAAGCTTTTCAATTATTTCAATTGCTTTGATTAATTTCTTTATGCTTCCACTAATTTGATGCAATATTTTAGTTCAAAAGTATAAGATGAAAGAAAAAAGAATTAAAAACAATTTCTGAAAAAATGTTGGTGTTGAAGAGCAAACATTTTCACACATCAATGATTTTTCAATGTAATATAATTCTTTTAGAGGTTAAAAATGTTAATTAATAGAGTTAAAGGTACACGTGATATCTTTTCAAAAAATGCTAAAGCGTTCAATTTGATTAAAGATACTTTTTTTGATGTAGCAAAAAAATATAATTATAGTTTTATTGAAACACCTATTATTGAAGATGCTTCATTATTTATTAGATCAGTCGGTGAAACTAGTGATATTGTTTCTAAGGAAATGTATTTATTTAGAGATAATGGAAATAATTTAATTGCCCTTAGGCCCGAAGCAACAGCTTCAACAATTAGAGCTTATGTGGAAAATAAAATAAATAACTTTAATGGAGAAACTAAATTATTTTATTTTGGTCCAATGTTTAGATATGAACGCCCTCAAAAAGGTAGATTTAGACAATTTTATCAAGGTGGTATTGAAATGTTATCGCCTAAATCTATTTTGACAAATTTTGAAATAATTAAATTTGCATCAGATTTTTTAAATGAATTAAAAATAAATGATTTTGTTTTAGAAATAAATAATTTAGGCTCGTTTGAAAGTAGAAATAAATATATTCAAGAATTAAAAAAATATTTTATGCAATTCAAAGAAAAATTATCTGAACAATCACAAATAAGACTTGAAAAAAATGTACTTAGAATTTTAGATGATAAAGAAGATAGCGAAAAAGATTTTGTTAAAAAAGCTCCAAAATTATGAGATTTTTTATCCAAAACTGAACAACAAGAATTTAATGACCTACTTAAATTATTAAAAAAATTTAACATTAATTATTCAATTAATTATTCTTTAGTAAGAGGGCTAGATTATTACAATGATATTGTGTTTGAATTTGTTTCAACCTCTGAAGCATTAGGAACTAAATCAACTATTTTAGGTGGTGGACGTTATAATGGAATGGTTGAAGAATTAGGCGGGCCTAAAACAGATTCTATTGGTTTTGCTTTTGGCGTAGATAGGATAATGGAAATTATTTTATTTAATGAAAAAAAATATGAAGAATTAAATGATAATTTAGATATTTTAATTAGTTTTTTGAATGAAAAAGAAGAAAACGAAGTTATTTGTTTAGCTTATGAACTTCGTAAAAAATATTCAACTTATCTTTTAAATGAGAAACAAACGCCAAAATCATTATTTAAAAAACAATTCAATTTAAAACCTAAATATTTAATTTTTAAAGAATTAAATTGCAAAGAAAATGAATTTAAAATAAAAAGTTTTGATGGAAAAGAAACTATATCTATATGTAAAGACATAAATGATTTTGAAAATGTCATTAAAAAATTAAACTAATATATATAAAAAACAAAAAGGAAATAAAATGAAAAAAATTTATTGTGGAAAATTAAACTTAAAAAACGTTAATGAAGTTGTTGAATTATATGGCTGAATTTCAAACAAAAGAAAATTTAAAAACCAAACTTTCATTGATTTTAGAGACTCAAGTGGTTTAGTACAATTAGTCCTTACCAACGTTTCTGATCCGCTTTTAACAAAAGAAAGCTGTTTGTGAGTTAAAGGTAAAGTAGTAAAAAGACTTGAAGCAAATAAAAGTATTGCTTCTGGAGACATTGAAGTTGATGTTATTGAATATAAAGTTCTAAACACTTCTAAACAAATTCCATTTGAAATAGATAAAATAAATTCAGCAAATGAAGATTTACGTCTTGAATATAGATTTTTAGATCTAAGACAAGAAAAAATGTTATCAAATTTAAGATTTAGACATAAACTTCACTTAGAAATTAGAAAGTTCTTAGATAAAGAAGGTTTTATTGAAGTTGAAACACCTATACTTTCAAAGTCTACTCCCGAAGGAGCTAGAGACTATTTAGTACCTACTAGAAGAAAAGGCAAGTTTTTTGCTTTACCACAATCTCCACAATTATATAAACAATTGTTAATGGCTTCTGGCCTTGAAAAGTATTTTCAAATTGCACGTGTATTTAGAGATGAAGATTTAAGAAAAGATAGACAACCTGAATTTACACAACTCGACCTTGAACTTTCATTCGCAAATCAAGAAGATATTTTTGAATTATGCGAAAATATGTTTAGAGAAGTATTAAAGCCATTTGGTTTTAAAGTTAAAACTCCTTTTCCAAGAATGGACTTTTTCTATGCATTAGACAAATATGGTACAGATAAACCTGATACAAGATTTGAATACTTAATTGACGATTTACCACTTAAAAAATCTGAATCAGAAAAATTATTTGGAAAATTTGATAATTACAAAGCAATTATTTTTGATAAAAATGTTTTAGAACACAAAAAAATATTTGAAGAAATATTTTCTAAAAATAAAGGCGAAAAATTATTTTTAATTACAAAAGAAGATGCGTTATATTCAAAATTTAATTCTTTAACATCTAAATTTAAAAATGAATGTACTATTATAGTTTCTGCTGGTAACCATTATGAAAACACTTTAAAATCTTTAGGTGCTATTAGAACTCAATTAAATGAGATTTATAAATTAGGTTCGCCTGATCAACTTAATTTCTTATGATTAGTTAATTGACCAATGTTTGAATGAAATGAAGAAGAAAATAAATATGATGCTGCTCACCACCCTTTTACCCAATTTGATGAAAGCACATTAAAATATATTGAATCAAAAGAATATGAAAAAGTTAGAGCTAAATCTTATGACTGCGTTTTAAATGGCTTTGAATTAGCATCAGGGTCTATTAGAATTTATGATCCTAAACAACAAAAACTTATGTTTGATGTTTTAAAATTATCTGAAAAAGAACAACAAAATAAATTTGGTTTCTTTTTAAAAGCATTTGATTATGGTCTTCCTCCACATTGTGGTATTGGATTTGGAATTGAAAGAATTCTAATGATTTTAACTAATTCAATGTCAATAAGAGATGTTATAGCATTCCCTAAAAATGCAAAAGGTATTGATTTAATGTCTTCTTCTCCATCTGAAGTTACTGAAGAACAATTAAAAGAATATTCACTTAAAATTGAAAAATAAATTATTTTTAATTATAATAAATAATTAATTAAGGAATTATATGAAAGCACAAGCAATTGCATTAACAACTATTTTAATAATAATATCATTTTGCATATTATTTTTATCATTGCTTTTAGCTCCTGATTCTAATAGTTTTAGCGGGGCTTTGGTCGGAAGTAATGACCTTGATTTATTTAAAGTGTCTAAAGAAAGAGGCATTAAAAAAATAATCAAGTGGTCTATGTATACATTAGGCATATTACTTTTTGTTTTGGCTATTGTATTAAGATATGTGCTTCAAAAAGGTTAATTTAAATAATGAATTCCTATAATAATAAAAATAAAAATTTTTCTCATCATGATCATGAAAATCTAAAACCTATTGAAGAAAATAAGGTTTTAGATTTTATTACTAAAAATTATGGAGCAACTTTTTTAGATATAGCTCGAGGCTTAAAAATTCACTTTTCATTAAATAATAAATTAACAAATTTATTACGCAAACTTTGTGATGAAAAGAAAATAGATGTTTTAAAAAATCAAGGTTATTATGCGCTTAAGTTTGTCAAAGAAGATGTATTTACAATATCTATAACTGCAAAACGTTTAGGATTTATAGATTTTGAGCAAAACGAAGATGGTTCATTTAAATCAGCTTTTTTATATTCAGACCAACTTAAAAATATTTTAGATAAAGACGAAGTTCTAGCTAATATCTATAGTTATATTAATGATAAAGATGAAACTTTATATAAAGCCAGCATTATAAATGTAGTTAAACATACAATAACTAAAGTTGTTGGTATTTTTTTACTATCTTATAAAGGTAAAAGACAGTTTGTGGCTTTAGATGAAAGAAATAAAACTAATTTTCTTATTTCTAATTTAGAAAAACTTAATCACTCTCAAATAAAAAATAATTATGATGTAGTTTCTTGTATTGTTGTACAGCCTAGTCCTAATAAACACAATTCTAAAGATTATGTTGAATTAGTATTTGATAAAAAAATTGCAACACTAGATGATAAAGATTATGTGGTTAAAAAAATAATGACTACAAATAATGTTAATGAAACATTTAGCGATGAACTTACAGAGGCAATTAAAGAAATACCAAAATTTGTTAGTGATAAAGAAATTAGCGAAAGAAAAAATCTTATTGATTTACCTACTGTTACAATTGATGGCCTAGATACTAAAGACTTTGATGATGCAATTTCTTGTTATAAAAAAGGCGAAGTATATAAATTATTTATACATATCGCGGATGTTTCTTATTATGTTAAAGAAAATAGTCCAATAGATAATGAAGCTTTATTAAGAGGCACAAGTATTTATTTACCAACTAAAGTTATACCTATGCTACCATTTGAACTTTCTAATGGTATTTGTTCTCTTAATCCTAATGAAATTAGATGTTGTATTACTTTAGAACTTGACATTGATAAAAAAGGTAACAATATTGCTCAAAACATATATCCATCAGTTATTAAATCAAATTATCGTCTAACTTATAATGAAGTTAATGATTATTATGAAGGTAAAATTACTACCATTCCTAATGATATTAAAAACAACTTAAATGATGCTAAAGATTTATCTAAAATTATTTTAGATAAAAAAATTAACGAAGGTTATGTGGATTTTGAAATTGAAGAAGCTAAAATCATCATGGAAAATGAAACAACTGTTAAAGACATTGTTATTAGAAAAGATGGAATTAGCGAAAAATTAATTGAAGCATTTATGATTAGAGCAAATGAAACTGTTGCTAAAATGATGTTTGATAAAGGTTATCCTTCAATTTATAGAGTACATGATAAACCAAGTCCTGATAAACTTTTAATGTTACAAGATTTAATTAAATTTTCACATTATAAAGATGTTAATGTACCTTTTGATGGTGATCCTAAATCTTTCCAAATAATGGTTCAAAAATTAAAAGAACAAAGTTTTAATGATTTTATTAAATCGGCATTATTAAGAACGATGCAAAAAGCGATATATTCTTCTAAAAATATTGGACACTTTGGATTAGCTTCAAAAGAATATTCTCACTTTACATCGCCAATACGAAGATACCCTGACTTATTAATACATAGATTAATAAGAAAATTTATCTTTGAAAAAAAATATAAGGAAGATAAATACGAAGAAGAATTAGATAATATAACTCGTATTTCTGCACTTAATTCAGAAGCTGAAAAAAATGCAATGCAAGTTGAAAGAGATGTCGTTGATTTTTGAAAATCTAACTTTTTTGAAAAGTTTATAAATAAAACTTTTGATGCAATGGCAATCAGTGTTGAAAAATTTGGAATATTTTTTAATATAGATGAATATCAAACTAGCGTACTAGTAAGATTTGATTCTATTATAGAAGATTCTGTATCTGCTATTTCGCAATTTGAAGCCAAAGGAAACAAGCTAAATATAAGAGTTGGAAAAATATATAAAATATTAATCGAATCTATTGATAAAGACAAAGGAAAAATTAATGCCAAATTAGTTATCTAATTTGTATAATATATTATTATGCCTAAATTAATAGTTAAAAATAAATTTGCTAAATCTGATTACGACATTCATAGTACTTATGAATGTGGTATTTCGCTATTAGGCTGAGAAGTTAAAAGCATAAGAGCAAATAATGTTAAATTAGATAATGCTTTTTGTACTATTAGTTTAAAAAATGAGCTTTGATTAAATAATGCAAATATTGCCCAATATATGCTCGTAAAATGTGACCCAGTAAGATCTAGAAAACTTTTAATGCATAAGAAAGAAATACTTAAATTAAAAAATTTAATGGATCGTCTTTCTTTAAACATAATTCCATTATCAATGTATTGATCTAAAGATAATATTAAGCTAGAAATAGCTCTAGTTAAACGTCTTAAAAAGTTTGATAAGCGTGAAAAAATCAGAAAAGAAGAACAAAATAAAAAAATAAAAAGTATAATTTATTAAGCAATGGGGGTGTACTGGCTTCGACAGACATCTAAGTTAATATATTGCAGTGGTCTGGTAAACCTTAAATACTACTAGGCTTTTTTAAACGGAAACGAAGAAAAAACCGAAGATCAAGTTGTTGATCTTAACTTTGTGGCTATGTCACAAAGCCAATCAAATCTAGTATTCGCTTAAGTAATACTAGTCGATTCTCTGTATTGTCCTATATAGAGTAAGTCGTTGTAAGGACTTGATATTAATTATTCTAACTACATTAATATGACATTTAAGTTAGGCTATTTTGTTAAGCTTTTTATTTGAATATCTTTAATAGTACATGCAAATAAATAAACTGTAGATTTATATTAACAAGGATGTGTGGACCGGGGTTCAATTCCCCGCATCTCCACCATTTTTTTTATTTTAGTAATTTCTTCATAGTTCTTAATCATAAATACAAAGTATTTATATGCAAAAAATATAATTAAAAAAGAGACTATTTTTTATTAATAATCTCTTTTTTAATAACGCCTATGTAAGGTAACTCTCTAAGCTTTTCTTGGTAATCAAAGCCAAAACCAACGACAAATTCATCTTTAATGTCAAAACCATATTTATCTTGATTAAAGTCAACTTTTCTACCAGATTGTTTGTTTAGTAAAGTAAGAACTTTTAAGCTCTTAGGGTTTCTTGATTTTAATAATGCATATATTTTTTGCATTGTTTTTCCAGTATCAATAATGTCTTCGACAATTAAAACATCTTTGTTTTGAATGTCATTAGCTAAGTCTAAAATTATCTTAACAGAACCCGTTGAAGCTAATGTGCCTGCATATGAACTCACAGTCATAAAGTCTAATATGCATTCAACATTAACATTTTTTATAAGTTGAGCAAGAAATGGAAATGAACCTTTTAAGAGTCCAACCATTATTAAAGACGAAGAATTTTTATATTCTTCATTTACTCACTCACTTAATTCTTTAATTTTAGATTCTAAAGTTTTTTGATCAAATAGAATGTATTCTATATATTTATTTTGTTTGTCCTTTGATTGCATTTTGTGTCTCTTCTTCAATTATTTTAACAGCTTCATTAAATACTTCTTTTTCTGTTTTATTGTTGGTATCAATTATAATATATTTCATACCAAATTTAGCAGCTATTTCTTTAAAAATAGTCAAATAATTTTCATGCAATTCCTTAAAATAATCTAGATTTTCGTTTCAGTTATTTATTTCTGATTCTCTTCCACGTTCAAAAATCCGTTTTTTAAATGTATCAAAAGTTATGTCAAGATAAATTGCAAAATCAGGCAATTCTTCTTTTGAAATAAGTTTTGAAAATAAAGCGTCATACGCTTCAAGATATTTCTTTTCTTTTTTAGAAAGTATTAATTTTGCAAAAATGTAATGTTCAACCGAAAAACGATCTAAAAATATATGATCTTTAATTTTGTCAAGTTTCTTTTCGTTAAATTCTTTAATAACATCTGCAAATTTTGCTGAGTGGTTTTCTACAATATACGATTGAAAGCCGATAGTTAAATTGGGTTTGTTTTGATATAATCAATCTAAAAATGTATTGAAAACCTCATCATTTTCCTCAAACTCATGAAGCATTATTGACTTTTTATAATGTTTTGCCAACTTTTCAGCTAATGAACTCTTTCCTGCGGCTATCATACCGCTTACTCCTATAATCATCTTTTTCTCCTTAAATTTATAAAAATAAAAACAATATTTAAAATATTGTGATTTTATTTTACATTTATTTTTGCCATTTGTTTATAAAAAAATAAATATTTTTCAATGTTTCATGCAAATTAAAAATATGAAAAAAGTAAACATTTTTGGTATAATAACGAATATTTTATAACTTAATATATTTAAATATATTAAGTTCTTAAAGGAGATAAATATATGAAAAAACATAAACTAAATTTAAAAACTAAAGTTTGACATAAGTATGTTATATCTTTAGGGTCTTTAGTACTAGCCACTTCAATTACTTTAGGTTCAATGTATGGATATTCAAAATGTTCTGCAGATAGAACTGGAAGAAAAAATGAAACTGATCCATATTATTTAAAAAATAAGTTTGTGCAAACAAATGAAGCCAAACTATATTTTGTTTCTGGAGATAAATCAGATAAGGTAGCTAATATTATTTATGATAAGAATTTCGGTCATGATGGTTGAAAAGTTCAAATTATTAAAAAAATAAAAAATCAGGTTGCGAAAAAAGAACTTGATTTGTCTGAATACATAAATAATTATTACAATGAAAACAAACACTACCCAATTTTAAATATTAAATATGGTTCATTTGACTTTTTTAATGAATATTTAGAAGCTGTTAGCGCACAAGACTTTTTTGATTTTACAAGATGATTTATGTTTAATGTTTCTTGAGGACCAGAAATTATAACATTGAAAGAATTTTCAATTGTTAAAGGTGTGGAAATGAAAGGTAATAGCATAACTTTAGGATCACACTCTGATCTTAATAAAGAATATATGACTATTAAATTCTACCCTGATGCATTTTTTGGTACAATGGCGGTTTATTCAGAACTTAGCGGAAGAGGAAATGCTTCTGATGCTTTAGTTTACAAAATTAATAATAAATTATTAACTAGCAACGAAATTAAAGACTTATTAAAAAATACTTCTGCATATAATGCTTATGCAAATATGACTAAAAAGGAAATTTCTGCATATTCATTTAGAAGTATAGATGATATAAGAACTTTAATAGGTTCTAAAGTTTATGCTTTGAAAAAACCAAATTGATATTCTAATTTAGAAAATAATTCAATTTTAGATTTAGAAAAATCTAGATTTGACCTTGCAAATGACTATTTAACTTTAATTAATGGTTCTAACATAAAAGAAGCAAAAACTAATTTAAAGGCAAAACTTGCTGAAAGTACTTCATTTGATAAATATAATTTATTATCTTCCGTAGATTTTAATTCTTTAGAAGAAAAAGTAATTGCTGAGGTTTCTATTGAAACAAATTCAATTTTTAATAATAAATTTAAAGAAAATTATTTGAGAATTTCGTTCGCTGACGGCTCATATTATAATTTATTCGCTTCAATGACTGATTTCAAGCAAATAACAGGCTCAGCTCTAAAAACTGAAACTAATGATATTAAAAATATTTTTAATATTGATAAGGCTATTGAATTTGCTAAGAACACTTATGAAAAGGAAAATGTTAGATACAATCAAACATTTCCTTTAATAAATGACAAACTTAAAGAATTTGAAAGTCAATTGAAATTCAACGAAGATGACTATACAAATGGTAAGAAAGAACTAAATGATCTAAAAGTTGTAAAAGAAAAAGAACTAAATGATTTAAAACTAACCGATCCTACTTCTGCTCAAATTCCAACCTTAGAAGCAGACTTAGCTGAAATTAATAAAGATTTAACCGCTCTTGAAGTAACTTACACTAAAACTAAAACTCAATTAATTGCTAAAAAAGATAATTTTATTTCAAAAAATATTACTTTAAAAGCAAAACTTGAGGCTATTAGTAAAAATTATTCTGAATTAATTTCATCAACTACTGAGCAAAATGGCAATATAAAAGCAAAAGAAGAATACGCTAAAAAGATTTTTGAACTTGCAAAATCCTTACAAATTACTGCATCAGGTATTTTGCAATCTTTAAGTTTACCTTTAAAAATTGATGACAATGACTTATTAAGTGAAGAAACCACAATAAGCATTTATCATGTTGATTTAGCATATTTACCTAACCAATTAATATCTAGAGACTCTTTAAGATTGATTAGTGAAACTAATTATTTAAATTGAAGAGATTTCTTTAATATTAAAAACTTTACAAATAGTGCAACAGACGAAAATGAATTTTATATATATTCTCCTCATTTTAAATCTTTTGTTGAAGAATGAAATAAAAAACATAATGATGCAAAAGTTAAATTGAATTACAATGAATTAATTAATGATATTGAAAGAATAAAAACTGAAAAGCAAGCTATAGATAAACAATTGAGTGAAATTGATGCCGAATCTAAATCATTAGAACAAAAATCATTTGGGTATATTTATCTTGAACTCAAAGAAGCATTTTTAGATAATGAAACTGAAGAAAAAGATTGAAATATAAAAAACTTTATAATGCCGGGTACTGAATTTGCTAATTCCCCATTAATTACTCAAAAAGATTGAGGAGATTTTTGTGCTGTTAACTTTGAAAATTTAGATGAATATTTAAAAATTGTTAAAACTAGATGAGATCTTTTTTACAATAAATACTCTTCATTTGTTATTACTCATAAAGATTTAGCTAAAGAAATAGAAGATGCTAGGGTTGAAATGGAAAAACAAAAGGAATTACACCCTAATTGAACTACTGATTGAGATGAATATGCAAAAATAAAATCTTATATTGATGCATATGAAGCTAAATTAAAACAATGAAAGGATTTAAAAGCAACAAATCCAAATTATGTTGATTATGTTGATGTAAATAAAATTGCTGAGTTTAATGAAGCACTTAATAATGTTTTAGCAAAATCTTTAGAACATAAAGATAAAAAAGAAAATTATTTTGACCTTAAAAAGAAATCACTTCAAAAAGATATGGAATTAAGATTAATTAAATTTAAATTTAATTACTTAACAAATATTGTTAATAGAACTGATAAAAATATTCAAGATCTTTATTTAGAATATATCAAAAAATTTGAAAACGAAAAAGCTAATTTACAAATTTTTATTGATGAATATATTACTAATTTAAAAAATAACTTTGATTTGAAACAAAAATTAATACTTGAAAAAGTTAAAAATGAAAAAGATATTGAAATTATTACTCAACTTTTGAATAAATCAGATGCAGACGTTCAAAAATCTAAAGATATTTTACAATTTGTAAAAGATAAAAATACATTTGAAAAGAAGGCCAAAGATTTAGAAAAAGAACTCATTAATTTAAAAATTGCAGAATATACGGACTCAATATTAGAAGATATTAATGATATTTTTCCAACTACCCATGCAGAATTAGTTGAAGACTTTGCATTAGCTGACAAAAACAATGATAAACTCACTAAATACGATAGTGAAAATCAAAAGTTATTAAAAACAGCTAAAGATCAACTTTTAGCATATGCACAATTTGCTGATAGCAATATTTTTAAAATTAAAAATGCAAATAATGATATTTATACTAAATTTAAAAATATTAAAAAGATGGTTGAAAGTATATCGGATGACTGGACTATGACAGAAAATGAAACTGAACTTAATAGTTCTAATTTTAACTATGCCGAAAACTTAATTATGTTTTCTAAAAAAGCTAAGGCAGCAATGGAAGAATGTATTACTGACATCGCGCCTTTGATTACTCAATTAAACAAAATTAAAGCAGATACTGCAACAAAAATTGCTGATGCAACTTTAGATCCAACAATAAAACAAAAATACACAGATTTTCACAAAATAATCGATGATCAAATTAAAGAACTTAATAAAAACAAAAGCACAATGAATAGCTTTATTGATGACTATTACGTTCAAAAAATTAATGATTTAATTACAAAATATGATACTGTTACAGCAAAGCCTGAAATTGTATCAAAACAAAATGAATACAATCAAGCTTTAAATGATGCAAAAGAAAAGCAAAGAGTTATTGATGAATACAAAGCTTTAGGCATTATTGAAGCAAATGAAGATCAACTAGCTTTATATGATAGTTTTAAACAAAAAATTGCTAATATAACTTTATCTAATCAAAAATTAGAAGAAGCTCTTGCTAAAGTAAATGGAGCATGTCCTGAAGAATTTAGCAATAGAACTACTTCAACTTCAGAATTACTTAACATTATAAAAAAAATTAATGATAGAGAATATGAATTATTAAATAAAAATAATTCAGATTTTAGTACTTTAAGTACTATTGAAGAAAAGTTAGCTAATGCGGAAATTCAAAATTTAGTTGTTTCAATAACAACCGAAAAAATAAATAATGATATAGAAAATTTAATTGCAGAAATTAATGGTTACAAAAAAGTTTATTTAGAGGATTTTGAAGAATTAAAAAATACTGAAAAATCATTATTTGAATATGAACTTAAATTATTGGAACTTGAAGCAATTAAAGAAAAGATTAATACTGATCCTACATTATTAGCAGAATTAACATTAATTGAAAATGAATTAAATAATCAAAAAGCGATTTATGAAACTAATTTTGCAAGTTTATTAACAAACTTACAATCTTCATATGATGATTTGATTGAAAAAATTTCAGAATATCAAACAAAAACCCAAACCTTAAAACAATTAAATAGTCAGTTATTTGAAAAACTAAATGATTATTATCAAAAATCATCTGCTATAACTAATAAATATTTAAATAATGAAATAAAAAATATTTCTGAATTTGCAAAAATGATTTCAGATTTTGAAAATAATAATTCAGAAATATTTAATGAAAAATTTGCACTTAAAGCCTTAAAAGATAAAGATATTACTTTATTGGACGCAACAAATAATTTTAAAAATAGTTTTTCAAATTATGCAAATGTTAAAGAAAATCTAAAACCCAAAGTTAAAAGCACAATAGAAGCAAAATTAGCTATCAGTAAAGAATATACATTATTTGAACAAAAAATAAACTTTGCTCAAGCATTAATAAATGATAATATTGCTTTATTTAGAAAATATAATTCAGAATTGGCCGAATTGAAATCACTTTTATCTTCTCCTTCATTAGACCCCGCTCAAAGACAAGCTATTCAAGATTTAATTAATGAAACTGAAGATAAGATTAATGCAATTAGAACCAAAGTTCCACTTATTCAAGCACAAGGTCTTGATGCTCAAAATAAATTTAAACTTATATTAGATGGTATTGGCGAAGAAAATCTTTTAGATTTAAGAAAATTAAATTTTGCTTTAGATATAGAAAAAGCAAATTACTATAATAGTTTTAAAGAATTTGATGATTATGCAAATGAAATTAAACAAACAATTTCAAATAAAGTTAGTCTTGCAAATCCATATGATAAATTAAATGACAAATTATTTAATGGTTTAACATCATCTTTACTTTTAAATAAAAAATTATTAATTGCATCTGAAATAAACAAAGAATATAATGCAGATAGTAAATATAATGAAATACTTACTGAAAATGATTTAATAGTTGCTAAAACTAAAATCGAATTACGTGAAAAATTAATTAAGTTAAACTTAATTAATAAAGATACTTTGGAAAATGACCCCATATTAACTCAATTTACAAGAAAAGTAAGTTTACAAAATATTAATAAAGAAAATACTAACTTATTGCTTTCGTTTGCCGAAAAATCAAAAGTTGAAGAATCATTTGCTTCATTTAGTGGATATAGTGATAATATCCTAAAAGTTTCATTTAATGCTAATAATTCAATTGCTACTAAAAAAACAAATGAAATATTTGCTTTACTAGGATATAAAAAAGTTGTTCTTCCTCGTTTGGTTCGTGAAGAAGGAGATATTAAAGATAGTCACGGAAATATAATTAAAGGATATTCATTATTTAGTGATGGATATGAAAACTTATTAGATGAATTACTTGATAAAGTTCCATATGCTGCTGAATGATTAGAAGGCGAACACATCGAAAAAACAATTGATAATAATGGTGTGATTAAATATGAACTTAAAAACGGTAAATATTTAGGCTTTACTAGAGATAGCCGTGTAGGTCTTTGATCTGTACTCAAAGCAACTAATCCTGATTTTAAAGGAATATCTATAGATTTTCTTAAATTTGTTGCTGCCCATGAATATGGACACCATATGACTTTAAATGGCGCACAAAACTTGGGAGATAAAGGAAAAGAAAATAATCCAATATTTGTTTCGGCTTTAACTCCAGGTGCAACACCAGGGATAACTAATTATTACAATAAAGAAGCTCTCGACCTTTATTTAAAAGCTCGTACTAATTTATTATTAACAACTAGAACTTATTTAAATGGCAAATATATTATTGATAAAAATGGTGAATATCCATCATTTATTTATCCGCACCTTGATGGCTCAGGTAATTTAGTTTATGACCCTGCAATTGGCGAGGAAAAAGAAGAAGACATTTGAGGAACAAAAATAAGTGACCCAGATATTCTTAAAGCACTTAAAAATCAACGTCGTCGTTTCATTCAAAATTTTGAAGGAATGAAAAAAGCTTTAGAAGAAAGAAGAAAAGTTTTAGGATTTAATGATCCTAATAAAAAAGGTATTTCTTTATTTGATATTTGATTATCAAATGCTTTGGATACTTATTCAGGTACTTTAAACCCTACTGTAAAAGGTGAGGCTAAATACCTTGTATTTAATAAGACTAAAGGAATTTATGAATTTACTAAAGCATCTCTTAAAATACTTGATGGTATATTAAAAGACGGTATGGGTAATAAGATTAAATTTGAAGAAGATGCATCGGGCAAAATTTCTGCAAAAATTGCTGATATTGAATATGTAAAACAAGACCTTGATAAAGGTATTGAAGGTAAATTTATTGTTAAAGAAATATATGTATATGATAAAAATGGACAACCTGTAATTTCAACTTTATTAAATAGCGACTTATATAAAAATAAAGAATATGGTCCTGAAGCAGTTCAATATGTATTAAACAAAATTGAAGAAATTCAAAAAAATATCGAAAGTTTAGTAGTTAAAGAATTTATTATTAATGGTTGAGATGATTCTTCAACAACATTAAGTGTTGAACCTAAAATGTCAATTAATTTTACAAAAATGACTGATCTTGGTAAAAAAGCAGAAGAATATAACTCAACAAGAGAGTTTTATAAAAATTACATTAATGAAAGAGACTTTGCTTCTAAGCAAATGACTTCTAAATGAATTAATGACCCTGTTTATTCGTATGAAAATGGTAAACCTTATGGTAAATCGTTGCAAGAAGCATTAAGTGATTTTAATAGAGATGATTATTTCTGCAAAATTGATGATACAACAGTTGGCGCATTTACAAAAGCACTTGCAAAACTTATTATTAGCGGTGGATGACATTATTTAGCTACTCCTTATCCAACATCTTCCGGATTTGAAACATACATTAAAAGTACAAATAAATCTTATATTGCAAATGCTAATTTAGATTCTTCGTTTACTAATAACATATTGCATGAAGATCTAGGTTCTGCATTAGAAGAATTTGGTATTGCTAAAGCATTAAAACCTTTACATATGATAGGTTATGAACTAGTTGGCAATAAAATAAATGAAAACTTATGATTAGCATATGATGCAGCTAATAAAATAGTTTCTAACTACAATGATCCAGGTAATGCTATATTTAATAAATTTATCAATATCAATTCAGTTAAAAAAATTAAACTTAATACTTCACTTCTTTCTAAAAACATTAAAGATTCATTATTTAATTCGATATATTATAATGATGGAACTCAAACTCTTTATGGCGAAGACATTGAATTTAATGATATTGCAAAATGATTTGAATTTGTATCACTTGATTTAGAAAAAGCTGTATATGATGCAACCAATCATAAAGTAAATTGAGATTTAGATTATGTAAAATCTAAGTTTAGTCTTGCTTCATTTAAAAGAAGTTTAAAAATAACTTTTGCACAATATGAGAATACTTTAAACGATGAAGATAAAACTAAAATAAGATATTTAATTGAACAAGCTTCTGATCAAGAAGTAGCAAATGAAATTATTGATCGTTATTCTAAATCTAAACTAGCAGCATTTACTAGCGCATTTAATTTAAAAGATATTCAAACTAAAAACTTATTCTGATTATTTGATCAAAAGATTGGTTTTGGCGCTTATAAGACTGATAAATTTAATTTAAAAGACCCTGACTTATCTAAATTTGAATTTGATAAAGAAGCTTTAGTTAAAGCCATAAAAGACTTTGCTACTGAAAACGATGTTAAAGAAGAAAATCTTACTAGCGTTGATTATTTAGTTTTAAGCAATAGAATTTCATTACAAACTGAACAACTTTATGCTTGTTTAGTAAATAATAGATTTAGTTTAATTGATATATTAATGACTTTTGTAAATGGTGTATTTAAAAAAGTTTCGCCTAGTCAAGATGCATTAAATTACTTTAATTCAAAAAATGAAAGAAGATTTAATGAATTCTTTACTGACTATACATATAACTTTGCCGAAGTTATTAACCGTGATAACTTACAAATTACTTATACTCCACCTACAACTGAATTTGGTAATATGCCTTCATTTTTAAGTGGAATTAGTGAAAGCACTACTGGACTTGAATATGTAGTTGATGCTACATATACTAAGAAATGGCTGGATGCAGTTATTAAATTTGATAATAGTAGTAGGGATAATAATAAATCACTTGTCGATGCTATACTAAATTATAATAAAGCTAAAAATAAAGAATATGAAAATTATGCTAATGCTTATAATCTAAAAAATAATCCTATTACCTTGTCAAATAAAGATGATTTTAGCAATGGACATACATTTAGAAACTCATATTTTGGTCAACTTCAAATTAATAATAATGGTTGATTTAAAGATAGATGATATCGTGAATTCCTTGACTTTAAACTTTATGATGACCAAGGTAAAGATATTCAAGATGAAACTATTAGAATAAAAGATCTTGAAGGAAATAGAGTCGAAAGTCGTGCAAGAGCTTATTGAGAATATTACATTCAATCACAAGGTGTTGGAAAGCGTTCAATGAGCGGAATTTGAAGAGACAAAGACAAAGATGCTATTGCATTTTATGGGTATATTCCTAAACATTTAGCAGATGAACATGATATTAAATATTTAGCATTTAAAGATAAAAAAACAGGAAAAATTACAACAGTTGCTTTAAATACTAAAGATAGTAATAATATGTTCTATTACAAAGAACAAAATATTAATAATGAAAATATTGCTTTAGAAGATAAGAAAAATAATACAAATAATGCAAGACATTATTTAGCTCAAGAAAAATACATTTGAGAAGATTCTAAAGGAAACAAAAAAGCAGGTGTTGGATTTGTATCTTATGCTTCTGATTATATAATAGCTTCTAAATACAAAAACGCATTATTATTACCTGGGCATGAATATGAAATATATTTTGCTTCAGATGCCTCAGGAACATTTGCATGTGAAGTATTTTTAGGCAATACTGAATCAATTTCTGAAAATGGTAAAACATTTTCACAAGCCCCTACATCAATAAGACAAGAAAAACAAACTGATGGAACTTACAAAATAATTTTAAAAGTTCAAGATCAATTTAATATATTCTAAAAAGGAGTAAATATGAAAAAAACTAAAAAAATAATTTTAACTTTAAGTAGTTTAAGTACATTAGCTACTCCTTTTATGTTTATTTCTTGTGGATGTAAAAATAAGAAAATTGATTATCAACTTGGTTTATCAATGGCTCCACTTAACTCTCTTAACTATATTAAATATCTATCAGTTGATAAAGTTTTACCTTCTTTAGTTGAAAGTCCTTTAAAACAAGGTCCTAATGAAGCACTTAAAAGAATATACCGTCTTCCAGAAATTAAAATGTCTTTATATGGTGGCGATAATAAATCTAATAGTATGGAAAGTTTTGTTAAAGAACATGCTGATGGTATTACTTCGCCTTCAAGTCAATTTTATCCATTAGATCAATTTGGAGCTACAACAGGAACAATTTTAGGTTCTAATAATTATTTACCTCAAATTAGTGCTATAAGAACTAATAATGATAAGTTCTTATCTATGTCAATGAATTTAAATAATGGACTTAGCAAATGATCTAATGGTGATGATGTTTATGCAGAAGATTATATTGATGCATTACATTATATTTTAGACTTTAATACTGGTAGTCAAAAGCAAACCAACTTATTACAAAAGAAAATAAAAGCTAGTGCAAAAATGTTAGAAGCACAACAAAAATATGTGCTTCAATACAAACAAGCATATAAAAACCCGTTTGGTTATCCAGAATTAATTAAAAATGCTAGTGGTAAATATGAGTACAAAATAACTGATGATGTTGATCCTAATGAACCTTTTAAAACGCTTTGAAAATCACAAGTAACTGGCGATGAAAAAGAAGTAGAAGCTATTAGAAAAGCAGCATTAGAACTTGGACTTTATTCAGGAAGATTATACTTTAATCATTCAAATGATGAAATTTTAAGTTCAATACCTTATTCGCCTGAATTTGATTTTAATTCCGAAATAACATATGCAATGTTGCCTAACCCAGAATATAATATTCAAACTAAATCAGAAACCGAACTTAAAAATATTCCTAAAAGAATAAGAACTTTAATAAGGAAATATCCTTATTCAGACCCTTATCAAAAATGAGATTTATCTATGCTTTTAATGAAAGCAAATGATATTAAAATTAAATATCAAAATCAATATCCTGGCCAAGCTTTTGATAATTTAAAATTATCAATACTTAATGAAAGTGAAATAGATCCACATGAAACTATTGAAAACTTTAATATTAAAGATTATGGTAAAAGATTAATTTTTGCTTATAATGAATATTCATTTAGAATTGAATATGATAGTTTTGAACCTACTTCTTTATCAAATGCTTATCATGATTTAGAAGATACTTTAATTGCGGTAAATCGTAAGTTTATTGAATCAATTGGAGGAATAAATAATTTTGGCCTTGATAAAGATAAATTCTTAACAAATGGTGCATTCAATATTGGCGATTTAGTTTTTGGTCCACAAGGATATATAACTTTAAATAAAAATAAAACTTATTATTCTTCAGAAAAAACTATTTCAAATAAAATAAAAATTTATTTTAGCTCAGATGCTAACTTAAATGCTGCATTATATGAAGATGGGTATATAGCAGCAACAAAAATTCCTGCTATACAACAAATTGGATATTGATCAGATTTAAATTTTAGAAAAAATATGCATAAATCTTCTGGTTTTGGAACTATTGCTTTAGGTCTTAACTTGGATAAAGAAACAAATAAAAACAAATATTTATTTGACAATAATTTACGTAATGCAATTTATTATGCTATTAATAGAAATGACATGTTAAAAATTGTTGGGTGAAACTCTTCATTTCCCGTTAATACATGAACTGCTTTCGGTCAATCATCTTCAAGTTTTGGTGATGCAACTGAACTTGGTTTTGATCATGATACTATGCTTACTAAAGTTGATGATAAATTAGAACTCCCAATTCAAAACTATAAACATATTGACCATATGGCAAAACAATTTAAGTTTGAACACGTTGATAGAACTGACTTAACATATCAACCAGAAATTGCTAATAAATACTTAGATTTATTTAAAAAAGCAAATCCTAATTTAAAATCAATCACATTAAGATATATTCATAATTCAACAGATGAACAGTTAAACGCTGGAATCGGAATTAAAGATGCACTCAAAAAAGCATTTGGCGATTATATTGATTTAGAAATTAAGGGATTGCCTGAAAATGTTTATGAAGATGCTCGTACTAGAGGTCAATTTGATATTATTTATAGAAACTTTGACACCTTTGGTTCAGATTCATATTCATATGTAAGAGTATTCTTTAAACCAGATGAAATTAAAACTAAAGAACAAAAATCAACAGGATTTAGAAATAATCCAGCTGGTTCTTGAACTTACAAAGATTATTTTAATGCACTTGGTGTGCATAGAAATTCACTTGATGAAATTATTTATGATAATCCTTCAGAAATAATTAAGTTAATGGATAGATTAAGATTAGATAAAGATATTCTAGAAAAAATTATTGATTTATCATTAATGAAAAAAGATGAATCTGTAAGTCAATATACCGAAAGATATTCTGCATTTTTCTCAGGACAATTTACAGAAAAAGAAATTCAACAACAATTTTCGGAAAGAAAAATAGTTGCAACTATAGCTTCTCTTGAAAAAATAATTAGAGATGCAGCACCAGTAATTCCATTAATGGAAGTTGATACTTATTGAGAAATTTCAAGAGTTGGAGGAGTTAACTCACTTTATAAATATTCATTGCAATATGCTTATGATGTTAATAATCCACCAATTAAAACATTACCTACAAAAATAGAATTTTAGAAAGAAGGCAAAATGAAAGAAAATATACAAAATGAAAATCAGACATTAAAAACATTATTTGAATTAAAAAAAGAATTTTCTAAAAAAGAAAAAGAATCTAAACCTTCTTTTGAAATTTTAACTAAAGAACAAATATTAAAAAACAAAGGTAATAAAATTGAAAATTCTTATATTGATTTTAATAATAAAATCAAAGTAAAAATTCCTTGATGAAAAAGAATATTTAATATTCAATCTCCCTTAGCTAGAGGTATTATAAGATCAGTAAAAATGATTCTTGAATTTTTAGTAGTAGCTTGAATAGTTATTACAGTAACTTTTTTCTTAATTAACTCAGTTCCAGGCTCAATGAGTATTACTGCAAACCTAGATGATGCTCAAAGACTTGCTATTGAAACTCAATATGGGCTTAATTTACCATTAGGTAGCCGCTATTTAGTTTATTTGCGTAATTTATTAAAAGGTGATTTTGGACTTTCATTTTCTGTTTTTCCAGGATCTTCAATTAATAGTTTCATTTGAGTAAGATTCCTTAAGAGTTTTTATATTGGAATTTATTCAGTAATTTTAACTCTTTTAATAGGCATACCCGTTGGGGTTTATGTTGGTATGAATCCTAACAAATTACCAGATCATATTTCAACAATTTTAGTTTCTATTTTTTCTTCAATACCATCATTAGTATTTGCTTTACTATTATTATTAATTGGTAGAAAATTAAATATACCTTATATTTTTGATGAAAAAAATTTAGTAACTTATATTCTTCCAGGTTTTGCTTTAAGTTTAGGTTCCATTATTGTATATATAAAATATATACGTGCTGAACTTAACCGTGAACTTAATTCACAACATGCTAAGTTTTGTTATCTTAAAGGGATGACGAAACGTCGTTTTGTTTGAAAACACGCTTTAAAACCTTCTTTATTCCCAATTGCTACATTTTTCCCGGTAGTTATATTTGGCAGTTTTATAGGTTCTATGTTTGTTGAACAAATTTATTTAATTACAGGTTCAGGTGGTCTTTTACTACAAGCAATTACTTCTAAGGATTACAACATTATTTTATTTATGGTTTCTCTTTTTTCACTTATCACAATATTATCATATACATTGCGTGATATTCTTTATGAATTAATTGATCCACGTGTAAGGAAAAGAGGTTAATCATGACTAAAGAACAAAGAGAACAATTTAATGAAAACTTAAAAAGAGAAGAAGAAAGATTAGCTCCTAATAAGTTTTTACAACCATTAAATTATCAAAAATACAAATTAGTTTCAGGAATTATGAATTACCGAGAAACTTCATATATGTCAAATCAACAAAAACCTTGAAAAGAATTTTTCTATAGATATTCGAGAAATAAAGGTGCAATTATTGGATTTGTAATTTTAGCTGTTTTAATTTTATGCGCTTTATTTATTCCATTCTTTACACAAGATCCTTCAAAACTAAACCCAGATAAAATATTTAAAACTTTTTTTACTGATGGACATATTTTAGGAACCGATCAACAAGGACGTGATATTTGAGCACGTTTGTGATGAGGACTTAGATATTCATTAACTTTAGCTGTAGTATCTACTTTAATTCAAGTCTCAATTGGACTAATAATTGGAATAATGATGGGACATTTTAGAATATTTGACAAAATAATGACATTTATTATTAAAGTTGTTTCAAATATTCCATCAATTATAGTTCTTATAGTTATTACAATTGTCCTTCAACCAACATTTTGAGTTATCATATTTGCTTTAACATTTACTTCTTGAACGGAAATTGCAAATCAAATGCGTTCACAAGTATTAAGAGCTAAAAACTATGAATGAGTATCTGCTTCAAAAATTTTAGGTACTCCTACTTGAAAAATATTGCTTAATTATTTACCTGTAGTCTTACCGCTTTTAATTACTGAAATTGTATTTCATGTACCGGGTGTAATTCTTTCGGAAACTTCATTAGCATTCATTGGACTTTCAATTCCAAATAAATCAACACTAGGTAATTTAATTACTGAAGGTTCAAAAATCTTTGCAACTTCACCAAGATATGTTTTAGTTCCTTCATTTATGTTAATTTTAGTTACAACATCAATTCAATTAATTTCTGCTGGTGTTCAAGATAGTCTTCTAAGACAAAGATAGGATAATCATGGAAAAAGATACAAATAACGAAAAATTACTTGATGAAACAAAAGAAACTAAAGCGCCACTTTATGATTATAAAGTGAGTGATGAAGACCTTGGATATTCTAAGCAATTTAAAGAACATTTAGAATTTATTAATTTGCCTGAGCCTCTTAATTTACATGAAATGACAGGACTTAAAAAACCTACATTTTGAAGAGTATTAAAAAATGCTTTTGTACAAGGCGCTAAAAATATTAAAAAATTCTTTAAAGAAATACTTCCTTCTTGATTTAAAAAAGATAAAAACAAAAAACATTTATTTGATTTTAATAAATATATTGAAGATGCTAATGAAGAATTCATATTTAATAAGTGAAGAAAAATTGTTGCAGAAGTAAATAATGTTTATTTATCATTTGCTAACCCTGCTGATCCTAAAGAAAAAAACATTGTTTTACGTGGCCCTAGCTTTAAAGTTTATGAAGGTTGCATACATGCAATAATTGGAGAATCTGGCTCAGGGAAGAGTGTTATAACTTCTTTATTGTATGGCCTTACAGGCAATAATGCTATTTTAGAGGGTGGAAGAGTCAAATTATATGGCTTAGAAGTGCAAAGTTTTAGTTTATCTCAATGAGAAAAAACAAAACTTAGAGGAAGAGTTGTTTCTGCAGTTTTCCAAAACCCTATGTCTATATTGGACCCTACTATGAAAGTTGGAGAACAAATTATAGAAGGGATGTTAATCAATAAATTAGTTAAGAATAGAAAAGAAGCTAAAATAGAAGCACTAAAATATTTGGAATTAACTAAAATTAATAATCCAGAAAAGGTTATGAAATCTTACCCTCATGAACTTTCTGGTGGAATGATTCAAAGAATTGCTCTTGCAGCTATTGTTTCATTAAAACCAAAACTTTTAATTATGGATGAACCTACTACTGCTCTTGACCCTACGGTTCAAGCTTTAGTTTTAGATATAATTAGAGAATTACAAGCTAAATTTAAAATTGCAACAGTTTTTATATCACACGACTTAGGTGTAGTTGCTTCAATTGCTGATTACATTAATATAATGTATGCTGGTCAAATTATTGAATCAGGAACTAAAGAAGAAATTCTTGAACATCCTTTACACCCATATACTTGAGGTTTAATTCTTTCAATGCCTGATTTTAATAATGGTGAAAAACTAAAAGTAATTAGCGGAGCTGTGCCATCATCTTTAAATAATATTGTAGGTGATGCATTTGCAGTTAGAAATGAATATGCTTTAGAAATTGATTTTGAAAAAGAACCAAATGTATATCAAGTTTCACCTACACATTTTGTTAAATCATCTTTATTATCTAAACACGCGCCAAAAGTAGCACCTCCAAAATTAATCAAAAAATTATGAAATAAATATGATAAAAAATTAGCAGAATTATATGGTAAAAACATTTATGTTGAAAAGGATGTTTTTGAATATTACGAAAATATTAATAAAGAATTTAATTCATTTTCTATAAAAGAAAATGAACAATATGCAATAGATAAAGCTAAAAAAGAATTAGAAAAGCAACAAGAATTAGAACAAAAAAATAAAAAGAAATCTAAAAAAGATAATCTTAAAGAAAAAGAGGTTAAATAATGGAACCTAAATATTATTGTGAACTTAAGGCATTTGGCAAAAAAATTTGTCGCCCAATTTTAGAAGGTACTGATGAAATGCTTAATGCAAAAGATGAAAAACCCTTAGTTGAGATTAGAAACTTAGATATAACATATGGTTCTAATTTAAAAAAATTTTATGCTATTAAAAATTTAAATCTTAATATTTACGAAAATGAAGTTTTAGGCCTTGTTGGAGAATCAGGTTCAGGTAAATCTACTACCGGGCGTGCAATAATCGGCTTAACACCGCATTCATTTGGATATATTAAAATTGATGGAAAAATAATTCCAAAAAATATTAATAAGTTTACTTTTCATACAAAACAAAGAAAAGATTTAGTTCAATTTATGATTAATAAAGTTCAAATGATTTTTCAAGACCCAACTAACTCTTTAAATCCTTACAAGAATGTAGAATGGATTGTTGGAGAAGGTCTACATAATTCAAAAAATATAAAGTGATTATTTGAAATTGATTTTAATCAAAATGTTTTTGGCGAAATAAGAGATAGATGAAATAAATTAAGCCCTAATAAGCCTTTAGTAAAAGATTTAAAAGAAGCTTATAAAATTCTTATAACTTCATTAGAAGAATCAAATGAATTAATTTATACAAAGCTTTATAATCAAATTAAAGATGAAGTTAAAAAGGATAGTAAGTATGAAGATATTATAAAATATCTTGATGAATCAAAAAAAGAAAAAGATAAATTAAGTAATTTAAAACCAAAACAAATTAAAAAAATACTTATTCTTAATATGTTAAAAGGCGTAGGCTTTGATGAATCTGTTTTAGGAAGATTTCCACTTGAATTTTCAGGTGGTCAACAACAACGTTTAGGTATTTGCCGTTCAATTATATTAAAACCAAAAATATTAATTGCTGACGAACCAATTTCAGCTTTAGACGTTTCTATTCAAGCACAAGTGATAAATATATTTAATGAATTTAAAGAAAAATTCAATTTAACTATTTTATTTATAGCACATGACTTAAGAATGGTTGAATATATTTCAGATAGAATAGCTGTTATTAATAAAGGTACTTTATTAGAAATTGGTAAGACTGAAGAAATTATTCATAACCCAGTACATCCTTATACTAAATCATTGTTAGATGCTATTCCATCCATTGAAGCTAAAAAAGGTTCATTGCTAGGGTATCAATATGATACTAATATACATACTTATGATGAAAATAATCAACCTAAATGACAAAAAATTAATAAAGATCATTATGTCTTGGCTACTGATGAAGAACTTAAAACTTTTAAAGAAATTAAGTGTTTAAATAGAAAATAAGCAAGATCCTTAAACCTGCAAAAAATTGTAGGTTTTAATTTTATACAAAAATGTTATAATTATATATGTTATATCTAATGTTTGTTGCGTATAACTAAGAAGAAATTTTTAAAAGGAATAAATAATGAAAAAAATATTAAAATACTTGCCCGTTTTAACTTTAAGTTGTTTACCTTTAATTACTGCTAAATGTAATAAAGAAGAAACAAAAGAAGTATTAGAAAAAAAATTGAAATTAAAATATGAAAAAGAATATATAGATAAAAAGAAATATGTGTTTGATGATTTTGAACAATTTGAAATGAAAGATGAATATTTTGAAGATAGTGAGCCAAATGAAAGAGTATTGCAATCAACAAAAAATAGAAAAATTCTTCAAACTACGGAAAAATTTGATGTAGATTTTTCCAAATGATACAATAATTTTCAATGAAAATTTGGGATATTTAAAGATATAATGAATAAATACGCCGCTAATGAAGTAATACATTACAGCAACCCGCATGATCCAAATAACTCTGCAAGGTTATATTACGTTAAAGAAGTTAAATTTGATTTTTCTAGAGGTATGAATCCTCAAGAATATTCTTTAAGCGATATAGATACAATAAGGTTTTTAAAATTATTTAATATACCTAATTTAAATTTAAATGTTTCTTTATTAATTAATTGGTATTGGTTAGAACCTGCTGAGTTAAATAAAACATATTATTCAAAATTAAACATAACATCTTGATTTGATTGAAGAGAACCTTTTAAAAAAATATTAGGCATTCCTAAACCAAATTATAAAAATGAACATTTTGTTTTTTACCCTAAAGGAAAATATGATTATAATGATGTAGTACCAACAATAAGTTTTAATGGGTTTAAATTGGCTGGAGAAAGTTCATACGAAAATACATTAATATATTTACGATATAAAAAATATCAAAAAAATGAAATTGATATTGATTTTTTAAAAAGGTATGGTAATTACGATCCATTTAATTTTAAAAGCTATAAAATAGAAATATATGAATATGATTGGAAAAAACCTTTTGACGCACCCCCTTCAAAAGAAGATAATTTTGATTTAGAAAAACCACTATAATTAAAAATATTAACTTTTTTTATATTAAATATATTTTCTTGTTAGCAAACTTTGATAAAGAAAAGAGATTGTTTTTAATATAACATTCATAAATATAAGAACAAACATTAATTAAGGTGTTTTGTTCTTATAAAATTAAATAAAAATAATCAATAAGATCATTATGTATTAGCTACTGATGAAGAACTTAAAACTTTTAAAGAAATTAAATGTTTAAATAGAAAATAAGCAATATCCTTAAAACCTACACAAAATTGTAGGTTTTAATTTTATGCAAAAATGCTATAATTATATGTTATATGTAATATTTATTGCGTATAACTAAGAAGAAATTTATTAGGTTCAAAAAAAGAGGTACGCAGTGAAGAAAATTAATAAATTGATATTGCTATCAGCAACACCAATATTAACTTTAAGTTTTTTATCGGCTAAGTGCGTAGAGAAAGAAAATAAAGATAATTATCAAACTAAATTAAAATTCAATGTCATAAATAATGAAATCAAAGATTTTGATCATTTTTCTATTCCAAAAGCTTTAAACTTTGGCGGTTTAATATTAGAATCAAAAACCATGAATAATATATTGAATTCAAACTTCAATACTAACTATTCTATGTATCATTTAAAAAATGGTATTTTAAATACTGATTATTTATTAGCTAATCAAAGCAATGATTTTACAAAGGAAGAGTGAAATGTTTTACTTTCAAGGTTAATGTCTAATTTTTCAACAGATAATGTTGATGATTATGATAATAATGTAACAAAAAAAGAATTGGAAGAAAATTGGTTAAAATATAGTGAGATTAAAAACTATAACATTAAGTTTATGAGAAATAATTCAACTATATTATTTAATTCATATAATGAATTACAAAATAAAATTAAGCCATTTTGAGACATAAATAATATAAAATACAAAAAATATAATGACCTTTATGAAAAAATATTAAAAAAATATAATGAAAAATTTTTTGAAAATAACTCTTTAATTTCTATCAGAAATTTTCAAAAAGCTGTGTTATTTAACCGAAAAAACAACAAAGCCATTTATATCGAACCTTTAAAAATTAATTCAGTTAGTTATACATATCAAAGACATTTAAAAAATGTTATTGATGTTTATTTTGAGTTTACATACAAAGTTATTAATAATTATGACAAAGGTAAAATTTATTCTTTTTTAGATATGCCTTCTTTTGATATAACATTAGATAAATCTAATACTAAATTTAATCCTAACGTTGATACTTATGTAGCTATTAAAAGTGCATATAGTGAAAAGAAAAACAAACAAATAATTGATGAAATTAAGAAATTTCTAGAAATTAAATAATTTAAAATATATAAGTAATAAAAAAATCTATATGTTTTTACATCTAGATTTTTTATTTTGTTCATTTATTGTAAATTTTCTTTTGATCTTCAGAAAATTCAATGCCTTTTTCTTTATTAAAATTAATTGAGCAAACTAGTATTGTTTCTTTAAAACATTCGTTAAAATCATTATTTAACATATTTCTAATTTCTTGAACGCCTTTAAAAGTTCTTCCTTTACAAAGTTTATCAGCCATATAAATAATTTTATCCATTAATGAAAGTTCGAGATCTAAAGTTGTATGTACTTTTATTGCATGTAAGACTTCTTCATCATTATATTTATATATATCTCTAAGAAAATAATATGCAGTATTTTGGTGCAATTTATAAAATGGTAAATTTTCAATTCCATATTTTGCTAAAAAATCATTAGCTTTAGTAACACTTCACTCTTTAGTTATATCATGCATATACCCGCCTTCATATGCCCTTCTAATAAAATCTTTATCATTAGGGTTAGTTACTTTGGCTATTTGTTTAGCCATAGAGGCGGTATATTTTAGATGTGCATATCGATCATTAGATTTTATAAAAGAACGCGCTATATCACTAAAATAAAGAAAATTTGAACCGATATATGATTGTATTTCATCACTTACCATATCAAAATTACCTTTTTTGTATTCAGTAGAAGAGAAATTGAACATTTCATTGTTTAATAATAAGCAATTATATTTTTTTAAATTAATATCTGATTTATAACCTTGTCTTTTAAAGATAACTATTTTAACTAACTTAGCTATTTCATCAATATCTTTTCATTTATGCAAAGAATTTAAATTATCAGACCCTATTAATAAATATAAATCATCATCTTTAAATTTATTTCTAAAATATTTAACTGTATCAATTGTATAAGAAATACAATTACGATTAGTTTCAAATTCAGAAATTTGCATCTTAGGATTATCTTTAATTGCTAATTTAATCATATTAATTCTATGTAAGTTACTTGCATAGCTTTTATCTTTTTTAAATGGATTTTTATTTGCGGGTACAAAATATAGATAATCTAAATCTAATGACTTAATTGCTTCTGATGCAACTAATAAATGCCCTTTGTGAATCGGGTCAAAACTACCACCAAAAATTCCTATTTTCATTATTTCTCCTTCTTAATTTCATTAGTAGCATTTTCTTTTCAATAATCTTCTTTTAAAAATTTAATGCTTTTAGGCTTTGCTTTTTGTTCAAGAATAAATTGTGAACCTTTTTTTAATACTTGTTTACCTAATTTGTAATTAATACTAAATATTATATCTTCAATTTTATCTTCTTTAACATTATCAAATAAATCAATACTATAATTTTCATCAAAAATGGTCTTTAAATTTGAAACCCTAAAACCAAGTCCTCGAATTGAATCTTCTTTTCAAAATGAATAAAAAAGTTCTTTAGCTATTTTATAAATAGTAGCATAATCATTAGTGTATTTTTGGACTTTCTTTTGAATAGATTCTCATTTTTTATCATTATTTCTTATTTGCAAACAAAAAACATTTCCTTGTAAGTTTTGACTTTGCAATCTATAAGTAACAGTTTTAATTATTTCTTCTAAACTTTTAATTAATTGTGATTCATTTTCTATATCCATTTCCATAAATGTCATAGAATTTCCTATTCCTTGTGGATCAGCATTAATAATTAGTTTATCATTAACTTGGTCGCCTTTAAGCTCATTAATAACTTTTTCGGCATTTTTTCCAAAAATAGAACGTAAAAATGGTTTATTATTAAAATTTACTAAATCGCGATAAGTAAATATATTTCCGGCATTTAATTTAATTGCAGTATTATTTCCTATTCCAAATATTTTTTCTACTTTTAGATCATAAAAATAAGGCTCAATATCTTTTCTATTTGTTAGTATTATTCCGTGTGGTTTAGCTTTATTAGTTGACATTTTGGCTAAGAACTTGCTATAAGAAATTCCAATTGAACAAGGGATATTTATTTTTTCTAGTATTGTATCTTGTATTTCTTTGGCGCGTTTTAAAGCAAAATTATCATCTTGAGCAAATATTTCTAAAAAGCACTCATCAATTGAATATATTTCTATCACATTTGAAAATGTATTTTTTAATAAATTAAAAATATCATGGGCAACTGATGTATAAAGTTCATAATGTGGTTCAACAACGACTAAATTTTTAACTTTTGATTTGATTATTTGAATAGAATCCCCAGCTTTAAAACCCATTTTTTTTAGTTCTGAAGACATTGAAGAAGCAATGCTTCTTTTATATTCTTTAGCAATTGCTATTAATTTATTTTGTAAATTGGGATTATTCTTTTTTTCACAAGAAACAAAAAAAGAATCCATATCAATATGAAAAATGTATTTTTTCATCTTTATATTATTTCTTTTCTAAATGCACGATAAATAATTGAGGCGCATTCTAAACGATTGAAATTATTTTTAACATTTTTAAATACAGCCAATGCCCCTAATTTTTCATAATCTTTGTCAGCAATTTGACTAGTATTAATCATTTTAAAATAAATATCTAATAATTCACTAATTTCTTCTTTTTGCTTATTGATAAATAAATCGATTGCCAAATCAACGCTTGCCAAAAAAACAGCGCAGCCTTCAGCAACATAATTAGATTTAACTAATACATTATCTTTTCAATCAAATTGTATTTGCAAATCATCAACACATACCCCTGAGTGTTCTTTGATAATAGCTTTATTATTATCTAATAAATTAACTTTATACTTTGGTTTTGTGTATGCTTCTAAAATAATTGATTGAATTTGCTTATTATTATAAAAAGTCAAGGAAATTTCCTCCTTTGTTAAGTAACTTAATAAATTTATCAATATCTTTCTTTGTATTATAAATTGATAATGAAATTCTTATATAAGTTTTTTGATAATTAGGATGTTTACTAAATAAAAATGCGCAAAATCTGCCAGATCTTAAATACACGTTTTTATGACCAAAATAAGAAGCTACATCTTGACTGGGGATATTTTTAATATTAAATAAAATGATATTTGATCCTTTTTTAGAATCTATTTTAACATTAGAAATCATTGAAAGCTTTTCATATAAATAATTACTTAAATTACTTTCTATTTCTTGAATTTTAGCATATGTAATTTTATTTACAAAATCAATTGATTTAGCAAATTGACAAATAGCTACTAAATTAGCAGTACCTGGTTCATATTTAGCAATGGTTGGTTTTAGTTCTCATTTATCATAATCTATATTTTGAACTTGGCCACCGCCTCATTTTTCAGGGTTTAATTTATTTAATAAATTATTTTTAATAACTAAAGCACCAAGCCCAGTTGGACCATATAATTTATTTGCTGAAAATGTCAAAATATCACTATTGTGTAGAGATACATGTTTGTGTGCAATTGCTTGAGCACAATCATTAATTAAAATAATATTTTTCTTTTTACAAATTTCATATATTTCGCTTAGGTCGTAATTAATTTGGAAATTATTCGTTATTTCAGATAAAGAAATTATTTTGGTGTTTTCATCTATTAAATTAATTAATGATTTTTGATCATCAAAATACTTGATCTTAATATTTTTATTCTTGCTAAATAATTCTAAAAATGGAACAATATTTGAACTATGATTATAAATAGATAATAAAATAGTTCCACTTTTAACAATTTGTAAAAGCATTCTAGCAGCTAAATTTAAAGATTCAGTTGTTCCGGAAGTAAAAATTACTTCATTTTCATCAGCATCAACAAATTTTGCAACTTTATTTCTAGTTTCTAAAATTTTATTTGCGATTTTGATTCCCAATGTTGAATCAGCAGTTCTATTAGAGATTGAATATTTTGTATAAAAGTCATTGCCTTCTTTAATTACTGATTTGGGTTTTAACATTAATGCAGCATTATCAAAATAAATAAGCTTTTTATTATTAATAAGCATTGGAAAAAATTTACGTATATTCATCTTATTCCCTTTCAAACAATGTTATATATTCAACGTTTTTTGATTTTTGGCCAACTATAGGGCTTTTATCAATTTGAAGTAATTTAAAATTTTTGTTTTTAGCATACTCTTTTATTTCATCAATAATTTTTGGATGCTCATCTTCAGAAACATATCCACCTTTTTGGACTAAATTATATGGAGCTTCAAATTCTGGTTTTATTAATATCATTAATAATACACCCTTTTTAAGAAAATTTGAGCAGACATCAAAAACATTTTTGATACTAATAAATGAGACATCGCAAGTTACGAAATCTATGTCTTCTAAAAAAAATGAAGAATTTAAATTCTTTAAATTTGTTTTTTCATAAACGGTAACTTTAGGATTAATTCTTAATGAATAATCTAGCTGATTTGTTCCCACATCAACAGCATAAACTTTTTTGGCATTGTTAATTAACATTACTTGAACAAAGCCGCCAGTAGAAGATCCTATATCAAGACACACTTTATTGTCAAAATTAATATTGAATTTATCAATAGCACCTAAAAGTTTATATGCACCACGTGAAACATATTCTTTAGATTCTAAAATTTGAATATTTAAACCATTTTCATCGAATTTTGCATAAGGCAAAAATTGTTTTTCGCCATTAACAATTATCTTACCTTGTTTAATTAAAGAAAAAAGAACTTTTTCATCTTCAATATTTGTATACTCTTTAATTATTTTTATTAGTGTTTTCTTCATTACTACCAAAACTAATTTTAGATATTCTATCTAAAACTTTATTAACTAATTTATATTCTGTTCCAATAAAATATATTTTAGTAATATTAATCATTTCATTAATTGCTAAAATAGGTTTTTCAGCAATTATTTCATATGTTCCATATATTAAAATAGCTCTTAAATGAGAATTTAGTCTTTCCCATGTTCAAGTTTCATCTAAAGTACAACAAATAAGTTTTTTAAATAAATCATAATTTTTTTCAATATACTCAATAATTCTTATTTCTTTATCTTTTAAATCATAATTTTCAAATATCTCCTTTGAATCTATTTTTTTATTAAAAAGTTCATATTGATAGATGCAATTGATAATTCGACATCTTGATTTAAAAAAGTTTAGTAATTCTTCATCAGTAAAGGTTTTTTTAGTTTTTTCTTGCATTATTATTTATCCCAAATATTGATTAATTCAATTTTCTTATCATTTTCATTTTTTGTTAGAGTGTATATAATACCATTTAATTGGCATGGGTTTTCAGAAACTTGAAATGATACGTATGATTGAAATCTCATTTTTTCATATACTTCTTGAAAATTTGATCCTATAGCACAATTTCTAGGACCACACATTCCAGCATCAGTTGCATAATAAGTACCCTTAGGCAAAATTCTAGCATCATTAGTTTGAACGTGTGTATGAGTGCCAAAAAAAGCATCTACTTTTCCATCAGTATACAATGAAAATACAGATTTTTCTGCTGTAGTTTCAGCATGAAAATCGATGATATAGTAATCGGCTTTATTATTTTCATATAATTTATCAAACTCGTCAAAGAAATTATTAGCAACTTCTTCTTCTCAGGGTTTTAATAAAGGATTAAAAGTAATACCTAAAAAAGACATTATTGCTATTTTTTTACCTTTGACATCAAAAATTCTAATTCCACTTCCTGGATATTTTGATTCAATATTAGCGGGTCTAATTACATCATTATTATTAATAATTTTTTTAATTTTAGATTTAGCTCAAACGTGATTACCTAAAGTAAAAGCGTTAATTCCTATTTCTTTTAATGTTTCATAATCTTTTGGTTCAAATCCTTTTCTACCTGAAACATTTTCTGCTTGGGCATAAATAAAATCAATGTTATATTGCTTTTTTAAATCAGGAAGGTATTTTTTTATTATATCAATTCCCGGCTGTCCAAAAATATCGCCTAAAAATAGCACATTAATATTTTCATTTTCATTTTTCATAGTTTTAATTATATATTAATTTAATAACCTTAATTAATAAAAATTAATTAATAATAATCGAACTATTAATTATTTTTTTTATCTAAATATTGAGTTAAATTAATTTAAAATTTTTTTCAATTTATAATAATTGTTTTTATTCTTTTTTTGAAATAGTTCAATCTTTATATTTAGACTTTTTAAGTCTAATTTTACTTCGAAATATAACTTCTTCTTCCTTTAATTTTTAAGCTATTATTTGTTCCTTTTTATAATAAGAAAATGCTTCTTTAATTTATAAATAAATTTGGCATAAAATAAATAACGATTTTTGTTTATATTTAAAAAAATATATAAAAAAATCCTCTAGCATAAGCTTTAAAGTGAACCCCAAATTCCGGACTTTTTGGAAAGGGGTTCATTTTTATGCAATTCAAATTTAAAAAAGAAAAAAGAAGCAAATGAAATAGAGATATAAAAGGCTATTTGAAATTAAAACTTGATCAAAAAATAAAAATTGTTGAATTATATCTTCAAGATTTTAGCATTTTAGAAATATCTAAAATAATGAAAAATTCTTATTCAGCATGCTATTCAGTAATAGAAAAATACAAAAAGTTTGGTTATAATTCTTTTGCTATGGAAAAGAAAAAAGGAAGAAAATCTAAAATAAATTTAGATGCTCAAAAGGCAGCAAATTTTAAAATCAATATT
>NZ_ATUH01000011.1 GCF_000420105.1 Metamycoplasma orale ATCC 23714
ATTCAGATCACGGCATTCAATATTCTTCTCAAGAATTTGTAAGTTTTATTAATTCTATTAATGGCGTTATATCAATGTCAAGAATAGGAAACTCACTGGATAATCGAGAAATTGAATATTTCTTTTCTATATTAAAAACTGAAATTTTTCCGAACTTCTATCAAACCGTTAAAACACTTACTTTTATTGAATTAAAAAATAAAATAAAAGAATTTATAGATTGGTATAATAATGAGAGATTTTTAAAAAAATTTAATTTAAAAACACCCCAAGAATTATGGGATGTTTACAACAACAAAAATTTTACAATTTAGTCCAAAATTTTTGTCCTAGTTTATATTTTTGTGGATTTTTGTTTTAATTATTTTGCGGTTTTAGGTTTTCTGCCTCTTTTTGGTTTTTCTTGTTCTGAAGGTTTAAGTTCTTCAGCGTTAACGTTTGAATTATCTTCTGTAGAATCATTTGCCTTGTTTTCATTTGAATCGTTTGAATTTAGTGAAGCTTCCTCAGCTGTTTTAGCTTTTAAAGCTTCTTCTTCCATACGTTGTCTTCTCTTTTTACGTAAGATTACAGCAAGGATAATACCAAGAACTACGAATAGAAGTGATACAGATACAATAACAACCCATATTCAAGCAGGCATCTTGTTTTTAGGTTTAACTTTTTCTAAATCATTAAATAAGTTTTCAAGATCTTTTTGATATTTATCATGTTGATCTTTATCAATAAGATCGCCATTAGCTTTTTTATCAGCAATTTCTTTCATAATTTTATTAAATGCTTCATTAAATTTGGCTTTAGAAGCATCTGTATAATTTGATTTGTTAGCATCAAATTTTTGAGAAATTTCATCTTTAACATTAGTTAATAAATTATCTGTATAAGTTAATAAACTATTTAAAATATTATTTAATGTAATTTCATCAGCATCATAAACATTTTTATTATAGTCTTTTGCTTCTGAAGCTGTAACCTTATTTTTTAAACTTGCAATGTCATTGTCAAATTTTTCTAATGATGTAGTTACATATTTATTTCTTGTTAAACTATTTTTAGCATCATCAATTTTAGTTAACATTTTATCTTTGTAACTTACAAGACCAACTAATATTTGATTTATTTTGTTTGAATAATCATCATATTCAGAATTAGTAATTGCAGGTTTTGCATTAATTTCTTGTAAAAGAGCATCAATTTTTTGATTTATAGTTGCTTTATCATCATCACTATATTCATTAAATGGATTAGATTTTAAAGTATTTAATTTATCTAATAACATTTCCTTATTGCTTTTTAGAAGATTATTAAGAGCATCAATTTTTTGTTTTTCTAAAGCGAAATTATCTTTATTAATTGCAGTTGAAGTGTCTTCAAAATAAGTTTTTAATTCATTTATTTTAGCTAAATATAAATCTTTAGAATCTTTACTAAATGTAGAAAAGTCTTGCGCTAATTTTGTATTTATTATATCTAATAAATCGCTCTTCAAGGTTTTTAAATTAGAAGCTGCATTATTAATTCTATTTTTTACATCGTCTACGTCATCTCTTGAATAAGTACTATTAGTATAGTCATTTTTTATTGCATCAATGTCTGCGTAGTAATTTTGTGAACTAGTTTCATTATATGAATCTAAATCTTTTGTTTTTGCTTGATTAATTAATTCATCGATTACTTGTTTATTTGTTTTTTGTAAAGTCAATGCATTAGCAATTTTATTTTTATATTCTTGATATTTAGCTTCATTTAATGTGCTTTCATTAATGCCATTAACTTCATTATTTAATTCATCTAAAGCTGTTTTGTATGCTTCAATAGAAGAATAAGGATAATTTTCATATTTAGCATCATCTTTATCTAATGCAATTTCAGCAGCAAGTTCATTTAATAATTTTGACTTATAACTTTGTAATAAATCAGTATTATCAAGTTTTGCTTTGTATTCGTTAAATTCATTTTCTAAAATTAGATTATCAGCTTTTGTATTAATTTCATTTTTTAGATCAATTAATTTATTTTTATATGCAAGAATAGAGTCATTAGTTGCTCATAAGTAATTTGATCCAACTGCGGCTTCAATTTTTTGTTCAGCATATTTAATTAATGTAGATTTATAAGTTTCAAGAAGAGATTTTTTAGTTTCTGCTTCATTTTTCATACTATCATATTCAGCTTTAATAATTTCAGCAGTTACTTCGTTTTTTAGCGAAGTAATAGCAACTTTATATTTATTAACAGATTCAGATGTGTATTTATTATATAAAGTGTTTGTATTAATATCTTGTAAGATATTTTCAAAAAACTCTAATATATCAATTTTATATGTTTTTGCATTTTGAATTGTTGCTATAATTTCAGCTTTTTTATCATTTAAAACTTGTTCTGTAATTGAAGTAGTAACATCAATAGCATTTAAGTAACTTTCAAGACTTGGTTTTAAAGTATCAATAATAAATTTATTATCTGCAAGTTCAGCTTTTGTTTTATCAACAAATTCTTTTAAAATAGTTTTATTTTCTTTTAAAGTAGCAGTTTTTTTATCATTAATTTCATTCTTAACATTTATAAGTTCAGATCTATTTATATCATTTGTTGCAATTTTTGTTTCTAAGAAATCTTTATAAGTTTGAATGCTTTCTGAACTATAAATCGAATAATCTAAAGCTTTTTCAGCATCAATAAATTCATTAAGCAATGATTTGTTTGAAACTAAATATTGAGTTTTATAAGATTCGATTTTAGCTTTTTCAGCATTATAAGTATTTTCATCAATTTCTGGCCCAGCATTAATTTGGTCTTTCAATGTTTGAATGTGTTGTTTATATATGGTTACTGAATCACTAGTGTGATTAAGTGAATCAAACTCATTAATAATTTTAGCTAGTTTCTTAACTAATCTTGTTTTGTATGTTTCTAAATCACTAAATTTTTCTTCTATTTCATCTCTTTTAGTAGCAAAATCTGCTTTTGTAATAGAAGAAGTTACATCTATACCATTAAGATAGTCTGTTAATTGTTGATGTAAAGTAGATGAAATTGAACCGCCCATAGCAGCAAGCAATGCTCTTTTTTCTTGAACTAATTCATCTAATTTAGTTTTGTTTTCTACTAATTTTGTAGTTCTTCCATTAGTGATATTAGTTTTATTATTTTCTAAATCTGAACGACTAATATCAGCTGAAGGCATTAAACTACTTAAATAATCTTTAAAAGTATTTTCTGAATCTTCAGTATAAATATCATAATTTTTAGCCTTTTCAGCATTAATTAAGGATTCTAAAATACTTTTGTTTGAAATTAAAGTATCTTTTTGAGTTTGAAGTTCTAGTTTTTTAGCATCATAATCTGCAAGTTTTAAGTTTTGACCAACTAAAGAATCTTTTAAGTTATTTAAATATAACTTATATGGATCAGCAGTTGCTTGAGAATAGTTATCTTCTTGGAATGAATCAATAATTGCAGTAACTTCTTTAATTAATTTATCTACATAAGTTTCTACTTTTGAAAGTTTTTGATCAATGTCATTTTTATAAGCATCAAATGCAGTTTGTTCAATTGAATTTGTAATTGGAAGACCAACTAAATAAGAAATTGTGTCAGCTTTAGATTCATCAGTTACATATTCATTAGCAGATAATTCAGCTTTTTTAGCATTAATATATTGAATTAAAGCATCCTTATTTTCTACTAGTTTAGCCTTTTCTAAGGCTATTTTGTTAATTATTTCAGTAACTTTGTCTTTGTTAATATCTGAGTTAACTTTAGCACTAGTTAAATAAGCTTTAAATGTAGCTTCAGAATCTCTAGTATATTTCTTGTAATTTTCATTTAATAAATTATCAATATACTCATTAATATAATCTTTATTTTTAACAAGTTTAGATTTAAAAGAAGTTATTTTTGCATCGTTATTGTTATAATCAACTTCAGTTATATTACCACCATTTTGGATTTCAGTTTTTAAATCATTAAGAGCTTTTTTATAAGCCTTAACAGAATTTTCTGTATAAATGGTTGAACTAAATGAGGTATAAATATTTTGTATTTTATTAATTAATTTAGTTTTATAAGTTTCGGCTTGAGCAATTTTGTCATCAATTTTTTGTTTTTCTGTAGTAAGTTGAGTTCTGGTAATAGAATTATTAGTTTCTAAACCATTGAAGAATATATTTAATAAAACCTTAGCTTCATTTGTTATAAAAGTAGAACTTGAAACTTCTATTTTTTTATCATTGATATATTTAATTAATACTGCTTTATTTTCAACTAATTTATTAATTTTTTCAGTACTAATTGCACTTTTCTTAGAAACTAATTCTGATCTAGTAAGTTCATTAGAAGGTAAAACACTATTTAAATAACCTTTATATTCATTTTCAGAAGATAAAGTATAAATATCAAATGAGCTAGATTTTTCATTATTAATATATTCAATTAAAACAGATTTATTTTTAATTAATAATGATTTTTTACTATCAATATTTTGTTTATATGTTTCATATTCAGTTTTAGACAATGAAGTTAAAGCAGAAATTTGATTTTTAATAATATTTATTTGAGCTTTATATGCATTTTCTGAATCTTCAGTATAAATATCAAAATTTTCTAATGTCAAAATATCATTTAGTTCTTTTTCAATTTTTGAAAGATATGTTTCTGCATTAGCACATTTTTGATCTATTTCTTGTTTCTTTTGTGCTAATTGAGACTGAGTAAGTGAAGAAGGTATAACTAAAGAATTAAAGTAGCTTGTTAAAGCTGCTACACGAATCTAGCTTGTTAAAGCTTCTTTAGCTTCATCTGTTAATTGATCTGAATCTAAAATTCTTTTTTTAGCATTTATATAATTAGTTAATTCAGTAACGTTTGTAACTAGTTTTGCTTTTTCAATAGCAATTTTACTTTTATATTCATTTAATTTAGTTTCGTTAATTTGAGTAGGTAGTGAAGATTTTAAATTATTTAAATAATCTTTATAATCATCAACAGATTTTTTGGTGTAAATATCGTAATTTGAACCAAGTTCTATATCAATATGAGAATTTAAAAGGCTTATAAAGCCAATCAAAAATGATTTAGCTTGTTCCATTTTTGCATTATATTCATTATACTTAGATGCATCAACATTGGCCAAACTTGAAATTTCATTTTTAATTGCAACTATTTTAGCCTTATAATTACTTATTGATGATTGAGTATGAAAATTAGAAGTAAAATTATTTATAATTTCTTCAGCTTCTTTAATCAATTTAGATTTATAGGTTTCTGCACTAGCAACAATATTATCTATTTGAGATTTAAGAGTTGCAAGTTGAGTTCTAGTAATAGAATTAGATGTATTTATTTTATTAAATTCAGTAGTTGCATAATTTTTACCAGAAGGAGTAATTTCATTTGAAGAAGCTACTTCTGATTTCTTTTGATTTAAATAATTTAATAAAAATGTCTTATTTTCAACTAACTTAGCTTTTTCTTGAGCAATTGCCGATAAAAACAATTGTAATTCCAATCTAGTAAGTCCTTTTTTTGTAAAAGCAGTAGTTTTTCCTTCATTTAGTTTTTGTTTAAATTCATTTTCACTTTCTAATGTATAAATATCATAATTTTTACTTAATTCATTATCGGCTTGACTTTCAAAAATACTTCTATTTGTTACAAGTTTGCTAAATATATCTCTATTTAATACTTTAGCATATTGTTCATTATAATCAGTAGCACTAATTTCAGATTGCATGTTAGTATCAAATGAATTTTTATATTCTTCTATTTTAGAATCGATAACTGAAGATATTGAATCAAATGATGCTTTTGTATAGTAATCAGCATTATTTTTTAATTCGAGCAATTTATCAATGAAATATTGTTGAACTGTGTTTGCATACGCAGTTATAGAATATATACGAGCATAATATTTACTTTCAAGAAATACAATTCTTACTCTTTTTACTTTTATAGGTGCGCCACCACTAAAACCACCTAAGTTTGCAAAACTAATATTAGCTTCATTTAAACCAACAAATTCCTTATCTCAAATTTTTGATGTTCCATCTTCGCCAAATACTTGAACACAAAATCTAAAATTTGGAAGAAAATTTAAATAAGCTTGTGCAGCATTTGGGTGAATTTGAATAATTTGCATTGCACGTAAATGTTGTACGGTTTCAAACTCAAATTCAAAGAAGCTACCCGCTGCTAAAGCTATGTCAACAGAACTATAGTTAAATGTTTTTTTGCCTGGTTTATTTTCGCTACAAAAGTATCTTTCTTTATCATCATAAATAAACGCATTTTTAGGTTTATATTTATCATTATTGCTAAAAACACCTAAACTTCCATTATTTATTTTACTTTCTAAAACGTTTTGACCTAAAGTGGCTAGGTTTTCAAATTTTAATTCTTCACTTTTATTTTCAATAGGTTTAACTTCAACACTTAAAAGTGGTAAAGTAACAGCTGCTATTGTAGGTAATGAAATAGCAAGCAATTTTAGATTTTTAAATTTGTTTTTAAACATAATTTACCTTCTTTCTTTAACAAAAAACATGAATAATAATTTATAAAAATAGTTAAAAGTATGATTTGCTTTTTGCCTAAAAATTATACTATATTTTTTTGAAAAAAAAATAAAAAAAGAAAAAATACTATTAAATATATATTTATATATATTTAATATCTTCAAAAAATATAAGCTTTAAAATCAATATAAATTCTTAATAATTTCTTGTTTTTAATAATATAAATTAAAAATTTTTATTTTGTGCTATAATTCAATTCTATTATTATATTAATTAACTAAGACTCAATGTTTGTAAAGGGGAATTGTAAACATGGCTTCTAATAATTCAAAAAAAGATATACAAGAAATAATTAATCATTTAAAGACTTCTGGTTTTGTTTATCAAAACTCAGAAATATATGGGGGTGTAATCAATACTTGAGATTATGGTCCTTATGCAGTTAACATGCTAAATGAAATAAAGAAAAATTGAATAAAGGAATTTATTTCGAAAGAAAAAAATTATTTAATTGATTCAAAAATTATTATGCATTCTAATGTTTGAAAAGCAAGTGGACATCTAGACAACTTTTCAGATTTTTTAATTGATAATAAAATTAATAACAAACGCTATAGGGCAGATCACATTGTTAAAGATTTGTTTCCTGAAATTAATGTTGAAAAATTAAACAACATAGAACTTGAAAAAATAGTTAAAGAAAAAGTTAAAGAATACGATGGTTCAAAATGTGATTGAGGAAAAATTCAATCATTTAACTTAATGTTTAAAACTCAAATGGGCGCTATTGAAAATGAAAACTCAATAACTTATTTACGTCCTGAAACTGCACAAGGTATATTTGTTAACTTTAAAAATGTTGTAAGAACTACTAGAGCTAAATTACCATTTGGTATTGGTCAAATAGGAAAAAGCTTTAGAAATGAAATAACACCAAGAGATTTTATTTTTAGAACGCGTGAATTTGAACAAATGGAACTTGAGTTCTTTTGTGAAAAAGAAATAGCTGACAAATTTTATAAATATTGAATTGAAAAATGTAAAAACTTTGTTACAAAATTAGGTTTAAATCCTAAAAATTTAAGAGTTAGACCGCATGAAAAAGAAGAACTTAGTCACTATTCAAAAGGAACTAGCGATATAGAATATCTATTTCCTTTTGGCTGAGGAGAACTTTTGGGAATAGCTAATCGCGGAGATTATGACCTTCAACAACATATGAAATATTCAGGGCAATCTCTTGAATATCTAAATGATGAAGGTAAAAAAATAATCCCTTATGTTATTGAACCATCTATTGGTTTAGATCGTTTATTGTTTGCACTTTTAATTGATAGTTATGAAGTTGAAAAACTTGAAAACGATGAAAGAATTGTTTTACACTTAGACTACAAAATTTGTCCATATCAAGTTGCAATTTTTCCATTAATGAAAAAATTAAATGAAAAAGCAAAAGAAGTTTATAACTACTTACTAGAAAATAGTGATCTTAGATTAACATATGACGAAAGTGGTTCAATTGGAAAAAGATATCGTCGTCAAGATGCATTAGGTACTTTTTTTGCAATCACTATTGATTTTGATAGTCTTGAAAAAGATACTGTAACAATTAGACATAGAGATACAATGAAACAAGACATAGTTAAAATTAGTGAAATTCAAAACTACTTAAAGAACTTTGCAAAATAATTTTAAAGGAAATAAATGGAAAATAATAATTGAAAATTAGTTTTAGATAAAACAGATATTGTTAGTTTAATTTCTGAATATGTTCCTTTAACAAAACGTGGTAGAAACTTTATGGCTTGTTGCCCTTTCCATTCAGAAAAAACACCATCATTTTCAGTAAATGCAGAAAAAAATATATTCACTTGTTTTGGTTGCAAGAAAACTGGTAACGCAATAAATTTTTTAATGTTCTACAAAAATATTTCTGCTTTAGAGGCTCTCAAAATATTGGCTGATAAAGCTAAAGTTGATATTTCAGAATATTTAACTAGATATGAAAAAAGTCACCAAAAAACTGAACAGGAAATGAAAATATTGGATGTTTTGCAAGAAACAAATAATTTTTTTCAATATCACATGATCCTGAATAAAAGTGAAAACAAAGTTCTTTCTGATTTTTTAGAAAAAAGAAAATTAAATAAAGAATTGATCCATTACTTTGAAATTGGATTTGCCCCAGAAAAAGAAAATCTATATACATATTTAATAAACAAAAATTATAGCGAATCTGCAATAAATAATGCTTCAGTTTGTGTCCCATCTTATAATAAAAATGAAACTAAAGAAAATAACTTTTTCTTTAATAGAATTACTTTTCCGATTAAAGATGAAAATGGTTATATTGTAGGTTTTTCAGCTAGAGACATTACTAATAAAAACAATAATAAATATTTAAATAGTTCTGAAACATTAGTATTTAAGAAAAATAAAGTTTTATTTAACTATTGAAATGCAAAAGATAAAATATCAAATGCAAAAGAAGTATTTTTAGTTGAAGGACAATTTGATGTTGTTGCCTTGTATAAAGCTGGATTTGAAAATAGTGTTGCATTGATGGGAACAAATTTATCACATTATCATTTAGAATTACTAAAAAATAGTACTATTAATTTATTTTTTGATAGTGATAAAGCTGGACAAGAATCAACGGAAAAAAATCTAAAAATTATTTTATATTATGCAAGTAAACTTAATTTACAAGTAAATATAGTAGTTAATAAGTTAACTAAAGATCCGGATGAACTATATAATTTAGATGAAGGAATTTCTTTAAAAGAAACGGTTAAAAACAAATATGATTTATCACAATATTTAATAAATAAATATTGTTCAGCTGAAGCTTTTAAAGAGAAAAATGATATTCAAAAATCATCATTATTAGCAAATATGTTTGAACATGCATATTACATGCAACCACAAATATATTCATTATTCAAATCAAAAATTTTAGAAAGCAAAATATTAAGTGATGAAGTTTATAGCAGTTTTGAAAAACAATATTTAAAACCAAACTTTAGCTCTGATAAAAATTTTCTACAACACATTAGTAAAAATGAATATGAACAATATAATCAACAAAGCTCAAATATTTTGCATTCTTCTAACAAATACAATGACTATCCAAATTATAATTATGAATATCGTGATTATTCAGAACAAAATTATAATAATTTAAATTTCAATAATAAGCCTTATTGAAATATAAAAAACAAAGAATTAATCGGAAGATCTAAAGATATTACACTGATATTAAAATGTATATTAAGCCAAACTTCATATTTAGAAAATTTAAGTGAAGAAACATTTGCTAATATAAACACTGAGGAAGAAAATAAAATCAAAAAAGAATTAATATGTTACATAATTGATAATAAAAATAAAATTAAAGAAAATAATGCTTCTGAATATATCAAAAATGATAGTTCGCTATCAAATGCAACCAAAAAAGATTATTTGCAAGCTTTGAATGACATAAATTTAATTAATGAAAAAGATAATATTTCCAAAAATGAATTTGATAAAATTGTTACTAATTTGAATTCAACTTCAGAACAAGAAACAAAACCCAAACTACTAATAGTAGAATCAAAAAAGAAGGAATAAAACATGGCCAATACTAAAACAATAACAAATACAAAAGTAGAAAAAGAAACAAAAAAAGCTGCTCCTAAAAAAGTAGCTAACTTAAAAAAAGAAATAGTAGCAAAACCAGCAATTAAAAAAGAAACTACTAAAAAAATAACTAAAACTAATGCTACTAACAAAACTACTTCAAAATTGCCAACAGCTAAAAAAGAAATTAAAACTAACATTGAAATAAATGTAGATGATCCAAAATCAATTATCAAATTATTGAAAACTGAATTATCTAAATCTAAGTTTTCGCAAGGTGAAATATTCGACTTTTTTGAAAAGCATAATATCCAACTTGATGAATCTAAAAGTGATGCACTATTTGAAAAATTAATGGAATCTAATATGCTTAATATGGATGTTGATTTTGATGACGATGATGATCTAAGCGATACAGACTTTTTTGAAATTATTAAAAAAGAAAAGAATTTTGCTTCTAACAAAGATGATGATTTTGATTTTGAAAGTGAAGATGAAGAATTTGATGAATCAAAATTAAAAGAAATTGAAGATGAAGAAAGTAAAGAAAATGAAAATGAAGATTTCGATGAAGAATTTGATGATAACGGAAGAGAACATGACACAGTAGAAGAAGAAATTCTTTTAGATGAAGAAAACCAATATTTAAACAAATTAGGGCATGTTGAAGATGAAGAGGAAGAATTTGATGCTTCTTCATTACTAAAAAATTATGATGACACTTTTGAAATTAAATTAGATGATCCACACCAATATAAATCAAGTGAGTTAACTAACAAGTTAACTGAAACTAATGATATCGTTAAATGATATATGAGATGAATTGGTAAGTATGGAAAATTATTAACACCTAATGAAGAAAAAGAATTAGCTATAAAAATGGAAGAAGCACAAAAAGCAGGTGATACATATAAATATAAACGTGCTAAAGATATGCTAATTAATAGAAACTTACGTTTAGTTATTAGTAATGCTAAAAGATATAAAAATAGAGGACTTAGCTTTATTGATTTAATTAGTGAAGGTAACAATGGTATTTTAAAGGCAGTTGAAAAATATGATCATAATTTAGGGTACAAATTCTCCACTTATGCTACTTGATGAATTAGACAAGCAATTACTAGAGCAGTTGCTGATCAAGCTAGAACTGTAAGAATACCAGTACATATGGTTGAAACTATTAATAAAATTTTAAAGGTTGAAAGAGAACTTCAACAAGAATTAGGTAGAACACCTACTGATGAAGAAATTGCTAAAAAATATGGTCATGACTTTACTGCCGAAAGAGTTAGATATATTAAAAAAATTAATATTGAACCCATTAGTTTGGATAAAAATGTAGGTAAAGAAGAAAACTCAAGTTTTTCTGATTTTGTTAAAGATGAATCAGTTCAAAATCCAGTAGATTTTTCTTCACATGAAGAATTAACTGTAATACTAAATGACATGTTAGATGATACTTTAGATGAAGAAGATAAAACTCTTATTAAGAAAAGATTTGGTGTTGGTTCAGATGAAAAAGGAAATAAATATAGACCACATACTTTAGAAGAATTAGCAAAAGAATATGGTAGAACTAAAGAAAAAATTAGACAATGAGAAACTAAAATTATTAGAAAATTAAAGCACCCACAAAAAAGAAAAAAATTAAAGGCTTATTACCAAAACGGAAATTACGAATCTGATTAATAATTAATTTAAAAAGACTAAAAGGTCTTTTTTATATAAACTTTTTTTAGCCAATATATTTTTTAAATACTTTGTATTTATCTCGATCATGAGGATTTTGCAATACATAAGCTTTAATTAAATTAATAATTAGGGATACTACAGTCATAGGACCTACACCACCAGGAACGGGTGTTAAATATTTTACCTTTTGATAAAATGAATCAAAATCTAAATCCCCAGTTATTTTTGAATTATTTCTATGAATTCCTACATCAATTATTATAGAGTTTTTTTTAACGTTACTTGCAACAATTGGGTTTTTTTGTCCAGTAGCTACGATAACAATATTAGAATTAATTACATCTTTTTTGTCATCATATTTATCAAATACTCTAACTTTATTTGTAAAGTTTGATAAATATTTAGCCAATGGTTTTCCAACAATATTAGATTGGCCTAAAATGCTTATATCAGTTTTTTTATAATTAATGTTATATTTATCTAAAAGCAAAATAATACCTTTTGCTGTAGCTGGTAAAAAATTATTATTTAATTCATAATTGCTATTGCAATTATGTTCGCTAAGTCCATCAATATCTTTATTAATAGGTATTAGATTTAAAATGTCTTGCTTATCTTTAGGGTCTAACACATAATTTAAAGAAAAAGGTAATTGAACTATTAATCCTGTAACTTTTTTACTTACATTTACAATTTCATCTTTTATTTGATTAATAGTACTATTTTCTGGTAATTTAGAGAATACAGTTTCTAAACCTAAATCTTTTGCAATATTTAATTTATGTTTAATATAAATATTAGATTCTTCTAAGTTGCCAACTTGGATTATGCCTAAAATTGGCCTATTATTATTTGGTATATTTAAAAATAATGATTTAAGTTCTTCTTTTAAATCATTAGCATATTCTTTACCATTTAATAATATTGCAGCCACTTTATGCCTTTCTAAAACTTCCGTCTCTACTTTGAATTTTAATTGCAGTACAATCATTTAATGATTTTGCATATTTGATTGCTTCTTCTTGAGTATCAAATGTCTTGCTTACTTTCTTAGCATTTGCATTTTTAACTGCTCAATGCCCATTGTGATTAATTATATATTTTATTGCCATCATTACTCCTTGTATAATAAGTTATATAATTTTATTATTAATTATAATATAATTTTTTAAATTAAAAAATAGATATTAGGAATACATATGAAAAAAACAACTTTAAAATTTTTGCCATTTTTTGCTTTACCTATAGGAAGCGCAATATTTGCTACTTCTTGCTATAATCAAGTTGAAAATGATAATAATGCAGATATAAAAACTAAATCATATTATTTTAAAAATTTAAGTGATGAATATACAATAAATGATAATTATATAAATACTTATACAATTAATAATAGTGAAACTTTATATGTTTCAATTGAAGAAATGATGAAATACTTAAATGGTTTTGTTGACTATAATGTATTTAACAAAAAATGAAATTTCTTTAGTAAAGAACCAAGTTATACATATTATTGATATAACAATATGACTAAATACACAATGACTATTAATTGAACTAAAAATACAATTAAAGTTAATAATTTAAATTATTTTGATAATGTTAATTACACCCAAAACACTGATTATGGTAGACAACTAAAATATTTTAATTATGATGTACAAAATAAACCAGGTACTAATGGTTCAGTTACATTTGACTTAGGTAAATATGACTTTGACATACTGAACTATAAAAAGAAAATTTTAATTCCTTTTCCTATTTTTAATACTTTATTTTGCAATACCAATTATTACAGTTTGTATTTTAATGGAGATACAATTTTTGGTATTGACCGTTGATTATCAGATAACATGCAAGGCATTGAAAGAATTAAAACAGGAAGTTTAAATAATAAAATTGCTTCTGAACAATATAGAAAAGACACATTTAATCACTTATGTTTTTCTTTGGACTATTTTTATGGTTTAAAAGATCATAAAGGTATTAAATCATTCATAGAATATTTTAATGAAAACATTGATATTAAACAAAAAATATTAAGTTCAGATAAAAACACATTTAGTTATGCATATGCTAAATTAATAAATTCAAACTTTAATGAACTTCATTCAACTATGTTGTCTTTATCATTTTATAATGATAAAAATGATAGACTAAGAAGCTTTTTGCAAGCTAATCCCGACGTAGCATCAAGCACTAAAAGAGAAGAATTTAATAATATAAGCAATTTTTTAGAACGAAAAAGACAACAAAGATTTGGAGTTGAAAAAACTCCAATTGTTAGATTTAAAAACAATATGGCAATAATTTCTTTTGATAGTTTTGAAACTGGTTCTAATGAAGAAGTTACTAGAACTAATAATTATGATTATGACACATTTTATTTATTTAAATATGCTATGAAACAAATTATAAAGAAGCCTGAAATTACAAAAATAGTAGTAGACTTATCACTAAATGGCGGCGGTAACGTTGGAGCTATGCGTAAAGCGCTTGGATATTTAACTGATGCTATTATTAATACATATCAATTTAATAGTTTATCAAAAGAATATACTGAAATAGGAAATAAAGTTGATATTAATTTAGATGGTAAATATAAATTTAATGAATCTTATTCTAATTATGAGTGATATGTTTTAACTGGACTTAATACATTTTCAGCTGCTAATCAATTTGCTTCAATTGCTAAAGATATGAAAATAGCTACATTGATAGGCAAAAAATCAGGTGGAGGAATGTGTTCAATTATGCCATTAGTTCTAAATGATGGAACAACGTTAATTATTTCTTCAAATAATTGCGCTATTAATAAACAAAAGCAATATATTGAAGATGGTATTGAACCTAAGCTTAATTTAGAATATAAATACTTTTATGATGATGATGCACTATTAAATTTAATAAATAATTAATTGTAGGAGAAAAATAATGATAAAACTTGGCAGTCATATGTTTTTTAAAAAGCCTGATTACTTACTTTCATCAGCAAAACAATCATTAGAAAATGGAGCTAATTGCATGATGATATATTTAGGTCCTCCGCAATCTACTTATCGTGAAGATATTAGTAACTTTAAATTAGAAGAATTTAAAAAAGAATATTCTTCAAAAATGCCTTTAGAAAATATTGTAGTACATGCCCCATACATAATTAATTTAGCTAACCCTGAAAAAGAAGAATTCAGCAAAAACTTTTTAATAAAAGAAATAACTAATACTCATAAACTAGGCTTTAAATATATTGTTTTACACCCAGGCTTTCATACAAAATATTCGCCAAAAGATGCTCTAGATACATTAATTAAAAACTTAAAAGATGTTTTAGAAAAAACTAATGATGTTATTATTTGCATAGAAACCATGGCAGGCAAAGGAAGCGAAATTGGAAAAAACATTGAAGAATTAAAATATATTTTAGAAAATGTTAATAGTGAAAGAATTGGGCTTTGCTTAGATACTTGCCATATTTGAGATGCAGGCTATAATATAAAAGATTATGAAACATTTAAAAAAATATTAAAAGAAAATAATTTATTAAATAAAATAAAAGTCATCCATTTAAATGATTCATTAAATGATTTAAATGCAAAAAAAGATAGACACGCTAATATTAATAAAGGCAAAATAGGCCTAGAAACATTACAGAAGTTTGTCTTTGATAAAGACTTTGATAATATTCCAATTATCTTAGAAACTCCGCTTATGAATGATTACAATGATTATTCAATAGAAATTAAAATGTTATTAAACAAATAAAAAGCAAGTGCAATAATTCATATTACATTTGCTTTTTTATTAAAATTTTAAAATAAGTTAAATACAATAAAAATTACCATTAGAGACCATGCTACTTGAAGTTGAATTGTCTCATTTGTAAGTTTGATCTTTCACTTTGATTTCGCCTTTTTCAGATAAACCTGATTTTGCTACGCCAACTATTGACCCGGCTATACTAATTATTCCTGGTATTACAGTTGTAATTAGTGTGGAAAGAAATGCAGTTAAAGCAAAACCACCTTCATAATTTTTTAATTTATTTTTCTCAACTTGTATAAAATTTTTCATTTTTAACCTCCAAACTTATAGTATCACATATGTTGCTTTACATTTTATAAACGAACTAATTTGAGAAAAGATTAGGAAAAATCATTTTGTTTTTCCTAAAATTAAATAGAACTCATGTAATAATCAACATGAGTTCCAAATTTTAAAGTTATATTAATTAGTTTCTTTATAGTTTTTAATATCTTCAATGTGAAATGATTTAAGCATTTGAATATCTGCTTTAATTTCATCGATATCAGGTTGAATTAGTTTTTTAACCGCAAAAGCAATTTTCATAATTACTTCTTCAGTAATAATAGATTCATCTTTTGGTGGGGTTATTGATTTTACTTTCATATTTGCCTCCTGATATCTAACAACTAGAAACTTATAGTCTTCATAGTTACTAAATTGACATATTGCACAATTTAAATTGCTATATCGATTCATAAGTTTTTTAATTTCTAATGAACTAACTTTTGTATATGATAACATATCGCCTAATGGTCCATTAAAATTGTCATTATCTTTATTTATGGTTTTGCCTCCTTTCATTGTATTACATTTTTAACTAATTTTTTTAAAATTTGCATATTTGTAAAAATAATAAATTTAAAAAGTTTTGTAATGAATAGTATTAACTATTCATCTTTATTTTTGCATATTTTTTATTAACATATTAAAAAAAGAACTAATTTGAGAAAGGATTAGGAAAAATCATTTTGTTTTTACTAAATAAAATAAAAAAATGCTTAGTTTTAAACTAAACATTTTAATAAATATATAAATTATTATTCTTCACCATTTGGTCTACTTAAAGTAAGGTGACCATTTTTTGTTACTAAAATTGTATCTTCAATTCTAGCACCACCAAGGTTTTCAACATAAATACCAGGTTCAACAGTTATAATCATGCCTTCTTCTAATATAGTACCAACTGTTGGATTTACATAAGGGAGTTCATGTACATCAATACCAACGCCATGGCCTGTTGAGTGTGTAAAGAATTTACCATATCCTTGTTTTTCAATATATTCACGACAAATATTATCAATATCTTTCGTACTCATACCAGGTTTAACTGCTTCTCTACCCAATTTTTGAGCTTCAGTTACAATATTAAGAATTTTAACTAATTCTGGGTTTTTAGGTTTTCCAAAAAAGAATGTTCTAGTAATATCACTTACATAGCCACCAAATTGACCACCAAAATCAATTTTAACAATATCACCATCAGCTAATTTTCTATTTGTTGGGTGGTGATGTGGTTCAGCAGCATTTGTTCCAAAAGCAACAATAGAATCAAAGCCTTCTTTTTCTGCACCAAAAATTCTCATTAAGTAGCCTAATTTGTTTGAAACTTGAAGTTCGGTAATACCAACTTTTAAAATCTTTTTAACTTCCTCTAATGCTTGAAGAGATAAAGTACATGCTTCTTGAATTTTAGCCACTTCTTCTTCATCTTTTTTAATTCTAAATTTTTGTCCTTGAACTAAAATAAATTCAGCTTTAGGCAATATAGATTTAAACATTTCAAAAGTTCCTAATTTTAAGTAATCTTTATCAACAGCAACTTTTTTGTAGTTCTTTTTTTTCAAAAAATCTGATAAAGAATCTTTTTGTAAAAGTTTTACTTCAACATTTTTTGCATTTTTGGTGACATATTCAATATATCTTCCATCAACAAAAATATATGCTTTAGATGGTTCAATTACAATATAACCATCTGAAGTAATAACATTCGCAAATCAAAGTCTTGTTTGAAATGCTTCAGAAATATAAGCATCAGCTTTTGATTCATTAAAAAATTTTGTTAATTCGTCTTTAATCATTTTTATCTCCTAGAAATTATTTCTTTTCTTTATGATCAGTATGTTTGTTACATTTTGAGCAATATTTTTTCATTTCTATTTTTTCAGGATGCAATTTTTTGTTTTTCTTAGTTATGTAATTTTCCATTTTACAACTTTCGCATCTTAAAATAAGTCCTTCTCTTGCCATAATTCCTCCTAATTTTTTAGTCTAATGGACTATATATAAATAATTTATTAATAATTTTATAACAAATTAAAAATTATTTGAAAATTTCTGTTTTTGAAAAATCTATTTGTTGTGTTTTATCGCTTGGTTCTTCTTGATTGTCATTTTCAATTTGTTTGAAATCTTCTTGTTCTTGAACATTATCTTGCAATTTAATGTTTTTTAGATTTTGTTCATTCAATTTAGTAATTTCATTATTACTTTGAGCTCCACCTTCAACCTTATGAATAACAGTTACATTTGTTTTTTCAACTGTAACATCTGATAAAACTTTTTTAGCTTCTTGTTCTTCTAAATTAAACATATCTTTAGTTATACCTTTTAAATATTTATTAATGTAAATAATTCCGCTTACTCAAGCTAAAATTAAACTTGCAATTAAAGGTATATTAATATAGAAAATTTTTCAAGTATCAAATTCCTTATTGTTTTTATTATACAATCATGGAGCTGCAAATGCAATAACAATAATTGAGATAGATACAAAGACTGTTTTGATTTTTCCTCAAACATTTGCTGCAATTTTAATATTCTTTTTGCTTGCATACATTCTAGATCCATCAACTAAAATATCGCGCATAATAAATAAAATAATTAATGGTAAATAAGTAAATTCCATAATTGCTAAGAATAAAAACATTAATGTTGTTGCTACTTTGTCAGCTATAGGATCAAAGATCTTTCCAAAAACTGACACTGTTTTATGTTTTCTAGCATAATGACCATCAATAAAATCAGTAATCATTGCAATTATAAATAATAAGCAATTAATTCAATATAGTATTGAATAACCAACATTATTTTTTCCACCAAAAGTTACTGATAGAGTATCTCCTGTTTTTTCTACTCCATAATAAAAGAAAGCGCCAGTTTTAGTTTTTAAAATGAACATCACTGACATTATCACAATAAAAGGGATCATTAGTAATAATCTAATAACAGTTAATCAATTTGCTAAACCAAATTTATCTTTTTTAATTTTATTGATTTTTACATCAAGTTCATTCTTTTTAATTTTTTCATTAGTTTTGTCCATAGTATTGCTCCTTAACAGATTTGGAAACCAATTCTATATACTCATCTTTATGTGTTGAAGCAGGAATTTTATTGTATTCATCTTCAAAAAATTCTAAAGTTGGGTTAATTTTTTTTCTTCATATATTACAATTTGTAGAACCTAATAGTTCACAATTTTCAATAAATTTATCATATTCAGCTTTTCCAATAAATGAAGAAGCAAAATCTTTTCTATTTAATAATTTTAAAATTAGATTATTTGCACCATCCTTAATTAATTGCATTTTAACTTCACCAATTGAAGGTTCAAAATTATCAACTTCTTTTAAAGCATATTTAATTATTTCATGAAAAGATGAGATGTAATCATAATATAATTCTCTAATTTCATTGTTCTTGATTTTATCTAATTTCAATTGTTTCTTTTTCATTACTTTGCCTTTAACACCTTTTCAAACTATTCAGGCAACAAAGAATGATAATAGTAAACCTAAAATTACATAAATAATTATTTGTACTTTACCATTACCTGCATTAGTATTAGACATTAACTAGTACCTCTTTTCTTTATAACTTTATAATATATATTGTAGTTATATATTATATAAATAATATGTATATTATATATTAATTTATTTTTTAATGAATACTATACTTTCAAATGGGCTTAATTTTTTAGGTATTTCTGTATAAATCTTATTGAAATATGAAGATTGAACTACTTGTAATTTATTTTTAATGAATAAAAGAGAATTATTTTTATTGGCTAAATTAATAACAAAAATAACTTGCATTTTTGGATCTACATGTTTGTCTAATGTAATTATAAAAATATTTTTATTCAAATTACTTTTAACTTTTATATTAATAAAATCATAATCTTTGTTAAATCCTTCTAATTCAAAAAAACTATTCATATTTAATAAAAATTGTAATGGACTCATTTTATTGCTTAGTTCATTTTCAACATTATTTTTATCAGAATTAAGTGAATTTAACAACGGATATTCATATATTTTTTTATCGTTATCTCATTTTAAAACATTATTTGCATTGTCTGAACTCAACATTCTTTTTGCCTTAGAATATTTATCAAAGGGTATTTTTTTACTTTCATAAAATCTTTTTTCTTCATTTGCTCTATTTATATTATTTTCATCTCAGCTTTTAATATCTATATTATTTAACATGCCTAATTCATCACCATAGTATAGACCAAAAGAGCTTTTAGAAGCTAAGTTTAGTAAAAGCAAGGTTTTGGCCGCTTCTCAATTATAAGCCTGCTCATTTCCTCAAAGAGAATTAATTCTTGCACACAAAGAAGAACCTAAAGACATTATAAAAAATGGGCTTTGTGATAAAAACTTATATTGTGATAAAAATTTAGCATAATTAAAGTTAGGAATTTTAGCATATGGTAAATCTAAATTTATACCATTTAATGCAAAATGATTTACATATAAATAATCAGCGCATTTGCCTTTTTTATATTGCTTAAATATTTGGCTATAAACTCTTTTATTATATTTTGATGATTTAAGTATAACTAGAGCATTAGGATTAATTCTTTTAATCATCTTATATAAATCTTCCAAACGTTGTAAATTCTTATTAATATTTTTAGAACCAAAAAGTAGATACTCAAAATTTACTAAAGTAAAGCATTGTACATTACATTCATTGTAGAAATTAATAATTTTGTCAAAATATAAAATAAAATTAGCTAAATCAACAATGTTATTATTGGGATCTATATTATTTAAAATATATTTGCTTTCAAGCATGTTGAAATTTATTTGTGTGGTTTTATCATTTGTCATTGATGAATATAAAGACATTAAATTTTTTCAATTTAGAAATGTTTTCTTTAATTTTTTTAGATCTATTATAGGAGAAATAAAAATTTTTTCTTTCTTAAAATTATTAACCAAATTTATAAAATCACTTAATGAACCATTTTTATCATTAACTATTTTGATATCTGTAACATTTTCGTAATCCTTTAAAATATCTTTAACAAAGATAACATTAGTATTTAGCAATTTAAAATAATTAAGTTTTGCTTGCATACTTTTAAAATTGCCTTGTTTTTGGTTTTGTTCAACATTAAAAGTTGAAACATTTAATTCATATGTAAAGAGTCTTTTCATTTTGTCTCCCGTTTATTAATTTATTAAATCTAATATAAATGTTTTAATTGCTAGCGTTTCATCAATTAAACCATTTTTTATATCAATATCAATTTGTGATAATGTTAAAATTAAATTTTCTATTTTTTCAGCACCTTTTTTTAATACAAAATCTTTTATTAATTTAACACGATATTCATGAATTCCTAATACTTTAGCAATATCACCATCAGATGAATATTTTTTTCTTAGTAATATAAAATAATGACTATCATATAAAATTGTTGCAATTTGATTTATTATTTGCGAACCATTAACACCAAAATTTAATTGTTCTCTAAATTTTTGTAAAATCTCAATAATATTATTATACTTAATTAAAGAATTAGAAAATGATCAGTCTAAATTATCAGATATTGTTAAATTGTTTTCTGAAACCATTGCTGTTGTAATATTTTTGCTAAGTAAAAATAATTTATCAATTTCGTTATTAATTAATGCTAAATCATTAGGAAATGCAGATATTAAACCAATACAAGCACTAGCTTCAATAGTTCCACCTTTATCATGAACTAATTTATTAATATAAGGAAAAAGCTCATGATCATTAATTTTATTGGCTTCAATAATTTTTGCATTATCTTCAACAAATTTATATATTTTTGAAGGAGAAAAATTCTTATCATACTTTTCAATATATTGGGTAAAAATTATTTCTATATCTTCATCTAAATGTTTTAATAAATACAAAATTTCATTGCATGCAGATTCTGAAACTTTTGCTTTTGAATTCAAAAAATCAATATTTTGAAAAATAATTAATTTTTTAGAATAGAACATATCAATATTTGATAAAGCATCTATTATTTCTTCAAAGTTAGCATTCAAATAAAAATTTATAACTTTTAATTGCTTTTTATTTACTTGTTTATTAATTATCTTTTCTTTTATATCTTCTAAATTTTGATTTATAAAAAAATTTTCATCGCCTTTAATTAAATACATAACTTAATTATATATTTTATATTTTTCATTTAAAATAAAAATTTAAAAATGTATACTTAAATATAAACAAATTAAATGATAATTAAAAAAAATGCAAAAACAGTTTTTGGGTATTTTGCATTTTTTTAATTAATCTTAATGTTTATTAATTAGATGTATAAAACTTTACCAATTTCTGAATAATGAGTTTTTCCATCTACTGATCCTTCAAAGAGATCTCAATTTGCATTAAAGCCTGCTTTTGAAGTTGGATCAGTATGACCTTTAATCTTAATTGTTAATTGAACATCACTTAATTGTGAATATGAATTACTAAATAATTTTTGACCTAAAGTTTTAATAGAACTTGGAAGAATAATTTCAGTTAATGAAAGACAATCAGAAAATGCTTCATCTTCAATTGTTTCAAGACCTTCATTTAGAGTTACACTTGTAAGTTCACCACAATATACAAATGCTTCTTTTGCTATTTTTTTAACTGTGCTTGGTAAAACTATTGATTTAATAGCTGTTCTAGTAAATACATATTCTCCAATAGTTTCTAAACCTTCTTGTAAAGTAACGGTTGTAAGGAACATACTATTTGCAAATGCACCGGCTTCAAGAGTCTTAACTGATTTAGGAACTATAATTTTTTTAATTCCAGTTTCACTAAATGCATTTTTGCCAATGGTTTCAAGACCTTCATTTAAGGTTACTTTTTCAAGATTTGAACAGCCGTAAAATGCACCTTCTTCAATTTCCTTAACTGAAGCAGGAAGTATTAATTCAGTAATTGTTGAATTTGAAAATGCATTTTTTCCAATTACTTCAATGTCAGTTGGAAGAGTTGATATATCTTTAACAATGATTATTTTCTTATTAACTTTGTCAATTAAGTTTCCTTTTTCATCAAATGTAAAGTATTTGTTTTTTGGATTAATTACAACATTGGTTGGATTAATATCTTCAAAGTTTAATAATCCTGTAAGAAAATCAGCTTCTAATTTTTCAAGAGTTTCAGAAATGAAAAGTTTCTTTCCGCTTGCTAATTTAATTCCTGTAAAAGCTTCTTCATCAATAGATGTAACTTTTTTATTTTTGTATAAACTTGGTAATAAAATATCTTTGTCTTCTAAACCTTCAATATTGTATTTTTTAATGGAATAAGAATCTGTATCGGCATGAAACTCAAATTCATAAGCTTTTAAATTTTCTTCAGTGTTATTTGGTTCTGGTTTTACAGGTTCTGCAGGTTTTGTTGTAGTACATTTAGCAGCTATAGTTAAAGGTATTAATGGAGTGATTACTAATAATCACGCAAAATTTATTTTTTTCATTTTGTCTTCTTTCATAAATAGTAAATTTGTTTGCTATTAATTAACTTAGTTAATTAACATATATATTATACCATGTTTGTGCTTTAAAATAATTTTGGCGTGGTTACTGAAAAAAATTAAGCAAGTAAAATAAATAAAAATACAAGGTTAATTATTGCCTTGTATTTTAGTTTTTATAATAGTTAATTGCTTATATTAATCTTCATCAGCTGCAACTTTTCCACCACGTTTTTTAATTATTTCTTCAGCTAAGTTTCTTGGAAGTTTTTCGTAGTGATCAAATCACATTTGGTAAGTACCACGTCCAGTAGTCATTGAACGAAGTTCAGTTGCATATCCGAACATTTCTGAAAGAGGAATATATGATTTAATAACATGCGCTCCATCATTTCTAGTTTCGTTATCTCTAACTTGTCCACGTCTTCTTGAAATATCACCCATAACATCCCCAAAGAAATCTTCAGGAACGACAACAGCAACATCCATAATAGGTTCTAATAAAACTGTTCCTAATACTTCTCTACCTTTGGTAAGAGATTTAGAAGCCGCAATTTTATATGCTAGTTCTGATGAGTCGACTTCATGGTATGATCCATCAAATAATGTTGCTTTAACGTCAATCATAGGATATCCAGCCAAAATACCAATTTGCATTTTTTCTCTAAGTCCTTTTTCAATTGACTTAATATATTCCTTAGGAATTTTACCACCAACAATTTTGTCGACAAATTCAAATCCTTTGTCTGGGTTTGGTTCATATTTGATTCATACGTGACCATATTGACCTTTACCACCAGATTGTTTCTTATGCATACCTTCAATATCGGCAGATTTAGTAATAGTTTCACGGTATGAAACTTGAGGTGCACCAACATTAACCGCAACATTAAATTCTCTTTTGAGACGGTCACAAATAATATCAAGGTGTAATTCTCCCATACCTGCAATAATAGTTTGTCCTGTTTCTTCATCTGTTCAGTATTTAAATGTAGGGTCTTCAGCTGCTAATTTTTGTAAAGCAATAGAAAGCTTTTCACTTGCATCTTTTGAAGCAGGTTCAAGCGCTTGATTAATAACAGGTTCTGGGAAAACCATGTTTTCCAAAACAACATCCTTATGTTTTTCATCAATTAATGTATCCCCAGTAGTAGTTGCTTTAAGTCCAACAGCAGCAGCGATGTCTCCTGTTCTAACTTCATCAATATCAGTTCTTGAGTTAGCATGCATTAAAATAATTCTACCAATTCTTTCACGCTCACCTTTAGTTGAATTATATACATATGAACCTTTTGTTAAAATACCTGAATAAACTCTAAAGTAAGTTAGGTTACCAACATATGGGTCGTTCATAACTTTAAAGGCAAGTGATGAAAAATATTCATCATCACTAGCAGGTATTGAAATTTCTTTTTCGCCTTGGTATGCCTTCATTGGAGGTATATCAACAGGAGAAGGTAAATAATCAACAACTGCATTTAACATTAATTTAACACATTTATTTTTAAAGCTTGTTCCACAAACAACTGGGAAATATTGAGCACTTAAAGTAGCTTTTCTAATTGCTCTTTTTAAAATAGGAGCAGAAACTTCTTTTTCTTCTAAAATTAAGTTCATAACTTCTTCATCATAATCAGCAACTGATTCTGCTAAAGATGCTCTTAATAAGATAGCTTCTTCTTTTAAATGAGAAGGTATTTCAATAACTTTGTAATTTTCATCAACTTGACCATCAAATTCATATGCTTTCATTTCAACTAAGTCGATAGCACCTTTGAATTGTGATTCTTCGCCAATGTTTAATTGAATTGGATGTGCATTAGCACCTAATAATTTTCTAAGTGATTCTACAGATGCTTTAAAGTTAGCACCGGCTTTATCCATTTTGTTTACATAAACAATTCTTGGAACCTTATAGTTTGTTGCTTGTCTTCAAACAGTTTCTGTTTGAGGTTCAACGCCTGATTGAGCATCAAGTACTGCAACAGCACCATCTAGTACACGAAGTGATCTTTCAACTTCAACAGTAAAGTCAACGTGACCTGGGGTGTCGATAATATTAATTCTTTTACCATTTCAGTATGCTGTAGTTGCAGCAGAAGTAATAGTAATACCTCTTTCTTGTTCTTGAACCATTCAGTCCATTTGGCTAGCACCTTCATGTGTTTCACCAATTTTATGTATTTTACCAGTGTGGTATAAAATACGTTCAGTGGTTGTAGTTTTTCCGGCATCAATATGAGCCATAATTCCTATATTTCTATAGTCTTCAATTTTATATTCTCTTGCCATAATCTAAACCTATCATCTGAAGTGAGCAAATGCTTTGTTGGCTTCTGCCATTTTGTGAGTATCTTCACGTTTCTTGACTGCTCCACCCATTTTATTAGAAGCGTCAATAATTTCATTTGCTAATCTTTCTTCCATTGTTTTTTCATTTCTTAAACGAGCATATTGAATTAATCATCTAAGTGCTAAAGTTTGTTTTCTTTTTGAACTAACTTCAACAGGAACTTGGTAGTTTGAACCACCAACTCTTCTTGATCTAACTTCAAGTTGAGGTGAAATATTTTCAATTGCTAAATTAAACACTTCTAAAGGTTCTTTTTTGGTTTTTTCTTTTATTAAATCAAATGCATTATATAAAATAGTTTCTGCAACTGATTTTTTACCATCTAACATAATAGTATTAATTAATTTAGTAATAGTTTTAGAGTTAAATATTGGATCTGCCAACACATCTCTAACTGGTGTTTTTGCTTTTCTTGACATAATTTTTTCTCCTTATATTTAACTTTTATTAGTTAGCCTTAGGTTTTTTTGTTCCATAAATAGAACGACCTTGTTTACGTTTTTCAACGCCGGCTGCATCTTGAGTTCCACGAACTATTGTATATCTAACTCCGGGCAAGTCTTTAACTTTACCGCCTCTAATTAATACTACTGAGTGTTCTTGTAGATTATGTCCCTCTCCTGGGATATAAGCTGTAACTTCTTGTCCATTTGATAATCTAACACGGGCATATTTTCTAATAGCTGAGTTAGGTTTTTTAGGGGTCATTGTACCAACACGAGTACATACTCCACGTTTAAATGGACTAGGAATTTTTGTTTCTTTTTTATGCAAAGTATTGAACATTGTACCTAAAGCAACAACTCTAGATTTTGCTTTTTTTGGTGTACGTCCTTTACTTACTAATTGACTAATTGTAGGCATTTAATAAATTCCTTTCCTAATTTTTTATTGTATATTTGCATATATTTAAAGATATTTAATTAATATTTTTTATATAGTTAATAAATAAATTTATAAAAAATACTTTAGTATTATACAACAACTTAGCCGGTGTTGCATAAAATTTTTTATTTTTTTATTTAAATTAAAAAATCGCATTTTTTAATGCGACTTTAAAATAATATAACTAAATAAATGCACAAACTACAGCAATAGTAATAATAGCCCAAATTGCTAATATTAATGCTAAACCAGCTATATAATAAGGAAATAGTTTTTTCTTGTTTATAGGTTTATCATTTTCTTCATTTGGTTTATTTTCTTTATCTATGCTAGTTTCTTTACTATCATTAATTGAAACAATAGAATCTACAATTTCTTTATCTTCTTCTTTTAGAACTTCAGAATCTTCATTTTGATTTTTAATATTCTTTGTTTCAACAAAATCATCTTGAGAATTATTTATATTTTCAAAAGTAGTTTCAGAAGGCTTAACAAAAATTTCTTCAGATTTATTTTGTGCTACTTTTGGTTCTTCAAATTGTTCTTTAACTATTATTGTAGTTGTAGGTCTTGCATAGTTTATTTCAACAACTTCATTAGTTTTACTTGATATAGGAGTAATTTGAGGTTCTTTAATATATACTAGCTCTACTTGTTCTTTTTTAGGTTTTAAAATTGGTTGATCAATTGTTATAGTTCTATCACTTATTATTACTTTTGGTTCAGATGGCTCAGATTTTGTAACTATTGCAATAGGCTTTTCTACAACAACAATTGGTAAAGGCTTTTCTTTAACTTTCTCAAGTTGAACATTTTTATCATTATTAGTTTCAATATTAGCAGTGTTAGTGTTTTCTAAATTAGCTAAAAGCGTAGTATTAGTAATAACTTCATCATTTTTAAGAAATGCAAGTGGTTTAAACTCATTCTTATCAAATGTTTCGGGATCTAATTTAGGATTATAAATAGCGGGTTCAGAATTATCAAATTCAATTAAATTGAATTTATAATTATTAAAAATATAATCTAATAACGGAATATTCTTAGTTTCTTTTTTAAGAACTTCATAAATAATTCTAGTTTTTATATTAGAGGTATAGTTATTTTCATATTCAGCAGCTTCTGCATTAATTTCATTAGCAATTCTTTTATCTAATTTAGTAGCAACTAATTTTTTCAATAATTTATCTTCAATGTTAGTAGAATTAGACATAAGTTTTGAAAAGCTACAATATGATATGTTTTGCATTCCAAGTCCATAATATCTATTTACTTCTTTAAGCAAGGAAATATGTGTTGCAATATTTTGAAATACAAAGAATTGAGCTTTATTGAAAATATTTTTAATTCTTTCATTTCATTCAGTAATAAATAATCTTTGATTTTGAATATTTTCTTTTGAAATTTTATATAAGCCCAAAACTCTTGAAGCATTAAATTCACATTCTCTTGGCGGTCTAATAAATGTATGATATTCATCTAAAATAGTTTGTCCATTAGTTAAAATAATAGAAAGTTGAACAACACTATATCTTTTTTGCTTACGGTTATCACAATATTCCATATTTAAAATTGCATATGGATTGCATAAGTTTGAAGTTATATTTATTTGATGGTTTTCAATAAATTCTTTTGTATTTTTATTTAACATTTTAGTATTAATAAAATCATTTACTAATTCATTTAAAACTTTTTCTGCAAAATATTCATAGTTATTATAATCCATAAGAAATTCTTGACCAGTTTTAACATTTAAAACTTTATATTTATAATTGAGAAGTTTTTTATCAATTAAAGTATTTTTATTGTTTTCAATCTCATTTTCAATCATAAATTTATACATTAAAACTTGTAGCAAGTGTTTTGGTTTAAGATCATTAACATATTTAAATTCTCAAACAGTTTTATTTTCATGATCTATAAAATCAACACGACCGCTTAAATTACATTGTTTAGTTTTTGATAAATATCACTTAGTACTTAGTTCTTTTTCAATTTCAAAGTTATTAGTTGAAATATTTTTATCTTTTAAGATTTTAATAATTGAATTATGGATATCATTAGTATATCATTCAAAATAAGATAATCTAAGTTCACTATTTCTTTGACTATTAATTAATTTTTTATAAAAATTAAACATTTTTTCTGCAGCATTTTCTTTTTTATCAAATTGTTTATAAAGTTCATTAGGATTACTAAAAATTGATTCAATGAAATTACCAATTAAACTATTAGCAGACATTTCTTGAACATTAAAAATTTCAAGTAATTCTGTTGGCAATTGGACATCTATATTATCTAAAAAAGCGTTTTCATTTTTAGAACTGCTTTGTTTTTCTCTTAAGACGATTTTTTTGTTTTTATCAAAAATTGATTCTGAAAAATTATTATTTTTTAATAATTCAGTTACACAATAATTATCATTGTTTTTCTTAAGGTCATCTTTAATGTTAGATAATTTGTTATTGCTTAAAAAAGTTTCTTTAATAACTTTTTCATTGCCAATATATTCAAATTCATTATATGTACTTAAAAAAGAATCTTTAAAAATTGAACAAATTTTATTGGTATATTTTTGACAAACAATTGTTCTTTCATATGCTCTTGTTAAAACAACATAAATTTGGTTATTAATAAATTCATTTTTTAATTTATTTGATTTTGCTTCAAAAAGACGATTATCAAAATCCATAACAAAGATAATATCTTTATTAATTCCTTTTATCGTATAATTATTAAATATTTCAACATTTTTCAAATTGTATTTTTTTATAAATTGATAATATTTTTCATAAATTTGATTTGATTTATCATATAAATCGCTAAATAATACAATACCTATTTTCTTTTCTTTATTTTGAAAATCACTAATGGTACTCAACATTTTGTTAAATAAAAGGTTTTCATTTTCATATATTCAATAATCAAAAAATCCTTTAATGTAACCTTCATCACAAATAATTTTTTCATTAACTTTTTCTAAAAGATTTGTGTTTTCGTTAATAAATTCCCCAACTTTTCTAGGCAATTTTTTAGTCACAGTAAAATTAACTGTTTCAAATTTTTCCATTACAGGTTTATTTCTAAAGTTAATTATTTTATCTGCATACATCAAATAACGATAGTCAGAAGCATTGTACTCGTCAAAGGCAAATATAGTTTGATTTTTATCACCGATTAGGCAAACATTAAAATCATTATTTTCACATGTTTTTTTATTGTTTTCTAAAATAATTTTAATACTATCAAACATAGTATCGTTTATATCTTGAAATTCATCGATAATTATTAAATCGTAGCATAACTTGTTTTTATTAAAATTAGTTTCAGCTAGAAACTCATTAGTTTTGTTTAAATCATTATTACCCGGGAATTTATTATCAGATAAATAATGCATAAAACCATAAATAGTGTATACATCAACACTATTATTTTTATTTAAATCAAAAGACTCAATATTATTTTTAATATTTTGATTTATTGCATGATTAAAGGTCAAGATTAAAACTTTTTTGTTTGATAATTTGGCTTTATTTTTAAAGTTTTCTAAAATGTAAAAAATAGAATATGTTTTACCTGAATTAGGAAAACCATTTACTATTACATTTTTTTTATTTGAAATTAAATCAACAACTCTTTGTTGTTCGATTGAAATTTTTGGTAAATTTAAAGTATTTTGTATTTTTTTCATAATGCATGTAAAATTATATACTATTTTTCTTTTTATTATATAAAAAGAAAAGACGCTCATTTTAAAGAGCATCTTTTTTTGCTTATATATTAAATTTGAAAATTTAATAAGTTATTATCATTTAACATCTTTACGTGAAAGAGGCATTGACATACAACGAGCATTTCCCATTCCAAGAGATAATTGATTACCTTTAAATGGTAGAACTTTAATTCCATTTGCTTCTAACGCAGCATTTGTTTTTACGTTACGTGAATATCCTACAACAACACCTGGTTTAATTGCTAAGTAGTTTGTACCATCGAAGTGTGTTTCAACAGCGGTTTCAATTTCGGTTGCACCTTTTCCTGCGATAGGAATTAAAACTGGTTTTTTGTTGATAATTGATTCAAGTAATTTATCAAGAGGAAGACCATTTACAACTGGTTCTGGGTTGCTTCCGCCATTAACTAAATCGTAATCTCAGAATTTAAATACGTCATTTGCAATAGGTGAGTATAAGAATTTATCTTTGTCTAACATTGTAAGTCATGTGTCTAGATGCATTAAGTTTGTTCATTTAGGAACATTAATTGCAACTATACGTTTGAATTCACATTCTTTATTTGCTTTAATATTTTTAGCTAATAAAGTAATAGTTTCTAGGTCAGTTCTTTCTGAAACACCAACTACTAATGTATCATTGTTGTAAATAAATACGTCACCACCTTCAATTGACAATTTCATTGCTGGGTCATAGTATCATGGAGTTTTTACTAATTTAGGGTGATTTGTAAAAATGAATTTGCTAAATAAGGTTTCACGTTGTCTAACTTTGTAACGCATGTAGTGAATTGTAACACCATTACCAACTGATGCAAATGGGTCACGAGTAAAGTATAAGTTAGGCATTGGGTCAACTATTAATTCTTTATCTGCTTTAATTCCTAAATCATATTTAGTAATACCTGCCATCATGTATTGGATTAATTCTTTTGTTGATTTTAAAGATTTTAAGAATTTTTCTACAGCTTTTCTGTGTTCAGGTGAAAGAACAGGTTCTGAGTCATCTAAGAAATCTTTAAGTAATTTTTCTTGTGTTTTTTTGTCTACTAAGTTGTATGTTTCAACTACTAAGTCAACTAATTCAACAACATTAATTCCTTGTTTTTTAAGAATTTCTACGAATTCTTTGTGTTCTTTTCTAGCATCAGTGCTTTCAAGAATAGCTGAGAATAGAAGTTCATCTAAACGAGCTGGGGTAATGTAATCAATTTCTTTTCCTGGTTCATGTACTAAAACTGATTCCAAATCACCAATTTCTGAGTAAACATGAATTCCATTAAATTTGTCGCTAAATACAGACATTTAATTTCCTTTCGTTATATAAAATAAATGTAAATTTTTAAATGTATAAATTTCCTTATTTATTTAAATAAATAATTTTTATGATATAATTTCATATGTCTTACAAATGTTAAAGACATCGAAAAATAAAAATTATTTATTAAGGTTTCTATCTATACAAGTATAATTATACTCTTATATGAAGTTTCTTTATTCATAAACATAATTATTTTATTATTTAGTCAATCTGATTTTGTTACTTTTACTATCTAATTAAATATTTTTCACTTTTTCTCTCTTATTTTTATTTATTTTATTATGCTAAAAGCTTTATAAGGAGTATTTAAATATGGAAAATCTTTCTATGATTGATATAGCAAAAGAAGCTATAGGAAATTCTTCTAAGACATTTGATGAAATTTTTTCAACAGTAAGTAAAAAACTATTAAATAATTGAAAACTTGAAGCTGGCGAAAATATTTCAGAAAATGAATTATTAGAAAAAAAACGTGGTGAGTTCTATAAATTATTAACTATTGATAGTAGATTCTTTAGAAATAATGATGGCACTTGAACAACCGTGAGACCAACTAAATAGGGCAAATCTTATTGCTCTATTTTTTTATTTTATAAGTCTTAACTTTTTAAAAATAAATTTATTCATAAAAAAGTTGAGACTTTTATTTTTTTCTTCTTATATATTTATATATAAGAAGGCAATTTTAAAAGTCTCAAAGTTGAAATATTTTTCTTAATTAGCATGAAAATATTTGTAGAAGAAAAAATATGAAAAAAGAAAACAAAGATAGTAAAAAATCGCCAAACAAAAATCCGGGTGATATAATTAAAGAAAGAAAACTCACAAAAAATGAATTTCTTTTAATTATTTCGCAATTTAAAGATATTGAATACAAAGAATTAGTATTTAAGAAAGATAAAGAAAACTTTTATATGTGTGCTTTATGCAATGAAAGGAATTTTAAAGAAGATATGCCTATAAAAAAGCCTTTTGATGAAGATAAGTTTGCTCTTAAAATTCTTGTAAATTTTAAAACTTTGTTAATTGAAGATATATTACCTGAATTTGGTAAAAAATTAAAAGAAGAAATAATTTACGAAGTTAAAAATAATATATTGCCAGAATTTGGTAAAAAATTAAAAGAAGAAATAATGAATGAAATTAATCCAAGATTTGAAAGACTAGAATCGTTTCACAAAAAAGATATAGAAAAATATAATCAAAATTAATAATAAAATATTATGAAAAAAAACAAAAAAAGAAAAACAGTATATTTTACATTTTTATTTGCTACAAATGTAGTTGCATTTTCTTTTTTGTCAATTAAATGTAATTTAAATAATAAAATAGATCCTAAAAATCCAGAAAAACACGACTTAGAAAAAAATGACCCAAATAAACCTAAACCAGAAGAAAATTCAAGTAATAGTGTCGATGGATATAAAATAGACAATAGCAAAACATTTAAACCTAACTTTGCTTATAAAATTAAAGTTTCTTATGTTAAAGATGGAGATACATTTACAGATGAAAATAGTAATAACTATAGATTTTTAGGCATTGATACGCCTGAAACCAGAACAAAAGATGCAGATGGAAATTGAATAGAAACACAAGGAAACCAATTTAAATTTGGCAAATTAGCAACAAATTACACCACTAATTTAACTTATACTTCAATAATAAATAAAAGCGAATATGATGGAATATTCCCAAAAGAAATATATGTAGTGCCTCAAAAAACTAGAAACGGTAAATCTGAAATCACAGACCATTATTGAAGAATAGTTGCAATTATTTATATAAAAGATATTTATAGTAAGTTTTGATGTTCAAATGACCTATTAGTAAGAAAAGGATATGCTAGAATGAATTACATTAGTCTGAATTCTTCATCTAAGTACTTTACTGAAAATATTAAATATTACAAATTTATAGAAAATGCTCAAAATGAAGCTAAAAAAAATAAATTAGGTATTTGACAAGATCCTTCAATATATACTGAAATATATCCTAAATAGGATATTTTTTAGTCGTCTATAAAATTAGAAAATAATTTGATTTAATGGTAAAATAATAATTATTAATTTATATAAATAATTAATACAAAAAATTCATTATTAAATAATATTTTGAGGTAAATTATGAAACTTGAAAAAGAAGTAAATAAAAGAAGATTTTTATTTGCAATTGATTTAGATGGTACTTTGCTAGCAGATTCTGCTGAAGGAACTATTCATCCAAAAACTGAAGAATTTATTAAAAAAGCCATAGCAGAAGGGCATATAGTTTCAATTATAACTGGACGTCCTTGAAGAAGTACTAAACCTATTTATGAAAAATTAGGCTTAAATGCCTTGGTTGGTAATTATAATGGGGCTCATATACATAGTCCATTAGATCCATTTTTTATACCAACAATTTCTTATTTAGACCTTAATGAAGTTCTTTATATCTTAGGAGACCCAAAAGTTAAAAAAGAAATGACTAACTTTGCAATTGAAGGGCCTGACTGAGTTCAATTACAACATAGAGATGAAAACTTAGAAAAAGTTTTTGGTTTTAACCAAGCTACTAAATTTAAGGTAAATATTGATCTTAATAAATTACCGCTTAAACCTACAGGAATAGTTTTTGATGCTAATTTAAATACAAATGTTTATGAACTTTTGACTTATTTAAAAAGAAAATATGGGGATTTAGGTGAATTTTCTTCATGATCTAAAGGAAAGGGTTTAAGTCCAATATTTGATATAACTTCACTTGGCGTAAGCAAGGGAAAAGCAATTTCTCTTATGATGAGATATTACAACATTGACATTGATGATACTATTTGTATTGGAGACTCATATAATGATGGAACTATGTATGATGTTGTTAATGTTGGAGTTGCACCAGCAAATGCTGAACCATATATCAAACAACTTTCAACTGTTGTAATGAAACAAACAAACAAGGAAGGCGCTGTAGGATATTTTTTAGAGGCATTTTTAAAGAATCCAGATAAATACATTAAAATGGGCCAAAAAAGAAGAATCAATGAAGAAGATAAACTTCAAGTTGTAAAAGCTGATAATTTCTTTAATGAAAACGAAAACAAATAATGACAAATCAATTTTTAGACAAATATAATAATTTTATAGGCGTTGATGAAACAGGCGTTGGCGATTATTTTAGTCCAATAATTTCTGTAGCCTGTTTTGTTTTGCCCCAAAATATAGACAAACTTTTAGAACTTAAAGTTAATGATAGTAAGAAATTATCTGATAATTATATTTTGCAAATAGCTCCCGAAATTAAAAAATTAGTAAAATGAAAGAAAACTGCATTAACCCAAAAAGGTTATAACAACTTAATAAAAGCAAATATAAATAATAATGAAATAAAAACATTAATTCATTTTTCTTCAATTAATAATTTATTGAAAATTATTCCTGAATGTTTAGAACCAAATGTTCTTATCGATCAATATGTTTTAAATGAACAAATTTTTGAAAATCATTTTAATAAATTAAATTCTTTAAAATGAATTTCAATTACTAAACCTAATGCAAAAATAGAATTAATTACTAAAGCAGAAAGTATAGCAATTCCTGTTGCTTGCGCTTCAATTATTGCAAGAAGTTTGTTGCTTGAAACAATGCAAGAACAAAATAAAAACTATAAATTTGATTTCCCACTTGGTGCTTCAAATAAGGTGATAGAAAAAGGTAAAGAATTCATTAAAACATATTCTATTGAAAAACTAAATGAAGTAGCAAAAGTTTCCTTTAAAACTACTAAAAAAATCCTTGAAGAAATTTAATTATTAAATAGACTTGATAGTCTATTTTTATTTTATTTTTTTGAAAAATAAAATAATTTATTAGATAAAATAATTTACATTAATAAATAAATTAAGGGGAAAATATGTATAAAGTTTTCAATGATGGGATGATTGAAGTAATAGTCGGTCCTATGTTTTCGGGAAAAAGTGAGGAGCTACTCAAAAGACTTAGAACTCTTGAATATGCAAAATTAACACCACTAGTTATTAAACCAAAATTTGATAGTAGATTTTCAGAAAGTGAAATTGTTTCAAGATCTGGAGTTAAACATGATACGCATACATTAAACAATATTAGAGAAGTTTATGATTTATTAAAAAATAAAGAATATAAGGCCATTTTAATTGATGAAGCACACTGATTTAATGATGAACTTGTTAAAGTAGCAGATGATCTTGCAAATAAAGGGTATTTAGTAATAGTAGCCGGTCTAGATATGGATTATTTACGTCGCCCTTTTGGCCCAATGCCTAAATTACTTGCAATAGCTGAAAGAATAACTAAACTTCAAGCTATTTGTGTAGTTTGTCAGCACGCTGCTTCTACTTCATTTAGAAAGTCTGCCTCAAGCGAACTAAATGTGCTAGGCGATATTGATATTTATGAAGCGCGTTGTCGTAAATGTCATAATTTAGGTATGAAGAAAAAATAAAGTAAAAAGACTCAATATATATTTTGGTATGAACCCCAAATATTGGACTTTTTAATTGTGTTTGGACTTATTCCTGTATTGAACAGGACTAAGCCCTTTTAATTTATTAACAATTCTGTCATTATTATAATATGAAATATATTTTTCTAAAGCAGTTTTAAATTCTTTAAAACTTTTAAATCTATTTTCTTCTTCAAATCAAAATTCTCTTTTTATAACACTAAATAAACATTCAGTGGGACTATTGTCTAAACAATTTCCTTTTCTTGACATGCTTTGAATTGTTTGTTTCTCCTTCAAATAATTTATATACTCTTCATGAGTATATTGTCATCCTTGATCA
>NZ_ATUH01000012.1 GCF_000420105.1 Metamycoplasma orale ATCC 23714
TATGCATCATGACAAAAAGGTAGTGATGAAAATTGAAATGGTTTATTTAGGAGATTCTTTCCTAAAGGAACAGATTTCAATGATATATCACCTGAAGAAATACAAAGAGTAACAACCCTAATAAATAAAAGACTAAGAAAAACTTTAAACTATAAATCAGCTGAAGAACTATATGTTGATGCTTATAATAAAACCATAGAATCATTGTAATATAGAAAATCATAACCAAAAAATACAGCAATTAAAAAATTGCAATTTTTCGTTTGCAATTTTTTAATATTTTAATTTGTTTGTAATAGAATAAAGTTATAAGCAACAAGCGTTGCACTTCATACTTCATTCAAGCAAACCATACACATATTATTATCACTGTGTGTGGTTTTTGTTTTTAACTTTTAGAAAGATACAAATTTTATTCATTTTTGCAAGTAAATATTAAAAAAATTCCTTGCCTTTGTAATATAATTTTTATGATATATTCACGGAAATTGCCGTAATATATCATTAAATATATATTTAATCGAAAGGAAAAGCGATATGAGCGACGAAAAATTAGTTGTGAATGAAAGCCCTAAGAAAAAGATAAGCTTCTTCTCAGCAATTTTAATCGTTTTAGGTGGTTCAATCGGTGCTGGTATCTTCTTAAGATCTAAATCAGTTCTTAAATACTCAGCAAATAACCTTATTTGAGCTATCTTAGTTTGATTAATTGCTGGTTTTGCCATTATTTGCATGGCATTGGCTCTCATTGAAGTTGCGTCAGGACGTAACGACAACTTAGGTATGATCGGATGAGCTAAAGCTTTTAATACACTTTATATTTATAAAGGTACAAAAGCATTTATGACTTATTTATATCTACCATTTACATACTTCTTCATGCCATACTATGTTATTGTTCAATTCCAAGATGGACTAAGTGCATTTAACGGCGTTAAAATTGATTTTGGCGGAAGTCATTTAGCTCCTTGATTCTATTTCTTAATAGGACTAGGATTAACTTTATGAATGTTATTTACAGCAGGTATTTCTTCACGTGCTGGAAATATTCAAAACTGAATAGTAACTTTAATTAAGTTCTTACCCATAGTACTTGTAGTATTAATAAGTTTCTACTTAATTGTAAATAATGCAGGTACTACAAACAGTAAACTTGTTTTAAACAAAATAACCAAGAGCACGTTATTTAATAAAGATGCTACTACATTATTTGGATTATCTCCATTCTTAGCAGTATTTGGAGCATTAGGTGGAATATTCTTTGCATTTGATGGCTTCTATGTTTCAGCTGGTGTTCAATCAGAAATGAAAAACCCAGAAAAAACTCCTGCTGCTTTAGCTATTGGTCTTGCATCAATGACTGGTATCTATGTTGTTATTGCAGTATTTATGACCCTTGCAGCTGGTAGTGGTGGATTCTATGACTACTTCTCATTAATTAGTGCAAAATGATTATGATTATTTGGTTTAGTTAACATATTCATTTCAGTTGGTATTGTCGGAATTCTTAATGGTTTCACAATGTGAGCAACACGTTGAATCGAAGATTTAATCAAAGAAGGTGAATTAACTGTTCCTGCTCCAATTTACAAATACATGAAAAATACTAAAATGCCTATTGTTGGAACATTATTCATTTTAATTATTTCATTACCATTTATGGTTATCTTTACTGCTATTGGTGCATATGCATACTTTGACGGTAGTGATTATGGTACAGGTTACGGTCACAAAATTGGTGAATTATTAAGTTTCTCAGACTTAATGGCTGACTGAATGGCTGTATTCGCATTTGCATTTATCATGGCATCTGTTGGTGGTGCAATCAAGAACAGAAAACAAAAATTCATTGCAGTTGTTGAAAACAAACATACTATTTGAGCTGGATCAGTTGCTATGGTATTTGTATTATTAACCATGGTATTTATGGTATTAAACCCATTTGTTTCATGAATTTTACAATTAGCAAAAAATAACTACAAAGATGCTAGTGGAAAATTAACCACTGACTTCTTAGGTGCAGTATGTGCATCAGCTTTATTTATAGTATATACAACCGTAGCATTTGCTTCAACCCCAATTGAAAAAGCAATTGTTATGGCACAACAAAAATCAATCAACAGTAAACTTGGTAAAGTATCAGGAAAAGAATTAGACGACTTAATGTTAGCTAAAGAATTAAATGACTTAGCTGTTAAAACATTTACTGAAGCTCGTGTATAATAATTCATATTAAATACTTAAAGGTGACACCAGAAATGGTGTTGCTTTTAATTATTTTTTTAAATAAAAAAATAATGTTAAAATTAATTTATATATTCTTATATTTATTAAGGAGTAATTATGTCATTAAAAGCTGGTATTGTAGGTCTTCCTAATGTAGGAAAAAGTTCATTGTTTTCGGCTCTTACCTTAAATGAAGCAGAGTCTGCTAACTATCCTTTTACTACTATAGAACCTAACGTCGCTATAGTTCCATTAAAAGATAAAAGACTTTATGAACTTGCTAAAATTGTTTCTTCAAATAAAATTGTGGAAGCAACATTTCAATTTGTTGATATTGCGGGTCTTGTAAAAGGAGCTTCTAAAGGTGAAGGTTTAGGAAATAAGTTTCTTTCTAATATTCGAGAAGTAGATGCAATTGTACATGTTATTAGATGCTTTGAAAATGAAAATATAGTACATGTTTCTTCTAAGATAGATCCTATAGAAGATCTTAAAACAATTAACTTAGAACTTATTTTAGCCGACTTGCAAACTATTGAACAAGTAATAAGTAGAACCTATAAAAAGGCAACAAGCGATAAAGTTGCTAAAGTCGAATATGAAACTGCTAAGAAAATAAAAGATGCTTTAGAAAATGAAGTTTTAGCAAAAGACATTAGCTTAACTGAAGAAGAAAAACACATCGTAAAGTCATATCAACTTTTAACAATTAAACCAATGATATATATTGCTAACTTATATGCTGATGATTTTAAAAACTTATCTAATGCAAAGCATTACAACAATCTAAAAAAATATCTAGATGAAAAAAATGAAATTCTAGTACCTATTTGTATTAAACTTGAAAAAGAAATTTCACATTTAGATGAAGAAGAAAAAGAAATGTTTTTAAGTGAATATAATATTGAAGAATCAGCAATTAATAAAATTATTAAAATATCTTTTAAACTTTTAAATTTAAGTACATATTTTACAGCAGGCGAAGTTGAAACTAAGGCTTGAACTTTTAAAAACGGTCAAAATGCCTGCGAATGTGCTGGCATTATTCATTCAGATTTTGAAAAGAAATTTGTCAAAGCTGAAATCATTAAATATGACGACTATATTAAATATAATGGTGAAAAAGGATGTAGAGAAAATGGAAAAATTAATATAGAAGGTAAAACATATTTAATGCAAGATGGTGATGTGTGTTATTTTAGAATAGCAAAATAATTTTTTCTTTTATAATTTAAATACTTGTAATTTATTTCTTAAGTAGTAAATTACAAATTTAGGGGATTAGTTTAGTGGTAGAACTGAGGACTCCAAACCCTCTGGCGTGGGTTCAATTCCTACATCCCCTGCCATATGCTTTTTAGCAATACCGAAAATTTAAGGAGTTAGTATGAATTTATTAGTACTTATACATAACAAATTTAATGATATTGAATATACAACAACATTATCAATAATTAATTCAGCTAAACTATTTAATAAAATAGTTCATTATAATAAAGATGCAATAATTGCAGAAGGACAAAGCTTTGTTTCAAAAGTGCAAACCCAAAATCAAGAATTAAACTTAGATGATTTTGATGCTATTTTTATTCCTGGTGGAGCAGGAGCTAAAGAATTAAGAAATGATAAAAAAGCACTTAGCATTATTAGATATTTCAAGGATAACAATAAATATATATTTGCAATATGTGATGCGCCAAATGTTTTATATGAAAATAATATTTTTAATGATGAAACTATTTATTCATCATATCCATTAAGAGATAATTTTAAATTTGGCAAAAACCGTAATGAAAATATAGTGAATACATTTCAAAAAATTGTTACCGGAAGAAGCCCAGAAGCCGCGCTATATTTTGGTATAGAAATTGTTAGATTATTAAAAGGTAATGAATATGCTAATGAATTTCAAAAGTACTTGAAAGGTAGATTTAACTAAAAATGATTAACATAATTTTATATGAGCCTGAAATTAGTCCAAACACTGCAAACATTATTAGAACTTGTTTTGCATCTAAAGCAAAATTACATATCATTAAGCCAATTGCTTTTGATTTACATCCACATTGATTAAAAAGAAAAGCAGCCGGACATTTCTTAAGTGAAATTGAACATGAAGTGCACTATTCTTATGATGATTTCTTTAATAAATATGGAAATAAAAATATTTATTACATTACTAGATATGGATTAAAAACATATAGTGATATTAAATTTAGCAAAGAATTAGAAGAAACAAATGAACTTTGAATAATGTTTGGAACAGAAAGTACTGGCATTCCGAAAAGAATAATGCAAACAAAAATAGATAACTGTTTGAGAATTCCTATGAATGAAGAATGTCGTTCTTTAAACCTAGCTAATTCAGTAGCTATAATTCTATATGAAGTACTAAGACAAAACAATTTTAAAAATTTATCTAAATTTGAAGTACAAAAAGGTAAAGATTTTATTTTAAAAAAATAAAAACTAGCAGAAAGGAAAAAAATGTTTAACTGATATCCAGGACATATGGCAAAAACATTACGCGAAATCAAAGAACAACAAAAGATTTTTGATCTTTTTATCATTCTTTTAGATTCACGTATTCCTTTAACTAGTTTTAATCCAGAACTTTATAAAATTATTAATCAAAAGCCTATTTTATTTGTTTTTACTAAAGCAGACAAAGTAAATAAAGACAAACTTAATAAATATATTTTGGAAAATTATAAAGAGTATAAATCTTTAATTCTAAATTTAAAATCAAGTGATGCTTATAAAAAACTTTCAAGTAAAATAAATGAATTTTATTTAGAACTAACAAAGAAAAATTTAGCTAAAGGTAAATTAACTCCAAATATAAAATGTGTTGTAATGGGTATTCCTAATGTTGGAAAAAGCACACTAATTAATTTACTTTCTCATTCATCTTCAACAAAAGTTGGTAATATGCCCGGAGTAACTAAATCAAGACAATGAATTAATTGTGCTAATTTTATGCTTTTAGACACCCCTGGTGTATTAATGCCTAAAATAGAAAATGATATTATAGGTGCTAAATTAGCCATTACTAGTTCTATTAAATTAGAAGGTTTAAACAAAAAAGATGTTCTTTTTCATATTTATAGATTACTGTCAAATATAGTCCCTAATGAACTTTTAAAATTAGGATTACAACCTTTAGATAAAGATGAAGATATTTATCAAGAATTACTTAAGTATGGGCAAAACAATAAAATGTTATTAAAAAATAATGAAGTAGATATTAATAAAGTTATAAATAAATTAATTAAACATTTTCAAGAACTAAATAATATAATTTATGATTAATTAAAAAAAGGTAAAAAATGGACAAAAAGAATTTTTATTCAATAACCCCTAATAATAAAAATATTATTAGAAATAATATTTCTTATACTGCAATAGGCGACGGATATGCTGCAGGATATAATTCAAAATTAGGTTTTATTGCTAATGGAATGTTAAACAATGAAGGAGAACTTTCAGGGCTTAGTTATCCTAGTTTTTTTGCTTCTCTTTTATTGAAAAACAAATCATTTAAACTTAATTCTTTTAAAAACTTTGCAATGCCTTTAACAACAATTCAATTTTGAAACTCTTTAATTTTAAATAATAAACCTGAACTTTTAAAACAACAAAATATATTAGACTTTGTTCAAGCAGGGGATTGAAATGTATTAAATCCATTTAGAAATTATTTCTCGGATCAATTTAAAAATTGAAATGTTAAAAAAGACGATTTTAAAATCGTTCATGAAACAATTAAATCTGCTAACCTTTTAACTTTATCTATTGGTTTTACTGACTTTTTATTAAATATGCCAATTACAAAAATTTTAGCTTTCACTAAAAGTAGTAATAAAAATGTTGAGTATATTAAAGAAATAGAAGACTTTTTTAGTAAAACTAACCAAAAAATAAAACAAGATTTAGATCTATTTTTAAAAAATTTAAAATCTATAACAAATGCAAACATTGTTTTTGTATCATATATAGATCCATTTTTTTATTTTAATAATTTGCTTGATGAATTATTTACATTAAAAGAAAAAGTATACAATCCTATTAAAAATGCATTTTTAGAATTTGAACAAATTCAAAAAGAGATTTGCGCAAAGTATTCAATTAACTTTGTTAATTGTTATGACAAGACATTTTGAAAAAATAATATTGAGTATTTAGCAGAAAATATTTTTTCTTTACATCCTACCGAGGTTGGTTATAAAAAAATAGCTTATGATCTTTATACTAAATTATTTATTGACAAAGACCAAATTATTTATGATATTAATTCTGAAACTATAATTAGAAATTATATTTGTGATAAAGAATATTGAATTAATGACATACATTCACGTCAAAAAATATTTGACTTAAAAATTAAAACTTTAGATTTATTTAAAGAGGTTTATGGAAATAATTTAAACTATAACATTTTAATTAACGATGAGCTAATCTTAAAATACAAAGACATTTTATATCCATTTCTAAGAATGACTCCATACTTTAATGCATATATTAGGTATTACAATAATGATATTCTTGATTTTGTTGCTAAGGGTTTAGAAAAGAAATTTGAAGATTCACTTGCTAAATATGATTCAATAAAAGAATTACTCAAATATTTAGGTGATGCAAAATATAGTAAGGAATTATTTTTGACTTTAGCAAAAGATAATAAGTTTGAAAAATTTTTATTTGTTGTACAAAAGAAAATTTATAAAGATCATAATACTTTTAAGAAAATTACATTAGTTGCACTTAAAAAAGTAATAAAAGAAGTTTTAGTTGATAATCAAAAGCTTTCTTACGATATTATCAAACAATTATTTAATTCTAAAATAATTGAAAATAACAAAGAACAAATATTAAAATTGTCTGAAACCTTTTTAAAAGATTTTATGCAAACAGATATATTAGATCAAATTATTAATTTTAAATTAAATAAGCAATATGAGAATATAAGAAAATATTTATCTAATTTATCTACTTTTATTGAACTTGCTAAGTTCTTAGTAGAATCTATTGCTAATCACTCTTTATTATATTCGCCATTAGATACATTTGATGAATTTTCAAAACATTGAATTATTAACAACAAATATAATATTTTATATTTATTAAATAAAACCTTCTTTGAAATATCGTCAGATGAAAAAATAAAAGAAACAGTTGAATTTATAAGAGAATGTATTTATGATTTTGTTCCTCATCAAATTATTAAAGGCAACGATGAAAGAGCATTGACCCTTGCAATAGAAGATATTTTAGTAACATTAAAATCAAATCCTAAAAATTTAAATAATATTTTTCTTAATATTCTAAATAAACTTAAATCATTTTCTGTTTTTGATTATGTAACTAAGAAAAGAAAACAAAAACCTATTTTTAATGTTAGGTCATTAATCACTACTAATAATTTACTATTTTTAACATTTAAACTAGCAAAGAACTTTATAAAAATTAAAAATATTATTCGTAAGAACAAAATCTAACTTTATTTAAAAAACTAAAATTACCTTATAATTAATAAATTAGTTATAAGGTTTTTAATTTTAAAAGGAGGATTAAAATGTTAGAAGTAAGTAATTTATCAAAAGTTTTTCCTGACAAAAAACTATTTACAAATGTTAATCTTAAGTTTTTACCAGGAAATGTTTATGGTATTATCGGTGCTAATGGTGCAGGAAAATCAACATTTTTAAAAATACTTAGTGGTGAAATTGAACCAACTGAAGGGCAAATTATTAAAGACAAAAATGCAAGGTTATCAGTACTTTCACAAAATCAAAACGAATTTGATGATTTTAATGTAACTGAAGTTGTTATTATGGGTAATAAAGAACTTTATGGTCTAAATATAGAAAAAAATAAAATATATGAAAACCCTAATGCGACAACCGAAGATTACGAAAAAGCTAGTTTGCTTGAACAAAAATATGGTGAAATGGGCGGATGAAATGCAGAAAATGATGCCCAACAACTTCTTGCAAGTTTAGGGATAGAAAAAGAAAAGTGAAACTTATTAATGAAAGAATTAAAGGCTAGTGAAAAAGTTAAAGTCTTATTAGCTAAAGCACTATTTGGAAATCCCGACATTTTAATAATGGACGAACCGACTAACCGTCTTGATCTTAAAGCAATTAAGTGGTTAGAAAACTTTTTAATAGATTATGATCACATCGTTATTGTAGTATCACATGACTCAGATTTCTTGGATCAAATTTGCACGCATATTATTGATATAGATTTTTCAGAAGCAAGACAATTTGTTGGTAATTATTCATTTTGAAAATCTTCTTCAGAACTTTTATTAGATATGAAGCAAAAAGCTAATTTGAAAAAAGAAGAACAAGCAGCAAAGCTAAAAGAATTTATAGCACGTTTCTCAGCGAACGCTTCTAAATCCAAACAAGCAACTAGTAGAAAAAAATTGCTAGAAAAAATTGAATTCGAAGATATTAAACCTTCTTCTAGAAAATATCCATTTATTAAATTTGATTTAAATAGATTACCCGGAAAACAAGTTTTAAATGTTGAAAACTTAACATATAAAAACGAAAAAGGCGAAACCTTATTTGAAAATGTTTCTTTTACTTTAAAACCTAATGACAAAATGGTTATCATTGGTGAAGATGACATTGCTAAAACTAGATTATTAGAAATACTAATTGGCAAAATTAAACCTACAAGTGGAAAAGTAAATTGAGGAATTACTATTACGCCTAATTATTTTCCAATGAATAACTTAGAATATTTTCAAAATGATGAAACCATTTTAGAATGAATTAGCAAATGACCATTAAATAATAGTACTCAAGAAACTAAAGATAATTCTGATTCAAGAATGCGCGGTTTTTTAGGTAGAATGTTATTTTCTGGAGATAGCGTATTTAAGAATATTAAGGTTACTAGCGGAGGTGAAAAAGTTAGACTAATGTTTTCTAAACTTATGTTAGAAAAAAGTAACTTTCTAATGTTAGATCAACCGTTAGATCACTTAGATGCTGAATCAATCGATTCACTTATTAACGGTATTAGTGAATATAAGAGTTCATGCATATTTACAACTTATAATCGCGCAATGATTAAACAATGTGCAAATGTCATATTAGAAATTAAGCCAAAAGAAAGTTTTTTATTTTATGGTGATTTAGAAGAATATGAAAAGGCAATGGGATATTAGTTAAAAAAGTAATATAATATTAAAATTATTTAAAATGAAAATTTTAACTATTAATACAAAAGGAGAATATTATGGAAAAAGAAATTAATTTAAAACTTATAGAAAAATTTGAAAAAAAATATGCTAAAAATCAAGGAAATAAAATTATAGAAAATGCTATTATCAAAAATGGTATAAGAGATTCATCTCTTAATAATGAATCAGTAAAGAAACACCCATTTACTTTTTCAGTTGAAACTAAGGTTGGTGATATAACAAACCAAAAAAGAAGTGGAAGATGCTGAATATTTGCTTCTCTTAACATGGCTAGATTAGCTATTATGAAAGCACTTAATGTAGAAAGCATAGAACTTTCACAAAACTATGTTGCTTTTTATGATTATTTAGAAAAAGCTAATAGATATTTAGATTTTATGATTAGAGAAGGACTAAAGTTAAATACAACTGATAGATTATTTGAATACTATAATGATAACCCGGTTGATGATGGTGGATATTATGAATGATTTATTGATCTTGCTAAAAAATATGGAATTGTAACTAAAGATGCAATGCCTGAAACTTTTCAAAGTGAAGATACACACTTTATGTTTTGAGAAATTAATTGAAGACTAAAAGCTTATGTTGCTAAAATGAGAGCTGAAAAATTAAGTGAAGATGAGTTATATGAACTAAAGGAAAAAGCATTAGAAGATGTTTATATTATTTTAGTGAAATCATTAGGTAAACCTCCTAAAGCATTTAAATTTGAATATTATGATAAAGATAAAAAATATCATTCTTTAACTTCAACACCATTTGAATTTTTTGATAAATATGTAAAAGAAGAATTGAAAAATAAAGTTACTATTATTTCAGATCCTAGAGATATTTATCCTCTTAATAGGCTATTACATTCTAAATATGTAAATAATATTGTTAATGGACAAGGACTTTTAAAATTAAACGTATCAATTGAAGAACAAAAGAAAGCTATTATTAGTTCTTTAAAGGAAGGAAATGCTGTTTGATTTGGATGTGATGTTGGAACATATAGTTCAACTAAGTTAGGAATTATGGACGCTAATTTATATAGCACTGATTTAACTTTATGTCCAATTTTAGAATATTCTAAAAAACAAAAATTTGAATTAGGTGCTTCTGTTATTTCACATGCTATGAACTTTGTTGGTGTTAATTTAGATGAAAAAGAAAAACCAATTAACTGAAAAGTTGAAAACAGTTGAGGCGATGAAGTTGGTAAAAAAGGTATATTCTCAATGAGTGATAAATGATTTGATGAATATAGCTATGAAGCAATTGTGGATAAGAAATATCTTTCTCCTGAAGCTTTAAAAGGTCTAGAAGAAGAAGCTATCGAACTTCCACTTTATGACCCAATCATGTAATTATGATTTTAAATAACAAAATAATATAAAATATTATTGTATTAATTCAAATAATTAGAAAGGAAAAATATGCCAAAAGATTGATCAGGTATTCAATTGCAAGTTGGTAAAGTTTATGTTTATTCTTTAACAATGATGCTTGGAATGCTTTGTGCTATTTTAACTGTATGATATTTTTGAAGAAGAGAAAAATATGATTTGAAGCAACTTTCAATTTTAATATTTATTGCTCTTCCTACAGCTATGATAGGCGCAAGAACATTTTTCATCATTCAACAAGCAATTGATAAAAATTGAGATACAGTTAAGAGGTTTTGAGCGATTTGAGAAGGTGGACTTTCAATTCATGGTGGGGTTATCTTCGCAACATTCTCGGTCATTATGTATTTGAGGTTTTCAAAAGAAGGAAAAAAAATAAGTTTTAGAAAAGCATTTTCTATTATTTTGCCAGCAGTTTTAATTGGACAAGCTATTGGGCGTTGAGGTAACTTTGCTAACCACGAAATTTATGGTGGTATTATGAGCGTCGATAGTTTTGCATTTAAGATTCTTACTCCAACAATTAGAAATCATATGTTTATAGGCGGACATTATAGATTACCTTTATTCTTATATGAGTTTTCAGCAAATTTAATTGCATATATAATAATTGTTTGAGTTCTTAATTTCTATAATTGATTAAGACCAGGAACTACTGGTGGAATTTATATTCTATACTATGGAATAATTAGAGCTGGTATGGAACCATTACGTGATGGAAGTTATACAATATATAAAGTTATTGCAAGCTTATATATTATTGGTGGGCTTACATTAATAATATTATTTGAATTTATAATAAAATTAAACTTTAATGTCTTTAGAATTCCACTTTCTAAAAATGAAAAATTAGGTAAAATTTTCTATTTTATTGTTTATGAAGATAAAGTTAAAAATATTGATGTAAGTATTGAAGAAAATGATCAACCTAAAAAAGAAAGTTGAATAAAAAGATTAAAATTAAAAAAGAAGACAAACAATAATGAATCTTCTTTAGGAGTTACTTCTTAAGAAGTACTTCTTTTTATTAAAGGAGATAAAATGGAAAATAACTATGAAAAATACGACACTATAATAATAGGAGCTGGTCCTGCTGGTTTAACTGCTGCTTTATATTTAGCAAGAAATAATGTTAATGTATTAGTAATTGAATCATATATGCCTGGTGGTAAATTAGCTGAACAATCAGAAATTTCTAATTACCCAGGCTTTAGCAAAATTAGCGGTGCAGACTTAGCAATTTCATTTTATAAGCAAGCAAAAGATAATGATGTCAAATTTTTATTTGATAAAGTTATAAGTTTAGAAAAAACTAAAGATATATTTTTAATTACTTTAGGTTCATCAAAAATTTTACAATCAAAATATGTAATTATAGCAACAGGAATGCAAAATTTAGTACCTAGTGAAATAATTAACATTGATACTTTTAATCATAAAGGAGTTTCATATTGTGCTATTTGTGATGGGCCAGTTTATAAAGACAAGGTTTGTGGAATTATAGGTGGAGGAAACTCTGCTTTTGAAGAAAGTTTATTTTTGGCTTCAATAGCTTCTAAGGTTTATATATTTGTCAGAGATAAAATTATTGCTGAAAAGAAAATTGTAGATGCTGTTTATAAAAATAAAAAGATTAAAGTTTTATTAAATAGTACTATTAAAAAATTAGAAGGAACTAATTTCTTGCAGAAAGCGATTGTAAATGTTGATGGCCAAGAACAAACATTTGAATTGTCTGCATTATTTCCGTATATAGGTTTCAAACCTGCAACTTCATTTATTAAAGATAAATCTTTATTAAATGAAAGAGGTTTTATTATTGTTGATGAAAATATGAAAACAAAAATACCTAATTTATTTGCTACAGGCGATGTAATTGTTAAGTCAATTAGACAAATTACCACTGCTACAAATGACGGCACAATAGCAGCAAAAATAATTAACACAAGAATTTCTTAAAAATATTTTTTTTTAATTTATAATTATTTTGTTAATTTTGGAGGGGTAGCGAAGCGGCCAAACGCGGGTGGCTGTAACCCACTTCCTAACGGTTCGGGGGTTCGAATCCCTCCCCCTCCACCATTAATTGCCCTATAGCCAAGTGGTAAGGCAGCGGTTTTTGGTACCGCCATCCGTTAGTTCGAGTCTAACTGGGGCAGCCATATCAAGTGCCAATAATGAAATGCTAGAGTTTTACCCTAGCATTTTTTATTTAATATAACTAAAAAATAGACTGTTTTGAACAATCTATTTTTTAATTTTAAATTCAATATCAAATTTAGGTTCTAATTTAACTATATCCACTTTAAAAGTTTTCAAAATTTTTTCACTAGCTTCATGGTCTTGACTATCAGGAACATAATCGGTTTCATATATAACTTTAGCTATTTTTGATTGTACTAATAATTTAGCACAATTGTAGCATGGAAAGTGTGTTACATAAATAGTAGAACCTTCTTCTATATTAGAATTAGTAATATTTGCATTTATAATTGCGTTTTGTTCAGCATGTATTACGAAAGTATATTTTGAGTTTAAAACATCATCTTTATCTTTAGGTCTATCTCAAGAAAAATATTCATCATTATTTTTTCTGGTTTCATTTACACCTGTAGGCATGCCATTATATCCAAGCGATACTACATATTTATTTTTATTTACTATGCAAGCACCTACTTTAGTGTTTGGGTCTTTTGATCTAAAAGCTGATAACTTTGCTAATGACATAAAATATGCATCTCACTTAATATTGTTTTTATCAGTAAATATTTCTTTTAAATTATCTTCAATTTTCATTTTAAGTTCCTTAGAAGTTTAATAACTTATTATTATATAACAAAAATAATAAAAAATAGACTCCTCAGAATCTATTTAAGGATTATTATTTGAAATATGTTTTAAGTAAAACACGGATAAGACATTAACTAAGTTAATCCACCTTCATGAGATGAATTAATTAAATAATACACTATTTTATTAAAATATGTTAAAAATAGTGTAAAATTTTTTATGTAAAAGGTTAAATATGAAAAAGAATCAAAATATAAACTTAAACTGATTTAATTCAAACAACTCAACAGTTGCTATTTTTTCATATTCAATTATTAACACAATTGCTAAAAACATTTTTTCACACAAGAATATTATGACAAATATTTTTGCCGGAATGTTTAACAATGGAGTTAATAATGAAACCTTTACTATATAACAATTTAACAATTTATAATTTAAAAACTAAATATATGGCTTTTCGAGGAACATAATTCTTCTATTTTTAATTTTACAAATTTAAAAATTAAGGATATAGAATCGAAAAGATTTATTAAAAATAACTCAAAAAGCCAATAAAAATATATTTAAAAGTAATAAAAATACAATTTTACAATACATAATTTAAAAAATCAGCCTTAAAAAAGGCAAAAAAGTTTATAATATTAATATTTCTATAAAATAGAAAAAAATTTCTTATTTTACAAAGGAGAAACAAATGAAAATAAGCAAAAAATTTAAGCAGGTTCTATTAACTGCAATACCTTTAACAGTATTGTCTACCTTGCCTCTTTTATCTGCAAGATGTGATAAAACTAATTACAATATGATAAATAAGAGACTATATATAAGAACACTTAATGCTAACTTACAAAAACAAGCGTGAATTAATGATGCTTCACGTACTTTTGGGGCAATGCAAGATAATTTATCTCACCATTTTATCGGTGGACTTTTAGTTAGAAAATCAGGTTTAAATGAACCTACTATTGAAACTTTAAAATTACCAACAGGACCAGTTTCAAAAATTTCTAAACCTACATTTTATAAAAACAAACTAGAATATGTTAAAGAATTTATTTTAACTATTGATGGCGAACAAAAAATTTATGATAATGATGAAGCTGAAATTTTGCCTGAAGGAACAGAAGAAATTAATGGTAAAAAATATTACACCGATATTTCGGTTCAAGCTTTATCTAAAAATGCTAAATCAATAAATAATCCAGAATTTTATAAAGATCTTGAAAAGGCTTCTAAATTACAATTTACATTAAAAGAAGATGTTTATTGATCAGATTATAAAGGTCAAAAAACTAAATATAAAATTAACCCTAAAGACGTTTATTATTCATGACTTAGAACTGTTACATTAAATAGATCTTTAAGATATAATCCTGCTTATGGTGGGTCAGAAGCTTTGGATAAATTAATTCATGATAATTTATTAGATGTTGAAGCATCTGATTTAACAAAAAATGAACAAGGATATCCTAATGAATATTTATATGGAATTTTTAATGTAAACTCTGCAAATTTCTATAAAGAAGACAAATTTATTACTGATGCTACAATTAACTCAAAACAAGTAAAAGCAATAACAATTGATAAAAAAGATGCTTCCAAAAAAGCTGATTTTAAAAACTTCTTTATTTCATGTTTATTAACAGGCCAAGATTTTATATTAGCACCTTCAGAATATATTGATGATGTTAATGCTAATGGAATTAAAGCATATAGTTATAAAGGTTTAGCGGCATCTCCTTCTATAAATGCACAATTAGAAGCTATTAAAGATAAAGTGTTTGGTAAAATTGGCGGATATTGATATGGTATTCATGAAAAAACTACTTTATTTGCTGGACCTTATTATGCTTTAGAAATCACCGGTACAGATAAAGACTTCAAATTAAATGAAAACTATTGAGACCAAGAATGAGTTAAATCTACAAATAAAATAAACGAAATTATTTGAAGATATGCATCAAGTACAACACAAACTACCGATGAATTTGCTAAAAATAATTTTATTAATTACCAACAATTTGCAACTACAGAAGCAGATTATTCATTGTTAACTCCTGCAAATAAAACAATAGTTAATAAAAATGTTAAAAAATATGGTTTAAGACAACTTAAACCTTCAAATAAACTAAACCCACGTCAAAGATTTATTACAACTTCACATTTAAACTTAGCTGTTGCTGATTCTAAGTTTTTAAATGATGCATATTTAAAAATTTCTTATAATGTTACTAAAGACGATATTAAAAATGGTAAACAATCACTTAGTGATTATTTATCAAATGGACCTTTATCATTTAGAAGTATTTTAAATGCCGCAGTTAACTGAGATGCTTTCACTAATACATTAACTAATAATATTGGTAGACCATGATTAGTTAAACTTGCTGAAGATGGTGCTATCGGTGGTTTAGACCAAAATACTGCAAGCCATACTACATTTAAATCTTTCTATAATGAAATTAACTCTTTATTTGCTTTTGATAAAGATGGAAACAAAATTGAATTTTCTAAAACAAAAGATAGATTTCAAATCTCACCAGAAGATAATCAAAAATCTTTAGCTTCAGCTGCAAAGGTTATAGACCAATACAAGTCAGCTGGATTTGATGAATTAAAACAAAAACTTGCTGAATTAATTGCAGACTTTGATGAAAAAAATCCTACATTAAAAGGACAAAATTTTGAATATACTTGATTCTTCCAATATGTTAATGTTGATCCAAATCTTGAAGTTGCAATGAATTCACTTTGCGATTTATATGCTGAATTAAACCCAAGATTGAAGTATAAATTTGTTAGTGTTAAAGATGGAAATGACCCAGATCTTAATGCAGTTAGAAATAAAGATATAACTGGCCAAACTTTTGCTAGCTGAAGTTATGATTTTGACTTATCAGCATCTGGATTTGATAGTCTTTCATGAAATGGATCATTATTATCTATTTTAACTTCATTAGAAGATCCAGCAAATGCTGCATTAAAAGCAAAATTTGAAAATATATTCCCTGAAATGGCTAAGGTTGCTGCTGCATTTAAAGCATACGGTATAGCAAACCCATGAAACGTATCTGTTCCTGTTGATAAACTTCATTTAGTAGAACCAACTCAATACAAAGATTTTAGAAATGACGGATATAACTATGTTTGAAAATTACAAGATGGTAAGTATGTAAGAGATGGAGATAATGAATATCCTGATGCTACAGAAATTTATGGTTATAGTGCAAAATTCTGACTTAATTATACTGGCACACAAACAAATGAAAACATTATGAAATTAGTTAATGAGTTAGCGACATTCTTTAGAATTGACCCTCAAACTGGACATAATGTTATTTCTAAGAGTGAATATACACCATTTCTATTAAATAAATTTTATCATCGTCCAATTATAACAGGTGAAGTATTACATTATAGTGATGTTAAGGTAGACAAAGCGCCAAATGAAAAAAAATAATTTATTTATTCTAATTAATAGATACTTAAGATATGTTTAAGTATATTAGGCAAAGAATAGCTTTCGCTATTCTTGCTTTGTTTATTATATCAATATTATGTTTTACTCTTGTTTCATTATTTGGGCCAAATCCAGCCGAAATAATTCTTAATAAAAAAATCGAAGGTGTAAAAAAGCAAGGAAATTATGAAGCTTTAAAAATTGCTGAAGAAATTAGATTAGGGCTTCGTTATGTTGATGGTAGAAAAATTCCTATTTTAGTTAGATATTTCCAATATATTGGAGGTATATTTCATGGTGATTTTAAATTTTTACTTAATGAAAAATTAAATCCTAACCCTTCAGAATATACAACAATGTCTAAATTGTTCTTTCAACCTTTAAAATATTCAATAATGATATCATTACCCGCCTTTGTTATGTCGGCAATAATCGGTATTACATTTGGTACTATTGCTGGATATCAAAGAGGCAAATGAGCAGATAGTACAATCAACGTATTTGTATTATTCTTTATTGCTGTGCCTTCATTTATAATTGCTCCTATAGCAATTACTATAGCAGCTAAACTAAATGTAGCACCTAACGTTTTAAAATTTGGAGATCCTGTTGCTACTACCGGTGAAATAATTAAAAGTTATTTACCGCCTATTATTGTTGTAACGCTTGGTTCTTTATCGGTATATACAACTTATACAAGAAATCAAGTTGTTACAGTTTTAACTTCAAATTATATTTTAATAGCTAAAACTAAAGGCTTATCTGGAATACAAATATACTTTAAATATGTTTTAAGAAATATTTCTATTCCTCTTTCGGCAATAATTATTCCATCATTTGTATTCTTATTATCTGGAAGTATTATTGTTGAAAAATACTGACAAGTTCCTGGAACAAGTACAGTTATTGCAAACTCATTCCCTCAAGGTGAAATTTATGTTGTAATGTTTTCAACATTATTCTTCTCATTTATTTCATTAGCATCAGAATTAGTTGTAGATATTTTATTTGTTATTTTAGATCCTAGAATTACTTACGGGACAAAAAGCAAACGTAATTTACTTTTATTTTTAAAAGCATATTTTATTAGAAGAAAATTGATTAAGGAATTAAAACGTAAATTATCTAACTCTAATTCAGATGCAAATCTCTTAAATGCATCTAATTCACAAGAGCAAGCAAGTGTTGGAGGTTCAAACTAATGAAATTAACTCCTAAAGAATTTAATGAGCAATATAAAATTAATGCAGATTTGCAAACCAAATTTGCTTTTGCTTCAGATAATAAAAGAAAAACAATTGCTTCAATAGCGGGTAAACCAAAGAAAATGTTTGTAGAAATTATGAAAAGATTTTTTACAAACCCTGCTGTTGTTATTGCTCTTGCTGTGTTTATTACAATATTGTTATGTTCAATTCTAATTCCTTCTAAAGGACTTAGAATATATGAACCTAATAAGAAAATCAATGCTTATGCTAATATTAGTATGTTGCCACCTTTACATAGTCCAATGTTTAAAGACGCTTATGATCCTAACGCTTCAGTAGTTTCACTTTGAAGAGAAATTAATAAGTTACCTGGTGAAAAAGTTAATGGCCAATTCTTAGGTAATCAAATCCTTCAATATTTCAAAGAATTTGAACAAAGTGTTAAATTTGATGGAAGCATCGAACAATTAGGTGTTTATAATCCGCCTACTGGTATTATAGAAGGAATGACTATCGAATATAATCCTTATTTAGTATTTAAATACTATATTTTAAAAGCAAATATTCTTGATGCAGTTAACAAAAACCAAACTGTTGATGAAAACTTTATTAATCAATCTCTTGCTAATATTCCAACATTACATACTTTATTAGGAACTACTACTAAAGGCGCAGATATTTGAACTACTACTTGATATGCAACTTGAAGAGCAATTGTTATAGCACTTATTGCTGCAAGTCTTCAAACAATTATCGGTGTTTCAATTGGTGCATATTTAGGGTTCAATGCAGGTAAAAGAGTTGATACTATATGTATGAGATTAATTGATATATTCTTATCATTACCTGAATTAATTTGATTATTGCTATTTGTATCAATCTTTGGTACTAATAGTTATGCACTAATTGGTGCATTAGTTATAACTGGATGAGCAGGTCCTGTATCTACTACAAGAATGTTTATTATAACTGTTAAGGATGAAGAATATATTATTGCTTCTAAATCAGTTGGAGCAAAAACTTCTAGACAAATCTTTTACCATGCTTTGCCTGCAATATTAGGAAAAATTGCAACTAACTTTGTTAGAAGAATACCATCAATTATAATGTCTGTTGCATCATTAGCTTTCCTTGGATTTTTCAATGAAAATAATGATATAAGTTTAGGACAACTATTAGTTGAATCAATTGGTGACGCACAAAAGAATATATGAATATTAGTTCTTCCTGCTACAATCTTATTATGTTTATCACTTTCACTTCACTTCATTGCATTAGGAGTACATGATGCTCTTGATCCTAAAGTTATTACTAAATCAAGGAGAAAATAATGAATAAATCATCCACTCAAAACAAAAACAAAAAATTAACAAAAGAAATTAGTTTAGATGAATTAGAAAATGAAGAAAGCATTGAAGAAGTTAAAGAAAAACCAATTGAAAAAGATTTAGCAAAAAAAGAAGAACCTAAAAAACAAAAAATAGAAGTTAAATTAGATAATGATTCTGAATTAGAAAAATCAGAAGAGAAAATAGATATTAAGGCTTTAGAAAAATCTAAAGACAAAAAAATAACTTTAACTAAAAAACAAAAATATTACCAAAAAATTCAACAAATAACAAAAGGTTGAGAAACTAAAGATTTAGAAAACGGAAAAATTTTAGAAGTTAGAAATTTACACGTCTCATTCCCTATTGGTAGAAAAAGACAAATTCATATAATTCGTGGAATTGATCTAGATGTTTATCGAGGCCAAATAATTGGACTTGTTGGTGAATCTGGTTCTGGTAAGAGTGTTACATCTAAAACTTTAATTCATGTTAATGAACAAGGTATTATTAGTGCTGATAAAATTCAAATTAATAATTGAGAGCTTACAAGAATTAAAAAAGATAAATATTGACAATATATTCGCGGGCAAAAAATTGGATATATTCCTCAAGATCCTTTAACTAGTTTAAACCCTACAAGAACAATTGGCAAACAATTACTTGATGCTCTTAATAATAATAAGGATTGAGCAGAAAAACCATTTAATGAAAAGAAAAACTACTTGATTGGTCTTCTAAAAACATTTGGTTTAAGAAATGCCGAACAAATCTTTTTAGCTTATCCTCATACATTATCAGGAGGAATGAAACAAAGAATTGTTATAACAATGGTTGTTGCATTAAAACCTGATATTATAATAGCTGACGAACCTACTACTGCTCTTGACCCTACAGTTCAAGCATCTGTTTTAGCATTGTTCGAAGATATTCGTCAAAAAATGGGCATTTCTATAATTTTAATTAGTCATAACATTTCAGTTATTGCAAAATTCTGTGATTATATTTATGTTATGTATGCAGGAAAAATTGTAGAATGTGGTACTAAAGAAGAAATATTTACAAACCCTGCACATCCATATACTTGAGCATTAATATCTGCTATTCCAGAAAATAAAGATGAAAAGCTTTATAACATTCCCGGCACTCCGCCAGATATGGCTAATTTACCCGTAGGTGATCCTTTTGCACCTAGAAATGAATATGCTTTGGAAGCTGACTTTGTTAAAGAGCCACCTTTAATCCAAATAACAAAAACTCACTCAGCTGCTACATGATTGCTTCATCCAAAAGCTCCAAAAGTTACATTATCAGAAAATTTATTAAAGCGTATCAACGCATTTAAGAAAGCATTTAAAAATGGAAAATAATAACGAAGAAAAGAAAGTCATTTTATCTTTAGATAAAATAAAAAAATATTTTATTAATCAAGGTATTATTAACAAAGCAGTTGATGATGTTTCTTTTGATGTTCACGAAGGTGAAATTGTTGGGCTTATTGGTGAATCAGGTTCGGGTAAAACCACTGTCGGTCGTTCATTACTTAGATTGTATGAAGACTATAATGGATTTGTTAGATTAAACGGTAAAATAGTTTCAGGTAGAAAAATAACTGACAAAAGAAGAAAATTCTTGAGAAGAAATATTCAAATGATCTTCCAAGATCCACACGCTTCTTTAAATGGCCAAAAAACTATTTATTCAATCCTTAAAGAACCATTAGTTGTTAATGGAATAATGAAAGAAAAATTAGATGATATTTTTTCTGATTGAAATGATGTAAAACAAAGTTTTAAATTTACATTCCAATTAAATACTATGGCTCTTCAAACTCAAAACTATAAAGAAATAAATAAAGCTGCAAGACTATTCTTTAATAAGTGAGTAAAAAACTTTTCTAACTTTAAATTTGACGCAAATATTTCAAATGAAGATAACTTTATTAATTTCTTTTCTTATCTTGAAGAAAAACAAATTATGGAAAGTCAAATTATTAATAATATGTATTCTAATACAACTAAATTATTAGAACTTTATTATGAATGCCAAACAAAATATAGAAATAATGATTTATCTGCTCCGGAACTAGCATTTATTAAAGCAAAGAAAGAACTTGATAAAGTATTAATTTTAGCTAAGTACTCTCCAGAAGCTTTTGAAGCACTTAAACAAGCAAAAGAAGTTAAAAAGGAAATTGCAACTAAAAAAGAATACATTCAAGAACTTGTTAGGGAATCTAAAAATACATTCTTAAACTATATTCAAGAATATAACAATGAAAAGTCTATCTCTAATATTGCAAGGTTATCTTCTATTGATTTAGAAGTTTATATTCATAACTATAAAAATGAATTATTATTTGCTAAAAAAGCAGAAACAATAAAATCATTTTGAACAAAGTTGAATTATCTAGAATTCGATTTAATTAGAAAATTAATTAATGAATTGGAAGAATACGCTCACAAGTTTTATTTAGACCATTTAGAGTCAATTAATTTTACATTAGATGCTAAAACAAAAATTAGAGAAATTATTAAAAATAATTTTAAATTTGATGTTGATGAATATATCAAATTATCTTCTAAAAATGAAAAACAATTGTATAAAGAATTACATGAACTAAAACATAATCATAGATCATTATTAAATATTGTTTTTGAAGATAAAAAGAATAAGAAAAATAAAAACTTTGATGAAATAAATAAACAAATTGAAGAAGCAAAAAATGTTTTCAAACTTGCTGAAGAAAAGTACATGGAAAACATGGAAGAATACCTAAAAACTTATAAAACAAAAATTGAAAAATATTACAATGAAATTAATGAGTTAGAAGCTGACTACAAAAATTTAGTTGATCAACAAACATTTTGTAATAAAAAATATGCTGAATATAAAAATGAATTTTGAAACTTTCTTAGAACTCAAATTAAGTTAGGCGATACTAATTCTAAAAAAGAAATTGAATCAATTATTACTATATATAAAACCGATTTATTCTTAAAAGAAGAATCGCTTAAGTCATTTGATATTGAAAAGAAATATCTTGAAAAAGATATTAAAAAATTACACCTTTTATTAGGTATAGATGAAAAATGAGTTGACCAAAATATTAAAAATGCAAAAATCGCAAAAGAAAATAATGAGCATGCTAAACCATGAACAGAAAGAAAAAATATTTTCGACTCAGCATTTTTAAAACCACTTGCTAGATTTATTATTTCTGGTTTATTATATAAAACCATGATTTATAAAGCTTTAGAAGATGTTGGACTATTAAAGCAATTTGCATATAGATATCCTCATGAATTCTCGGGCGGTCAATTACAAAGAATTGTTATTGCACGTGCTTTAATTTCTTCCCCTACTATTGTTGTAGCTGATGAACCTATTGCTTCACTTGATATTTCTATTCAAGCACAAGTTGTTAACTTATTAAAAGAATTATGTGCTAAGAAAAATATTGGTTTAATTTTTATAGCACATGACCTTTCAATGGTTGAATACGTCGCAGATTATATTCAAATAATGCACTTAGGTAAAATTGTTGAATATGGAAAAACTGAACAAATTTATGAAAACCCTATTCATCCATATACAATTAACTTGTTTAAAGCTATACCAAAAATTTCTAATTCAAATGAAAAATTCCAAAATGTTTCTTTTGAACTAGATTATTTAAATGAACAAAGATTTCCTAATGTACCAGAATTCTTTAATGTAGGTCCTGATCATTATGTTTATGGAACTAATGCACAAGTTAAAGAATGAACAAAAATAAGAAAAGCTAAAGAAGTAGAAGAAAATAAAGGTATTGAAGAATCGGATTATACTTTAATTCAAACAAACAAAAAAGCAAAAACTTCTAAAAAAACTTTTAGTTCAAAATCAAAAAAATAATTTTATAAAATAGAGTAAAACAGAAAAAGTCTCATTAAGTTGAGGCTTTTTATTTTGTATAATAAAGTACTCTTATTACTTATTCATTATAAAATTGAATATTTAATGTAAAATAATACTATTAAAGGGTATATATGAAAGAAAAAAGAACATTTAAAGAATATTGAAAAGATAGTTGAAATCTATTTTCATTATTATATTTAGCAATAACTTTAATAATTTATGTTTCATTAATGTTAATTATTAATTATGCAGCTAAAAAAGGTTGAATAGATTCAATAACTTTTTCAAGTATCGTAATTTTTTCTATTAATGGTTTCGTTCTTTTATTTAGATGAGGCTTTGCAAAAGGTATTATTAATGCTATTGTAAAATCTCATGATGAAAGAAAAATATATAAATTAGCAAAGCAACAATTCGATTCAACTACATCAGTTAATGAACAAAACGCTATTATTGCTAGACAAAGAGAAAAATACAATCGCGATAAAGAATTAAAAGAATCTAGAAAAACACATATGACTAATTTAGTTTTTTACATCTTAGTTTTGTTACCTATAGTTGCAATTTTATGTATGATACCCTGGTTGGTAAAATAAATAAGGAGTTTTAAAATGTCATTATTCGATAAAAAATATTATTTAATAGGAAATTTTAAGTCAAACTTAAATTATTCTAAAGCCAAACATTTTTTAAAAGAAATTAGTCACTTAGTTGAAGTTAATAATTATGCAAAGCAAATATATATTGGTTTTGCTTTATGCCCTAGTTCTTTATCATTAAATTTAGAATATGGTAAGAATTTAAATATAGGAGCACAAAATATATCTAATTTTGAATCAGGACCTTATACTGGTGAATGTACTATAGATAATATAAGCGATTTAAATATTAAATTTACTTTAGTCGGACATAATGAAAGAAGAAAACATTTTAATGAAACAGATGAAATAATTAATCAAAAAATTAAATTATGTTTAAAAAATAATATAACCCCTATTTTATGTGTTGGTGAAACATTAGAAGAATTTAATCAAAAACAAACTATGAGTGTAATTAAAAAACAATTAGATATTGCACTTAAGGATATTGATTTAAATTCAAACATTTTAATTTCATATGAACCTATATACTCTGTTGGTACTGGTTTAGTGCCCGAAAATTGTCATATTGAACATGTCATTTCTTTAATTAAAGAAAAAATTAATAAGCCTGTATTATATGGTGGATCAGTTTCAAATAATAATATTAATCATTTAATGGAGATTAATTCTGTTAATGGTTTTTTGATTGGCAAAGAAGCATTAGATGTTATTAAATTTGAATCTTTAATTAAAAAAGTTATATTAAAACAAAAAAGTTAATATTGTATTTTTAATTTAATTTAAAATAAATATAAATTTTTAATAAAAAATATTTTTCCTTTATAATATTACCGCTTAACGAAAATTGATTTTTTGAAAGGATAATAATATGAAAAATAAAAGAATATTTTGAGGTGCTATAACTTTAAGTTCTCTATTAGCTCCTTTTGCGTTTGTATCTTGTTCATGCAACAAAAAAGAAGATAAAAATTTAAGTCAAGAAAATAAAGACAAAATTAGAGCAATCTATGATTCTAAATTTGATAGATCTTTAGCTTCTTCAAAAAATGAAGATGCTTTAAAAGCTTTAAGTGAACAAGGCTTTGAATTAGATAAAGCGACTGTAGTATCTTTTAATGATAAAGAAGGAATATTAACTATAAAAGTTAATGGAAAATTCCAAGGTAAGGAATTTACAGAATTTGAACTTAAATTTGAAGGTTTTAGAAAAATTGAAGTTATTGAAGGGCAACCTGAATTAACAGATAAATTAAACGAAATATTTGTTAATGAAGAAAAAGTTGAATCTAAAGCAGATAAATCACCATTACAATTTAATTCTTTAAAAAATTCATCAGAATTTTTAAAAGATGAGAATCAAAAAGCAACCCAAGCCAAAGAAAAAGTTGATAAATTAGTTAAAGAATATAATGAAACTAATGACCCAGCTAAATTAGCAGAATTAAAAAATGCTGTTATTGAATTAGAAAAAGAAAACAAGGAATATGAAAAGAAAGTAATGAGAGTATATGATCAAATACTTACTATATTAATAAATCCTAATGACCCTAATCGTTATGCTGCTAAATGAGAAGATGGTAACAAATTAAACGAAGATTTAAGTAAATTAAGTTCTAAAGGTTGACCTGCTTTAGGAATGATTGCTGGCTTTTATTCTAGCTTATATGGACAAGCAGTTGATGCAACAGTCGAAAGTATAACTAATGCAATAAATAATAAGTCAGAAGAAATTACTAGCAAATTATCTGAATATAATGAACATGCAACTATTGATAGTTTAGAAAAACTTTATTTTGAATCAACTAAATTTATATCAGACATTATTTTAGAACATTATGATGATTTTCTTAAAGCAGTTATTGAACAATATGCTAAAGGTTTAGAAGCTTCTATTGAGATTCCATATGCAAAAAAACAAATTAAAAAATTTGTTGATAAAGCAAAAGAAGATTCTAACAGTGAAACCAAAAATCCCAACGTTATTTTGGATTTATATAATTCACTTAAAGAATTAGAACAAATGTCGTCTTGATTTATTAATTCACTAGACATACCAAGAGTTAATGAAGATGTTATAAATATTAATGAAATAACTCCAACTGAATTTATTGAACAATATAAAACTAATTCAAATTTATTAAAGTTTGACCCATATGATGCAAGCGTAATTTGAAATTATAAATTTGTTGAATTTAAATCTGAACCTTATAATGTAAAACTCGAAAAGAAAAATAAGAACACAATTATTGTTACATATCAAATTAGATGTTTAAACACAATTGATTCTACTAATCCTAATGATTTTGAAAATCAAATGATTTCGCCAGAAATTCAACAAGAAATAACAAATTTCAAAAATGAAGAATAATTTTAAAAAGAAGGTGTCCCTTCTTTTTTTCTTATTAATTTTTTTAGTAAGTATGTTCTGTAATATTTAAGCCATCAACTACTATAAAATTATCGCCTTTTTTAGCATTATATTTAGTAATAACACTTTTTGCTTTTTCATGATCATTTTTAATTAAATTTCTTTCATTTTCAGAATCAACTTCACAAAAAATTCCATTAGTTATGCCATATTGGTTTACATATTTGTTGTCACTAACAATGCCAATTACAAATGCATTGGGTCTATATGAAGAAACTTCTTTAAGAAGTTCACCAGAATGAGAAAGTACAACTGCAAATTTATATTTACCATCTTTTAATTTTTTTGCAATTTCATATGCAATTTTCATTCTAGGACTTGCATCTTGAGATAATGCTTTTAATTGTGTATTATAAAAAAGTTCTGTGTAATATTCTGTTTCAGCACGTTTTGCTATTCTTGACATAATTTTAACAGCTTCAACAGGATAAAGTCCACTAGCACTTTCACCTGAAAGCATCGTTGCGTCAGCTCCAAGTTCTACAGCACAATAAACATCAGTTACTTCTGCTCTTGTAGGTAATGGACTTTTTTCCATTGAATCCAACATTTGTGTTGCAACTATTACAGGCTTACCAGCTAAAGAGCATTTTCTAATAATTATTTTTTGATAATAAGGAACATCAAAATAATCAATTTCAAGCCCCAAATCACCACGAGCTATCATAATTGCATCACTAGCTTTAATTATTTCATCAATATTTTCTATTGCTTTTTTAGATTCAATTTTAGAGCATATCTTTGTTAAAGAATTAGGATCAGTATTTTTAATTATATTTCTAATTTCTTCTACATTTTTAGCTGAATTAACAAATGAAGCGGCAATAATGTTTACGCCATATTTAACACCTCAAGCAATGTCATTTTTGTCTTTTTCACTCATAAATGGTAAAGAAAAATCGACTCCAGGAATATTAACTCTTTTATTAGTTTTTAGCATATGTGTGTTTTTGGTTATCACTTCAATTTCTTCATTTTTAACATTTAAAACTTCAGTTACTAATTTTCCATCATCTAAAAGAATTTTAGTTCCTTTTTTTACGTCTTTATCCATACGATAAGATACATAAATAACTTTGTTATTTCCTATTTTTTCACTAAATTCTTTTTCATTGCATCTAATTTTTAATTTAGTATTACTTTCAATTTTACATATATCATTTTCCATTTTACCAATTCTTATTTCAGGACCTTTGGTATCTAACATTAAAGAAAGTGGTATATTTAAATCTTTTGCAACCTTTTTTGCTAAATCAAAATTTTTTTCATGAGCTATAATATCTCCATGTGAAAAATTCAATCTAACTGTAGTTACCCCGGCTTCAAATAAGTTTTTCATAGTTTCATAATTATTTGAAGATGGCCCAATAGTTGCAACTATTTTAGTTCTTACTTCTTTAAATTCCATATTAATTATCTCCTTGAATTTTATAAATATTTGTTTACTATATTTAATTATATATTTTAAACTTGAAAAAATAAGCATTTTAATATATAATCATTATATTATGAATCAAAATACTGAAAATCAAGAAACAAAAACAAAATCATGTCCTTGCTTTTTTAAAAAATTTAAGGAATGAAAAACAATTTTAAAAATTATATTTATATTAGGGATTGTATTGTTAATTATTGACTTTTCAATTCTTTTACATTATATGAATATACATGCCATTCAAAAAGCAATAGCACAACTAAAAAGTTCTAATGTTGATACTTTGATTGGTTTAGGTGCTAATGGAAATGAATTTTATCCTAATGGTTTAGCTCTTATGTGAAACCAAGGGACATCATTTACAATGATTAGTAATTGAATGTTAGCAATTGCTATGATTGTATATCCTTTACATGCTCAAAGACAAAAAAGTCAATTCTTTTACTTTTTTGCTGTAGTCAACATAACAATTACATTTGTTATATATTGAACTTTAATTTTCTTTGTATCCCTAAAAAATGGAGTTTGAAATAATCCTAGTGCAGCTGTTCCTTCATTTATATTGCATGCTATAAATCCTTTTGCTGGTTTTATTACTTTAGGTTTTGCAAGAAAACAAATTAAATTAACTAAAACACAACTATGATTAACAAATGTTGCTGTACTACTTTACTTCTTTATGGCTATGGTAATGTTTTTTATAGGAAAACCATTATTAGGTTTAAAAAATGCAGGTAGCAAAGACGAATATGCAAAATACAATATTGTAGTTTATACATTTCTAAATTTTGATAAACCTTTATTTTACAAAGGTGGAAAAATTGCGGTTGTTATTTTATTAGACCTTGCAATGTTTGCATTGGGTGCATTCTTAGCTCCTGCATTTGCATGAATGTGAAAAGGAATATTCCACATTCAATTAATTAAAAGAAATGAATGTGAAGCAAATATCTGTGCAAAAGAACAATTTATAAATAAAAAGGAATAAGTTTTCTAAATAATAAAAAAAGACTCAAAATAGAGTGAACCCCAAATTCCGGACTTTTTGGAAAGGGGTTCATTTTTATGCAATTCAAATTTAAAAAAGAAAAAAGAAGCAAATGAAATAGAGATATAAAAGGCTATTTGAAATTAAAACTTGATCAAAAAATAAAAATTGTTGAATTATATCTTCAAGATTTTAGCATTTTAGAAATATCTAAAATAATGAAAAATTCTTATTCAGCATGCTATTCAGTAATAGAAAAATACAAAAAGTTTGGTTATAATTCTTTTGCTATGGAAAAGAAAAAAGGAAGAAAATCTAAAATAAATTTAGATGCTCAAAAGGCAGCAAATTT
>NZ_ATUH01000013.1 GCF_000420105.1 Metamycoplasma orale ATCC 23714
ACGATGATATCTTCTTTTGCGTGCTAATTGACTTGCAGAGTTCGAATTGTAATTCATTATGTTGCTATCAAAGTTTCTTTTTAATTCCCTAGAAATAGTAGAAGGAGATCTATTAATTTCTTTAGCGATTTTATTAATTGAATAATTTAAATTAAAATAATGTTCAATTAAAACTCTCTCTTCATAATTAATATGTGTATAATTCATATTGTAACCTCTTTTTTTAAGCAATGCATAAGAGTTATATTGAAGGGAAAAGTATCCCTTCAATTTTATTTTATAAAAAAAATGCAACAACTTTAACAAATTTGTCAAGTGTTGCACTTCATGTTGCAATGTAGCAACCTCAAGATTAATCTTGAGGTTTTATTATTTTATTCATAATATAAATGAGTGTTTCCTCTTTTGCCAAACATACGATATAAATGCAATGTTAAAGTAACTATAAACAACATAATATATATTATTCACATTATAAATAATATGATGTTAAAACTAGTAACTTTATAAAGAAGTTTGCCACGTTCTATTAAGGCATAGGTTGCAAAAAATATTGAAGAAACTGCGAAGCCTGAAAGGAATAGACTAAGTCATAAAGTATGTTTTTTAAATTCTTTTTTAAATGACATACAAATTATCATTAGATCAAATATTAAAGCAATATAGCCTCAAGATAAAAATATATATTCCAATCAACTCATTGTATTTTATTTCCTTTATATTAATATAATTTTATCTAAAAATAAAAAAATGTACTAATTATTTAACTAGTACATTTCTTATATTTAATTAAATGTATAATTTTGATCTTCTTCCAAAAATTCTAATTAAGTGAATAATTGCTGTAATTATTGCAAGAACCAAGAATAATAATCAGAATACAAACATTATAATTTCTCCAGCTCCACTTTTGCTGCTTAAGCTTCCACCAAGAACAATTAATTGGTAAATTGCAAATAAACTAGCAAGAACAGCAATACCTGAGAAAAATATTGTTAATCTAATTGTAACTGCTGGATATTGTTTTCTAAATGATGTAATAAAAATAATTAAGTTAAATATTACAGCAGTAAATGCTAATAACATAATGGTAATTTCTAATCAGCCCATTGTGACTCCTTTTTTTTAATATTTTTAATTTTAATGTAGTTATATTTTACATTAATTATTTAATTTTTAATAATTTAGTTTGCATTTTTAAATCTTTTGTTGCCTTGTTACTTTCATTAATTTTAGCTATGCATTTATTATGTATTCATATTGGCAACACTCTTTTTTCTAATAAAAACATATATTTAGAATTATTATTCATTGTTAATTCAGCCATGAATCATGCTATTGCCATTTTTACATAATAATCATTGTTTTTGATTTGAATTATTAATTGAATAATTTCATTATTTAAATCATTTAAATAAAATTTAAGCATTTGTACAATAGCAAAACGCAGATAATAAGTTTCTTCATTATTTTTTAGTATATTAGTTAAGAATTCAAAATATTTTTCTTTATAGTTTTTAACTATTATTTTATTATTTATATAATCACAAGTTGCCCAATTGTCTATATAAGGTAAAAATATTTCTAAAGCTTTTTTGTATTGGTTTCAATCTTTAAAAGTGTTTAAAATAAATACATGTAAATTATTCTCATCAAAATATTTATGTGGAAGTTCTAGCATAAATTCATTTGTTAATTTTATTCAATTTTTTTGTAAATCTTTAGCAATTTTTTTAAGTTCTAAAGCTGATAAACCTAAAAATTGTGCCTTATTTAAATTGGGCACAATTTTTTGATCAAAATTAATTCTTTGTGTATTTTTTAATTCTAAAAGTCTTTGTCTAATTTTAGTCATATTAATTAATTAAAATTGCCAGATTTTTTATTATTGGTATTAAGATTATTTTTAGCTGGGGCTTTATATTTATTTCATCAGTTTTCAAAATTTTCTCTAATTAGAGAAATAGTAGAAAAATCATATTCATTAAATGATAAAATTTCTTTTCTTAGTTTTAAAATATCATTAAATAAATAAGGGATAACTTTATTTTTTACAGCTTCCTTTACTTGTTCTTCGGAAGAGTTTAAGTCAATATAATCATATATATATCAATAACCTAGTAATCTATCTTCAGGAACTTTAATTTTGATTAATAAATTATTTATGTTTTGTCTAAATGTGTTTCAATATACATTTACATTTTTAGGTGTTGTGTTGTAATCCATATATTCTAAAGATCATCTACGTTTAAATGCTGGGTCAATAGGTTTTGCTAGTGGATCTGCATTATTCATAGTTGCTCAAATATATAAATTAGTAGGGAGTTTAATTTCTCATTCTTTTTTAGAAATACGATTTATTAAAGGTTCTTCTTTATTTAAATTAGTATTTAAATAATTGATTTTTTCTTCTTCTAAAAAATAGTTAATTAAATCATAGCTTATTGATATAGGATATACACTATTTCCATATTTGTTTCTATCTAAAGATTGAAAAAATTCACCAAAAGCATTTGCGCCGTCACCACGGTTTAGTTCTTCAATAATTAAAACATAATTAGTATTTGGGTCTTTATATGCATTAGCTAGCATTTTGCTAAATTCACCAGGCATATATTTATATGAAGTTTTTCCATCTTTGGTTGTTATAGGTTTATATGAACCCACAAAATTAAAGTAACTTGTACCCGCATGAAAAGTTAAACGTTTATATTCAATATATATATTAGGATCTTCATCATAAGCTTCTAATATTTTTTTGATTTTTGTGCTTTTTCCAGTTCCTGGAGCGCCAAAAATTAATCATTGTTTAGGTTCTTTAAGAGGTTTGTAAGTTATTTTTTCAAAAATAAAGTAGTCAAAAATCATTGTATACAATGAAAAAAGTAAGTATGGAAATTCATTAATAATAGTTTGTTCATTTTCTTTTATTAAACTTTTATTACTTATAAAAGAATAGTAAGCAAAAGAAAAGTATAAAGATTCCCAAACTCTTTCTTTAATTATTTCGTTTTTATCATTAATTATTTTATTGAAGTTAATGTAATTATACTCAGTGGATAAAAATGAAAATAAAAAGTTAAGATTATCTTTTGAATTTAAATGTATAAACTTTTTATAGAAATCTCAATTTAATTTTTCTATTTTCTTACATTTAAAATCATCTCTCGAAAATTTAGAAAGTATGACATTAATTGGTTCAAAAATATTTTCATTATTGGCATTAAATAAAACACTATATTTAATTACTTGATTTACAAAGAAATTATTTTTAAAAATATCACTTTTAATTTTTTTAAATGAGTTGTAATCATTAAAACTCAAATTATTATTTATATAAACTAAATCATTAAAGAAAATTTCATAATCTTCTTTAGAATCTAATTCTAAAACTTTTTTAAGTCCAATTTCTTTATAAATTGTAACTTGAAATAAATATGATATTTGATTCATTATGTATGTTAATGATTTATGATCATCTTTGTTTAAAACAAATTTGTCTTTCTTTTGACTTAATCAAGAAAAGTTTTCTCATAAATATATTAAAAATGCAAGCAGTTTTTGTTCTTGTTCTTTATCTTCTTTAATATCAAAAATTTTAGTAGATTTTTTTAATATAAACATTTTTAATGTTTTTAGAAAATTATAAATAGAATCATTTTCTAAAAAAGATTCAAAATTTAGACTAATTTTTTCATAATTGATATTCTTTTTTAAAATATTTATTTTTTCAAATATCAATTCCTTAAGCGGTTTATTTTGTATTTTTTCTTCTATTTTTTTACTGTTTTCAGCTAAATTTTCAAATTCATTAGTTTCTTCATCAATATTTAGTTTGTTATTTTGTTTATCTAAGTTCATATTAAGTATAATTATAGTATAAATTGTTAAATCAATACCCTAAAATATAAATAGAAAGTAGAACAATCATGAAAAAAGTAGTTAAATCAAAACAAGTTGAAGAAACAAAAAAAGAAGAAAAAATTGAACAACAAAGTAAAGCTCCTATTTACTTTTTTGCATATGCGGGCGAACAAGATGAACCTTTTTATTCTAAAATGTTTTCGCCAGATGTTAAAAAGCATCCTGCCCGTTTAAATGGTTTTGCAAAGTGCAAAGATCAAAGTCATTTTTTATTATTAAAAAAAGATCCTTTAAAATCAGTTGATGGAGTTGTGTTTGAAATTACTAAAGACCAATTATTTGCATTAGATCGTTGAAATTTATATCCTCAATATGGACGTTTTGCTGCTAATGTTATACTAACCGATACAAATGAAATTATTGATAATGCACTTATATATACAAAATTAGAAGAAGGTAAGTGAGAACCTTTAAGTAATGAAGAAGTGGATATTTATAGAAATCCTAATTTTGATGAAAAGAATGTTAATGGCTTTTTTACATTAGAAGAAACCTTAAAAAATTATAATATCCATGACTTTGCCTTACTTTATAAAATTGATAAAGAAAAATTTGATTATATTAATCAATTTACTCATCCATTTCTTAATTTTGAAATTTCGATAAAAGAAGAACCTACTGCTCTACTTTTAAATTTTGGAGTTTTAATGGCTATTCAAGAAAATGATGAATACTTTGCAATTGTTCAAGTTTTTGGCAAAAAAGAACCTATTGAAATTTTTCATTATTACCAAATGTTTTATGACAAAATTTCAAACTTTCATCACATTATTAAATTTTTCCCAACAGTAATGGATATTAACATTAAGTTTTTAAATGAAACAAAACCTGATTATTTTATTTCATATAAAGAAGATAAAAACCTAGATTTAGAAGCTAACAAAAATTTAGCTATTTGAGAAAAAGCTATGGAATTAGTTACTAATGATTTTAATATCAATCCATGAACAAGATTTGATATAATCCTAAAAGCATTTTTTGATTACAGAAAGCAAAACAAGATTTAAATGGTAGACAAAAGTCAAATAAAATATATTTCAGAGAAACCAGGTGTTTATCTTTGAAAAGATAAAAACAATAAAGTTTTATACGTTGGCAAAGCTAAAAACTTAAAAAAAAGAATTAGCCAATATTTTAATAATAAAATGCAAAATTCGTTCAAAACTTCCAAAATGTTTGAACGTGCTTTTTCTATTGAAACCATAGTTACTAATAGCGAAAGAGAAGCACTAATTCAAGAAAGAAAATTTATTGACTTTTATAGGCCTTTTTACAATGTGCTTTTTCCTAATAGAAGTACTTTTCCTTACATTAAAGTAAAGCTTACTAATAATGATTTAAAAATTGAAATTACTAATAATTATAAGAAGGAAAATAATGCAACATATTTCGGCCCGCTACCAAATAACAAAAACTTTAAACCTTTACTAAAATATTTGTCTCATTTATTTTTAGCAAATAAAGGCGAATTTATAAAAGAAAAAGATTTTAGCTTTTGAAAAGAACAGTATGAAAAAGTAAGAAACACAATTAAGCATCCTAGCGCATTTCTATTAGATTTATCTAACAAATTAGAGGAAGCTAAAGAAAACTTAGATTTTGAACTTGCAAAACTATATTCAGATGTGCTAGATACATTTACATATAATCAAGACAAACAATATATTAATATTGTTAGCAAAGATGATATTGATGTTGTAGGTATAGTGAACTATAAAGATGTAATATTTTTTTCTTTACTTTCTTATAGAGATGGTTTTTTACTTTCAACTTATTCATATGCTTTTGAAATATTAAACTCAGAAACTACTCTAATTAATGAATTTTTAAATAGATATTATGAAAAAAATGATTTACCCGCAAAAATAGTTTTAGATAAAAAATATAAAAATTCAGATTTCGATTTAATAAATTATATTTCTTTTGAAAATACTAATGAAGAGTTAAATTTAGTAAACATTGCTAATGATAATGCTTTAAATAATATTGAAGTCAAATATGACGAATTTATAAAAACAAATAATATTTTAACTGTACAAGAAAAATTAGGCACTTTATTAAATTTAAGTTTAAATAACATTGTTATTTTAGATAATTCATTTTTTATAAATACAAACAATGTAATAGGTGGTGTTTGTGTATTTCAAAATGGTGAAGAAAATAGAAAATTATTTCGTCACTTTAATTTAAATTTAAATTATTCTAGAAATGCTGATGTTGAATATATGTTTCAAAGCGCACTTAAGTATTTCAAATTATTTCCAGATTTTGCAGATGCTATTTTTGTCGATGGTGCAATTGCACAAATAAATGAAGTTAAAAAAGCACTTGATTTATTAGGTTTAAATATAAAGATTTTTGGTTTAGTAAAAGATGACAGACATGAAACTAGAATGCTTATTGATGAAAATAATAATGAAATAAAAATTAATGATAAGTCTATATTTAATTTTTTAAGTAGAATGCAAACTATCGTAGATAGATATGTTAAAAATGTTTATCAAAAGAAAGAACTTGAATATATATTAGATAATGAACTATTAAATATTAAAGGTATAGGCAAAAAGACAATAATGAAATTACTAAGTACTTTTAACACATATCAAAACATATTAAATGCATCTTATGAAGATTTAGAAAAAGCATCATCAAGTAAGATAGCTAAACTAATTAAAGGCTATTAGCCTTTTATCCATTTAAAAACGAGTCTTAGAAAAAGTAAGATTAATTTTTTTATTTTTTTATTTAATTAGTATAATTTAGATTGTGTTTTATAACACTAAAAAATATCGATATTTTATATATAAAAAAGGAGTGCTTAAATGCCTATGAACTTAAAAGGTCGTAGTTTAGACTCAGCTTTAAACTTTACAACCGAACAAATTAACTATTTAATCGATTTAGCAATCGAACTTAAAAGAGCAAAATATCAAGGATTACATACAAACAACCGTCCTTTAGTTGGAAAAAACATTGCTATAATGTTCCAAAAAGACTCAACTAGAACTCGTTGTGCATTTGAAGTTGCAGCTGCTGACTTAGGTGCAAGTTGTACATATATAGGGCCAGCAGGTTCAAACTTTGGTAAAAAAGAATCTATCGAAGATACTGCTATGGTTTTAGGACAATTCTATGATGGAATTGAATTTAGAGGATTTAAACAAGAAGATGTTAACGCTTTAGTTAAATACTCAGGTGTTCCAGTATGAAACGGTTTAACTGATTCAGAACACCCAACACAAATGTTAGCTGACTATATGACTATTAAAGAACACTTTGGTGATCTTAAAGGCAGAAAAATAGTATTTTCTGGTGACATTAAAAACAACGTTGCACGTTCAATTATGATTGGTGCAGCATTTACCGGAATGAATGTAGTACTATGTGGACCTAAAGAACAAGCTGAACTTGTTAAAACAGGTGCTGGATACAAAGAAGTTTACAAAGCTTGTCAAGAATTATTCAAACGTAATGGTGGATCAGTATCATTTAGCGATGACAAAATCAAAGCTGCTAAAGACGCAGATGCTATTTATACAGACGTTTGGGTATCACTTGGTGAAGACTTCTCATTATTTGAACCACGTATTAAAGAATTAGGTTCATTCCAAGTAGATATGGCTATGATTAAAGCTGCTAAACCAGATGTAATTTTCCTTCACTGTTTACCAGCATTTCACGATGACCATACTTTATTCTCATCAGAAATTAAAGAACAACTTGGTAAGAAATACCCAGTTGTAGCTACTGGTGCTATGGAAGTTACAGATGAAGTATTCCAATCAAAATACAACAAATCAATTGAACAAGCAGGAAACAGAATGCATACAATTAAAGCTGTTATTCTTGCAACAATAGGATACTAATTATGAGAATTGTTATTGCCCTTGGGGGAAATGCTTTAGGAAATAATCCTGAAGAACAAAAAGAATTAGTTAAATTACCAGCTAAAAAAATAGCTGAACTTGTTAAAGCAGGTCATGAAGTAATTATTGGACATGGTAATGGTCCACAAGTTGGTATGATTTTTAATGGGATGTCAGATGCTCACAAAGTTAATCCAAAAAGCCCATTAATTCCTTTACCAGAAGCAGGCGCAATGAGTCAAGGTTACATTGGACTTCACATGTTAAATGCTATTACTAATGAATTAGTAGCAAACAAAATTAATAAAGAAGTTATGTATATTCTTACTCAAACCATTGTTGATGCAAATGATAAAGCTTTTAAAAACCCTACAAAACCTATTGGACCTTTCTACTCAACTAAAGAAGAAGCAGAACAAATGAATCCTAATTCTGTTATCGTTGAAGATGCAGGAAGAGGATACAGAAAAGTTGTTGCATCTCCTTTACCATTAGACTTTGTTGGTATTAACCAAATTAAAGCCGCAGTTGAAAATGGTGCTATTGTTGTAGTTGGTGGTGGTGGTGGAATTCCTACAATTAAAGATAAAAAAGGTTTAATGACCCCAGTTGATGGTGTTATTGATAAAGACTTTGCTTTATCAAAATTAGCATCATTAGTTAAAGCCGATTATTTCGTTGTTTTAACAGCTGTTGATAATGTTATGATTAACTTTAATAAACCAAACCAAAAAGCTTTAAAACATACTAACAAAAAAGAACTTGAACAATATATTGAAGAAAATCAATTTGCTCCAGGAAGTATGTTACCAAAAGTTAAGGCTGCAATTAAATTTGTTGAAGAAGGTGGACAATCTGCTTTCATCGGTGATTTAAAAGACTTAGAAAAAGTTATTGCAGAAAAAACTGGTACAAAAATTACTTTAAACTAGTTTTTACTATAATTTAATAAAGAAAAGTACTAGATTGCTCTAGTACTTTTTAATTATTTTTTTAAAATTATTTTGAAATTTTTAAAGCATAAACAGTTTTAGAAATTTTTTTAGCACCGTGATCATATAATCTAAATCTAAATATGTAATGGGTTGCGTCTTCTTCTAAAGGTAAATCACCAGATGTACTATATCTTTTAGTTTTAGAATTTTGGTAAACTGGATCATCTGCTTTACAAATTTGTTCATTAAAACTTAATTCAAATAATGGTGTGTTTCCACCATCTTTTCCATTTGTTAATTTATTAGGGATTTGAAAGAAGTAATTTAAAAAGTTTTTAGTGTGTTTATTATTTCCTAATTTATTTTTTCAATCAGTGTCTAACATTTTAATATTAGCTGTATTTAAGTCTAATTTAAAATTCTCATCAAGTGATATTTTACTTTCTTTTGAAATAGAAATTTCAATTTTACCTAATTCTACAAGTGAAACAGTTTGTGAAACACTAGGAGTAGTTGTACCTCCAGGAGTTGTAGTTCCACCAGGAGTTGTAGTTCCACCAGGTGTAGTTGTACCGCCAGGAGTAGTTGTACCGCCAGGTGTTGTAGTTCCACCAGGTGTAGTTGTACCTCCAGGAGTTGGTTCAGGTTTTTTGTTATTTATGTTTTCTTTATTATCTACATTTGTATTTGTGCAATTTGCTGCAATTAAAGGTAAAGTTAAAGCAGCAAGAGGTAATGCATATAGCAACTTACTTAAAAATTTTTTCATATAATTTTCCTTTTTTTTTAATTAATTAATATAGTTTGATTTTACATATATTAAGCATTTTATAAAAATGCTACATATACTTTAATTATACTATAAAATCTGACTTATTTTCTTCGATATTGAAGGTGACCTGATTTTTCTTTCAAAATAAAAATACATAAAAAACTTTTAAAATATGAGAAAATTATTATATAAGGATTCCAATTTGGAAAATCATTATATTAAATAATTATTAAATATTGAAAGTAGAAAAATGAAAAAACAAATTAAAACATTATTCATAGCAATGTCGCTTTTTGCTGTGCCCTTAGGTGTGTCATTGCCAACATTTAGCTGCAAAACAAAATTATCTTTAGAGCAATTTGAAGAATATAAAAAAAATATTAATAGTATTGAATTTGGTTTAATGAATTCAACAGAAGAAGGTATAAAAAATTCTTCAACAAAGTTGAGCGATTATTATTTTGCCAATATGAATATAAATGATTTACATGCTAAAATTTTAGAAAATAAAATATTAAGTAATCAAAAATTACAAGTTAAAGTTTTATATTATCATAAAGCAACATTAACAAATATCGATATAAAAACTTATACTATAGATATTTCTAATGGAACTTCTAAGCCAGATCCTGCAAAACCAGATCCAGGAAATAAACCAGACCCAGGAAATAAACCAGACCCAGGCAATCCATCAGGTGGTGGACAAAATACTGGAAGTTCTGAATCAATTATTGATGTTGACCCTTCAATAAATACAACATTTTTAAATTTTAATAAAACTGAAAAATGAACATCAATTAAATATTCAAAAATTAAATACAATTCTTCAAATAATTACTATGCACAAGCTGAAGGACTCAAAGGTTCTGAATTATTTGAAAAAATATTACAAATTCAAAAAAGTAAAGTTGGTGCTATTGGAAGTGGCACATCAGCTTATAATAAATTATGGTCTACATATGCAAAAGCTTGAACTGATAAGTTTTTAGAAGATGATGGAACTATATTAGATATTTATTCAGAAAATCCTAACGGCAAAGATCCATATAATTTTAGACCTTTGGATGATCAAGATAAAGGGCATCATAGCAAAGAAAGTGATTCATATAATAGAGAACACATGATCCCTCAATCTTGATTTGGAAAAGATACCTATCCTACTCGTGCAGATTGTCATTTTATATTTCCTACTGATGCTTGAGTAAATCAAGAACGTGGTAACTCTCCACATTTTTGAGTAAAAGGCAATCCATATATTACAAAAAACGGAACTAAAATTGATAAAAATCATTATACGGAAGTAATTGACTTTTTTAAAGGCGATACTGCAAGAGCATATTTCTATTTCCAAATAACACATAAAAATGCTAATCAAGGTGGTGGCCCTCAAGTATTTAAAGATCCTTACCCTTATTTCCAAGAAAAGTTTTTAGAATGTTATAGAATTTGAAACAAATTCGATCCTGTTGATGCTTGTGAAATATATAGAAATAATGAAATTGCAAAAGCTCAAAGTGGAATAAGAAACCCATTTATTGATTACCCTAATTTAGTTAAACTTATTTTTGATACTAATAATACAGAAACATTTAAAAACTTAGGTGTGGCTGAATCATTAGTTGATTAATTAAAAATTGCAAAAAGCAAGAAAATAATAAAACTTGCTTTTTATTTTGAAAAAATAAAGTAAAAAATAATAAAAAATTATAAAAATAACAAAAAATCAAAAATTTTTATTAAAATTTAATTTAAATTTTTAAAAATAGAATATAATAAATTACGCATTTATAAAAAAGTGCCCAAGTGACGGAATGGTAGACGTAAGGGACTTAAAATCCCTGGGCTGTAATGGCCGTGCTGGTTCAAGTCCAGTTTTGGGCACCATTAATATGCGCCTTTAGCTCAGGCGGTAGAGCAAATGGCTTTTAACCATTGGGTCAGAGGTTCGAGTCCTCTAAGGCGTACCATTTCATTAAGTTGACTAAAAAAATAACTAGCGATCTAGTTATTTTTTTCATTCTTTAATTTTAATATTAGCTTCTGCCATAATTTTTAAAGCAAATTCATTATATTCATTTCTATTATGATTTGGCGAATCATAAGTGTCAACTAAGTTTTTATAAATTATAATATCTGAGTTTTTATTGAGCGAATTGAAATAAGTTCTTAATGATAAAGCAAGTTGTAATACACAGATATCAGTGCAACATCCAGTGATTACAATTTCATCATAATTTGCAATTTTATTAAGATCAATGTGTCAAATAGCATTAGTTGTATTTTTAGTTACTATTTTCTTTGCATATTTTTCTAGTTCACTAACTATTTTACTTTCATCGCTATTTACTAAGCAATGATATGGGTATGCTTGCATTTCTAGGTCTGCCTTAGAATGCGAATCACAAATAAAAATATTATCATCATTTTTATTTGCTTCTAAATAATTTTTTATACCTGGAATTAAGTTCAAAACATATTCACTTTTAAGTGCACCTTCTTTAGCAAAACCATTTAACATGTCAACAACTAAACAAATTCTTTTCATTTTTGTCCTCCTAATTTACTTAGAAAATAATTTATTTTTTAAAGTAATTCCATAATTTAGTAAAATTATAAATTAAATATTACAAAAAAATATATTTATTAAACAAAAAGAAAAGAGTATAAATGAAAACAAAATATATATTTGTAACTGGCGGAGTTATTAGTGGAATTGGAAAAGGCGTTTGTGCCGCTTCAATTGGTAATTTACTAAAAAGTAGAAACTATTCAGTTTTTTCTATGAAATTAGATCCTTATTTAAATTCAAATCCAGGTATATTATCGCCTAAAGAACACGGAGAAGTTTTTGTTACTGAAGATGGAACTGAAACAGATTTAGATTTAGGTTATTATGAAAGATTTATAGGAACTAATTTAACTTCTGATTCTTCTTTTACTTCGGGCAAGTTATATAAAAAATTATTTGAAAAAGAATTAAGTGGAACAATTAGAGGAAAAACTATGCAAGTTATTCCTGATTATACTAATGAAATTATTGAAGTCATTTTAAATATTTCAAAGAAATATAATCCCGATTTTGCAATTGTTGAAATAGGAGGAACTGTTGGGGATTTAGAAAGTAACCCATTTTTCTATGCCCTAGCACAACTTAATTATCAATATCCTAAAAATATGTTTTTTGTTCATGTATCATATTTGCCTTACATTTCAATAACTAAAGAATATAAAACTAAGCCAACTCAACATTCAATAACTAATTTAAGAAGTTTGAATATTAATCCTAACTTAATTATTTTGAGGTCAGATAAGTTAGTTGAGGAAAATATTTGTTCAAAAGTTGCATCTATTTCTTTCATTGAAAGAAAAAATATTATTAATGTTGCTAATTTTGAAACAATCTATTATTTACCATTGTATTTAGAAAAAATGAATATTGTTGAAATTATTGAAAATCACTTTAATTTAAAATTAACAAAAAGTAATAATAAAAATTGAGAAAACTTTGTATCTAAAATATTGAACCAAAAGAAATTGGATGATCTAAAAACTTTAAGTATATTAATGATAGGATCAAATGATAAATTCGAAGATTCTTATAAATCTATTAAAGATGCTTTAATCATAACTTCAGCTTTTGCAAATTATAATATTAAATTTACTTGATTTGACCCTCTTGAAAATGAAGTGAAATTAAATGATAATTTAATTTCTACTTTTGACGGAGCAATAATATTGCCAACTGTTGAAATAAAAGAAGAAAAAGAATTTGACAATGTTTTGGATTTATTACAACAAAAAAACATTCCGACATTTGGAATATGTAATGGTTTTTTCAAAATGGCGTTTAATTTAATTAATAAAGAAAAAAATAATATTAAATTTACCGACATTATTTCTAAAGTAGCAAATTATAATGAAGTAGATTTTCCTATAAGAATAGGAATTAGAAAAATTAAATTAGCTAAAAATTCTAAAATTAATAAAATATATTCAAGAGAAGAAATAAGTGAAAGACACAAACATAAATATTGCATTCTAGATGAAAAAATAGCTCAATTAGCTTTAAATAATTTAGTTGTATTAGGAAAAAGTCAAGATAATAAGATAGTTGAAATTATTGAAAATAAAAATAATGATTTTTATATAGGGGTACAATTTAGACCAGAATATAATTCAAAACCACTTGATAGTAACCCAATTTTTATAAAATTTATAGAAGCTTGCATCAACAAAAAAACAAAAAAGCAAAAATAAGGAGAACTTATGGAAGAAAAAAAAGATTATAAAGATACTTTATTAATGCCACAAACAGATTTTGCAATGAAAGGTAATCTATATGAAAAGCAAAAAATATATGCTAAAAAATGATTAGATATAGATTTATATAATAAGGTATTAAATAAAAATAAAAATAATAAACCATTTGTTTTACATGATGGACCTCCATATGCTAATGGCGATATTCATGTCGGACATGCTTTGAACAAAATTTTAAAAGACATAATAGTTCGTTTTAAAAATATGCAAGGTTATTTTTCGCCTTATACTCCTGGGTGAGATACACACGGTCTTCCTATTGAACATAAAATGCTTCTTGAAGCCAAAAAGCAAGTTAAGGATTTTGATACAGTTCAATTAAGAGAAAATGCAAAAGTTTATGCTCTTAACCAAGTTCAACACCAAATTGAACAATTTAAAGAATTATCTCTTTTAACCGATTTTAAAGATATTTATATTACATTGGATAAACATTTTGAAGCTAATCAACTAAGATTATTTAAAGAAATGGTTTTTGACAATTTGATATATCAAGATTTAAAACCTATTTATTGATCACCTTCATCTCAATCTGCTTTGGCTGAAGCAGAAGTTGAATATCAAGAACACACTTCGCCAGCAATAACTGTTGCTTTCCCTTTAAATAAAGGGAATAAACTTATTAGCAGTAATGCCAACATTTTAATTTGAACTACTACACCTTGAACTTTAATTGCTAATGCAGCTGCTGCAGTCGGTAAAGATTTTGATTATGTTTTATTAAAAGCAAATAATAAAGAGTATATTTTAGCAAAAGCTTTAATTGAAAAAGTTGCTCATGATGCAAAATGAGAAAATTATCAAATACTTAAAGAATTTAAAGGTAAAGAATTACTTGATTTATCTTATATTAGTCCAATTAACAAAAATGTGTGTCCAATTGTTGAAGGACATCATGTTACTTTAGATGCAGGGACCGGAATTGTACACATTGCCCCATTATTTGGTGAAGATGACTTTATAATTGGAAATAAATTTAACTTAAATAAAATAATGCATATTGATGACAAAGGCTATATTAACGAAAAAGCGCCTAAGGAATATCAAAATATTTTTTATGATGAAGCTAACCCGTTAGTTGGTAAATATTTAGAAACTAATAATTTATTATTAGCTCTTAAATTTATTAAGCACCAATATCCACATGATTGAAGAACACATAAGCCAATTATGTATCGTGCAACTAAACAATGATTTGTTTCTTTAAAACCAATTAAAGCCCAAATCAAGAAAGCTTTAAGTTCCGTTAAAACTTTTAATGATTGAAGCAAAAAAAGATTATCTTTAATGTTAGAAAATAGAGAAACTTGATGTATTTCAAGACAAAGAAAATGAGGCATTCCTATTATTATTTTTTATGATAAAGATAAGAATCCTGTATTTAAAGAAGAAATATTTGATCATGTTATAGATTTAGTTGATAAGCATGGATCAAATATTTGATATGAAAAAACCGCTGATGAACTTTTACCTAAAAAATATCAAAATTTAGGTTATACAAAAGAAGAAGACATTATGGACGTTTGATTTGATTCGGGTTCTACTGCCTTAAGTGTAAAACCAGGAAATATTGAAGCTCCATTTGATATGTATTTAGAAGGAAGCGATCAATATCGTGGTTGATTTAATAGTTCATTAATTAACTATGTTGCATGATGCGGCAAAAGTCCTTATAAATCACTTTTATCACATGGATTTACTTTAGATGGTAAAGGTAACAAAATGTCTAAATCTTTAGGTAACATTGTTAAACCTCTTGAAATAATTAATAAATATGGTTCAGATATTTTAAGAATGTGAGCAGCAAACTCAGAATATACTAGTGATATAAGTATTGATGATAAAATATTAACTCAAAATATTGAAATGTATAGAAAAATTAGAAACACCGTTAAATTTATGTTGGGTGGTTTAAGCGACTATCATTTTAAAGAAATGAAATTGAGTTTTATTCATGAATTAATGTCATATAGAATTGATGTACTTAATAATGAAATTATTAAAAATTATGAAGAATATAAATTTATAAATGTTATTAAATTAATTAATAATTTCGTAATTGACTTTAGTTCTTATTATATTTCTATTACTAAAGATATTTTATATTTAGATTTAGCTAATTCAGATGAAAGAAAACAAGTTCAATATGTATTTTATAAATTCATAATGTTACTATTAAAATCTTTAGCACCAATTTTACCAACTACATGTGAAGAAATTTATGAATACTTTCCTAATATCAAAAAAGAAGAATCTGTACATTTACTTCCATTTTTAAAGAAAGTAAATATTAAAGAAGATTTAGAAATTAAATGAAAAGAATTTTTTGATTTGAAAGATACTGTTTATCGTTTAATTGAAGATAAAATTAAAGCTCAAGAATTTAAGAGATCAAATGAAGCAATTTTATATTTAAATACAAATTCTGAATTTATTAAATCTTTAGATTTAGTTAAATTATTGATGATTGCTAAAGTTGAATTTACTTCTAAGAAAAATGAAATTAGAATTGAAAAATTGGATAATTCTTATAAGTGTTTAAGATGTTGAAATCACTTTGAAGAAAAAGATTTTGATAAAGATTTAGAATTATGTCCAAGATGTAAAAAGGTAGTAAAAAATGGATAATCAAACAAAAAAATCAAAAATTTCTTTTTTTACAAAAGAATATTGAAAAACTTTAAGTTGAAAACAAATCTTAATTAATTTAGCAGTTTATCTTGCGATTTATGGAATTATGATCTTAATTGATTTATTAACTAAATCAAAAATTTATGATAATAGTGCTAGTAGCGGCATAAAAATAGAACATTATCAAGGTAAAATTATTGGAACAAGATCTGTTTTACATAAAGGCACAACAATTGAAATAGGGCTTACGATGATAGGGCTTCATATTCTTACTTTTGCAATTATTTTTGGTTCTCTTTTTGCTTCTATTTTATTTAGAAAAATGAATGGTTTATTTATAGTTGCAGGTTTTGCTACAGTTGCAGCCGGGGCAACAGGCAACATGGTAGATAGATTTATTTTGGGCGGCGTTAGAGATATTTTCTATTTGCCTTGATTTGATAGAGGGACTTGAAACTTTGCTGATGCTTGTTTAATGTTAGGTGCATTTGGGAGTGCTATATCTATGATAATTATTTTTATGATTGAAAGGCATAAAAAAGATGCTCAAGCAAAAGAAAATGAAAGTACTTCAGAAAATGTTACTAATTACAATGATACTAAATTAGAAAACGAAAAATCATTAGAACAAAATAAAAACGTTGATAACGATAATAAAAAAGATACAACTAATTAATAAAAAAATGCCTAATTTTAAGCAAATTTACTTATAAAGCTTAACTAAGGCATTTTTTATTTTTTTAATAATTAATTCTTTTAATAATAAATTTAGATAAATCTATTTCATTAGTTTTTTCAATAAAATCAGGTGAGATATACAAATCAAATCTTTCATCCTTACGAGTTTGAAAAAAATGGTTATTATCTTTATTTTTAGAAATATTAAAAGTATTTGCGGGAATTTCAATAATAATTATTTCTTGATTAATTATATTATTTAATACTAATTTTAAATTTTTAGCTATCACATTATTACTAAGTGTGAATCAATATTGATTTTTGTCTATATAAAATTTACTATAATATGAATTTTTTGTTAAATCTATATTAGTTTTTTCTTTAACATACGAAAATATTTCATTTTTATTTCTAGTGAGGATTTGATCTTGTGGTTTTGCGGCAACAAGATTAGACAATGATTCAATGTTAATGCTTTCTTTTTTATTATTTTCAAAAACATTAACGTTAATAAAACTGAGTATAAATAATGCATCCTTTAAATATTCATTTAATTCTGCTTTTCTAAGATATGAAAGATTATTTTTGTTTCCGGACTTTTTATTATCAGAATTTAATTTATTAGCTTTAATGGATTTTTTTATTAATTCATCTTCTAAATAGTCTATATCACTTTTTCCAAGTGAATTATTAGATGTGGTTAATATAAAAACACGTTCTCATCAATCTTTTCCATATAAATGTTGTTTTATTCTAGCTTTTAATTCTGAAGCTTGGCCAATATAAACTTGATTTTCAGAAACCAATAAATATATTCCCCAATAACTACATAATGTTTCATATGGTTCTAAATTCAAAAGATCTTCAACTTTATCACGCGGACTAACCAACATAATTCCAGATAAAGCTCATCTTAATTTTGTTATGTATAATATTCCGTCTAAGGTTCCATCTTCTAAAACTAGATTAATTGTTGCTAAAGAACTTTGACTATTTAGTGTTGTTTTTTCCATAACAGAATTATCGCAGATTTAAAAAATAAAGTTTAAATTTATTTTAATAAATAAATTAATAAATAAAAATATTTTTATGGTAAAATACTAAATGCAATATATGAAGACAGTAACTGCACAATAATGCTTAATTTGTTACCTAGTATGTTAGTGTTACTATTTTTTTATTTATTGCATTAATTTTAAAACTTAATAGGAGGAAATATGAGCGCTTTAAGAGACGCTAAAACTTTAGTTGTTAAAGAAATAGCTGATCATATAAAATCATCTAAAGCACTTGTTGTTGTAAATTGTCAAACACTTTCTGTACCTCAATTACAAAAAATTAGACAAGAACTTTCAAACAACGATGTTGTATTTAAGATGTACAAAAATAGATTAGTTAAATTAGCAGCTAAACAACTTAAGTTTGAAGCATTAAACGACTTTTTAGTTGGACAAAACATTTTTGCTTTTGCTAAATCTGATGATTTAGCTGCAACTAAATTGTTAGCTAAATTTCAAAAAGACTTTTCTGCAATTAAATTTGTAGCTGGAATTTATGAAAATAAAGTTGTTGATGCAAAAGAACTTTTAGAAATTTCAAAACTTCCTTCATTCGAAGAATCACTTATGATTCTTGGCAATGCATTATTAAGTCCTGTAAGAAACTTATCAATTGGTCTTAATATGTTAGTAGAACAAGGAAAAATCAAATCTGAATAATTTCAGAAAAATAATTTAAAAAAACAAGGAGAATTTATCATGGCAAAATTAACAAAAAAAGAATTTATCGAATCATTAAAAGAAATGAATATTAAAGAAGTTATGGAACTTATCGAAGGATTAAAAGAAGAATTCGGTATTGATCCTACAGCAGTAGCAGCAGTTGCTGCAGCACCTGCAGCAGCAGTCGCAGAAGAAAAATCAACATTCAATGTTACCCTTAAACCTTTACCTGCAACAGCAAACAAAGTTGGTGTAATTAAAGTTGTTAAAGACTTATTAGGAATTGGTTTAATGGATGCTAAAAAATTAGTAGAATCAGCACCTGCACTTCTTAAAGAAAATGCTAAGAAAGAAGAAGCTGAAGATATTAAAGCTAAATTAGCAGCTGCACAAGCAGAAGTTACTCTTGATTAATTTTTAAATAAACGCATAGGCTTTTTATATAAAAAGCCGTTTTTGCATTTTTATATGCCTTTATTTATTGTTTTAAAAAATGCAACTACAAACTGAATATTAAAGAATATTTGAAAAAATATTTAATACCTAAATTACAAATTATTAAATTTATTATATAAAAAAGAGGTCATTATATGGCACAAAAAAAACAATATGAAAACAGATTATTTGGACCTACCACTATTAGACGTGATTATTCAATAAGTCAAAAAGTTTTCGAAACCCCTGACTTTTTAGAGATGCAAAGAACATCATTTAAAAAGTTTATAGAAGAGGATATTGAAAAAGAACTTAGAGAGATTTATCCTATTGAAGCTCACGGAAAAGTAAGAATTGATTATTTATACAATACAGTTCATTTTGATGTTCCAAAAAAATCAGAATTCGAATGTATTAAAGAAGCAAAAAGAAAAGGTTCTTCATATATTGGGAAAGTTAAGGCTAAACTTAGACAAACTAATATTGCAACCGGTGAAGTTGATGAAGCTGAAGTAGTTTTTGCTGAAATTCCTATTTTAACTAATGGTGGTTCATTCATCATTAATGGAGCAGAAAAAGTTATTGTTCAACAATTAACTAGATCTACTGGTGTTTATTTTGGGGTTGGTGTTAGAAATAAACAAGCAAATGACTTATTCAACAAAGTTGAAATAATTCCACAACTTGGTTCATGAATTGAAATTTCTCACAAAGTAACTTCAAGTAATGTAGATACAGTAAAAATTGCAATTGATAAGAACAAATCTTTCCTTTTAACAACATTTTTAAAAGCATTAGGATTTTCTAAAGCTGGCATTTATGAAATGTTTGGCAAAATTCCTCAATTAAAAGAAACTTTCAAAAGAGATAAAATTGTTTTTGAAGGTGAAAATGCGCTTGAAGAAATTGTTAAAGAAGCACAAGAACATATTTATAGAGTAATTAGAAAAGGTGATCGTATGACTTCCGAAAGTGCGAAAAACCTATTACCTATCACACTATTCAATGCTAGAAGATATACTTTAACCGAAACCGGAAGATTTACATTAAACCGTAAATTAAATGTTATCGATAGAATTTTAAATACATACCTAGCTGATAATATTTATTCATATGATGGTTCATTATTATATGAAAAGGGTACTTTCATTACTTTAGATATTGCTAAACAAATTCACGAAGATTATAAAAATAGATTAATTCCTATGTGAAGACTTCCAAACATTGATGCTACAGTTTATGGAAATCAAATTGATTTAGAAGGCAATGAAGAATTAGGAAATAGACTTTATGTTCCTGCAATTAATATTTACCCAACTGAAAACGATAAAATAAATGATAAAAAAGTTTTAGTATTAGGAAATGACCCTACATCAAATGAAAACTTTTTATTAGTACCAGATATTATCGCAACAATATCTTACTATTTCAATTTATTAAGCAATGTTGGTTATGATGATGACCCCGATTCATTAATTAATAAGAGAATTGTTACAATTGGCGAACTTTTACAAAACCAATTTAAAATTGGACTTATTAAATTAGAAAAAAATACTAAAGAAAGAATAGTTACTAAAGAAATAGAAAAAATTACACCTAAAAATGTAACCAATAATAAACCTATTTTTAATCAAATGAAGTCTTTCTTTAACACTTCAAAATTATCACAATTTATGGATCAATGTAATCCACTTGCAGAAATTTCTAACAAGAGAAGAATTACTTCACTTGGACCTAGAGGTTTAAATCGTGATACTGCGCAATTTGAAGTTCGTGATGTGCACCCTACTCATTATGGTAGAATTTGTCCTATTGAAACTCCTGAAGGACCAAACATTGGACTTATTTTAAACTTAGCTTCATTTGCTAAGATTGACAAATATGGTTTTATTCAAACTCCATACTTTAGAGTTAAAAATAGAAAAGTTGATTTTTCTCAACCTGTTTATTTAACAGCAATCGAAGAATTAAACGTAGTTATTGCTCAATCAACAATCAATGTTAAAAATGGTATTATCATCGACGATGTTGTTATGGCAAGAAAAGATAATGAATATATTCAAGCAAAAACTGAAGATGTTAATTATATTGGTGTTTCAAACCGTCAAATGACTTCTATAGCAGCTTCTGCTATTCCATTTTTGGAAAATGACGATGCTAACCGTGCTTTAATGGGTTCAAACATGCAACGTCAAGCAGTCCCTGTTATAAAAGCAGAAGCTCCTTTGGTAGCTACTGGAGTTGAAGCTGACATCGCTAAATATTCATCAACTAACTTAAGATCTAATACTACAGGTAAAGTTACTTATGTAGATGCAAACCAAATTAAGATTTTAGCTGATGGTGCTAAAAAAGCTGATGTTTACAATTTAAGAACATTTGAAAGATCTAACCAAGGCACATTAATTCACCAAATTCCTATTGTAAAAGTAGGCGATGAAATTAAAGAAGGCGATTTACTTGTTGATGGTCCTTCTATGAAAAATGGAGAAATGGCATTAGGTAAAAACGTTTTAGTTGGTTTTTCAACTTGAAACGGATATAACTATGAAGATGCTGTTATTCTTTCAGAAAGACTTGTTAAAGACGATGTTTATACATCAATTCATATTGAAGAGCAAACAATTCAATTTAGACAATCAAAAGCTGGAGAAGATTATCTTACAACTGATATACCTAACGTTTCTAATTATTCAAAAAGATTTTTAAATGAAGATGGTATTGTTAGAATTGGTTCAGAAGTTACTGCTGGAGATATTTTGGTTGGTAGAACTAGTCCTAAAGGTGAAGAAAATCCAACCCCTGAAGAAAAATTAATGGCTGCTATTTTTGGCCAAAAATCTTCTAACCGTAAAGATACTTCTTTAAAAGTAAAACACGGACACAACGGAACTGTTGTTGACGTAGAAATTATTAGCCGTGAAGATGGTGACCAACTTGAAGAAGGCGTAGAAAAAATAATTAAAGTTTCTATTGCTCAAAAAAGAAAAATTAAAGTTGGGGATAAGATGGCAGGGCGTCATGGTAACAAAGGTGTTGTTTCGATTGTTCTACCAGTTGAAGAAATGCCTTATTTAGAAGATGGTACTCCACTTGATATGTTATTAAATCCTCAAGGTGTGCCTTCTCGTATGAATATAGGTCAAGTTCTAGAACTTCATTTAGGACAAGCTGCTAAAAATCTAGGTGAAAAATTTGTTACACCTGTATTTGATGGAATTACACACAATCAAATTAAAGATATTTTAGAAGAAGCTAAGGTTAATCCAACAGGTAAAACTGTGGTTTATTCTGGATTAACAGGCGAACCATTTGATAACCCAATATCAGTGGGTGTTATGTATATGCTTAAACTTTACCACATGGTTGATGATAAAATGCACTCAAGATCAGTTGGACCTTATTCTCTTATTACTCAACAACCTCTTGGTGGTAAAAGTCAAAACGGTGGTCAAAGATTTGGTGAAATGGAAACATGAGCCATTGAATCATATGGTGCAAGTAATGTTTTACAAGAATTACTTACATATAAATCAGATAATATAGTTGGTAGAAATCAATTATATAATGCTTTAGCAAAAGGCACTAAATTACCAAATCCAGGTATGCCTGAATCATTCTTAGTATTAGCACATGAACTTAGAGGTTTAGGAATTAAATTAGAAGTTCATGAAAAAGCTGATGAAGAATTAGAAGAAAAAGATGATGTTAGAGTTGATACAAAATACTATCAAGAAATAGAAGGGAGTGGTGAATAATGAAAAAATCTAGAAAATATGCTACTTTAGATGGTGATAAAATTTCAAAAATTTCTTTAGCTCTTGCTACTTCTAATGATGTAGAAACTTGATCACATGGTGAAGTTACTAAACCTGAAACTATCAACTATAAATCATACAAACCAGAACGTGGTGGACTTTTTGATGAAGTTATATTTGGACCAATGATTGACTATCGTTGTCCTATTTGTGGCCATAAATATAAGAAAATTAATGAAGGTACATTATGTACTAGAACAGAACTTTGTAAACAAGAAAAAGTTGAAATATTACCAAAGATTTCACGTAGAAATCATATGGGACATATTAAACTTAATTCACCAGTTGTACACTTTTGATTCTTTAAAGTAGACCACTCAATAATTTATAAATTATTGGGTCTTACTGTCGGAAGTAGTCATGAAGCTGTTAGAAGAACTGACTTAGAAAATCTTATTTACTATAAGAGTCATATTGTTTTAGAAAGTGGTGGTTTAAAATCTCTTCCTAAAAATACAATTATTGATATTAACGAAGCTGCTAAAATTTATAGCGGTGCTTTAGAAGAATTACTTCAAAAATTCCCTGAAGGTTCTGAAGAATATATTGATATTAAGGACACTTTAGTTGATTTACAAGATAAAGCTGCTTCTAAAATTGGGCAAGATTATGGTATCGATTTCTATGAACTTAATATGGTTATAGAACACTACTCTGATGCTAAAATTGGTACCGGTTCTTTGGCTATTGAATATTTACTTAAAAATGTAAATCTTCAAGACGAAAAAGCTAAAGTTAGTGCAGAAATTAAAAAGATAAATGATGAAGAAGCAAAACAACATTCAACTTCATCATCTAAGCAAACTCGTGATAGATTATACAAACGTCTTCAAGTTATTAATGCATTTATTGAATCTAAGCAAGATCCAACTAGTATGTTAATTTATAACTTACCAGTTATTCCTGCTGATTTACGTCCTTTAATTCAACTAGATGGTGGACGTCATTCAACAAGTGATATTAATGAATTATACCGTCGTGTAATTATTAGAAATAACCGTTTAAAACAATGACAAGATAAGGATGCTCCTACTCTTGTTTTGCAAAACGAGCTTCGTATGATTCAAGAAGCAGTGGACGCTTTAATTGATAATCAAAGAAGATCACCTAACCCTGTTTTATCTAAAGATAATCGTCCATTCAAATCAATTTCGGATGCTTTAACTGGTAAAAAAGGACGTTTCCGTCAAAACTTATTAGGAAAACGTGTTGACTATTCTGGTCGTTCTGTTATAGTTGTTGGTCCTTCTTTAAAGATGCATCAATGTGGTATTCCACGTGAAATGGCTGCGAAATTATTTGAACCTTGAATTATTAATAAATTAATTACAAAAGGTGAAGCTGTAACTGTAAAACAAGCTAAAAAAATGATTGAAGATCAAAACCCAGTTATTTGACCTTATGTAGCTGAAACTATTCAAGGAAGATTAGTTCTTTTAAATAGAGCGCCTACATTACACCGTTTATCTATTCAAGCATTTGAACCTGTTTTAGTTCGTGGTAAAGCTATTAAGTTACACCCATTAGTATGTACACCATTTAATGCTGACTTTGACGGTGACCAAATGGCTGTACACGTACCTGTTTCAGAACAAGCTCTTTTAGAAGCGCGTGAACTTATGCTTGCAAATAAAAATATTTTAGGACCTAAAGATGGTGAACCTATTATTAACCCATCACAAGATATGGTTTTAGGTATTTATTATTTAACTAAAGAAGAAAAAGGTGCTTTAGGTGAAGGAAGAATATTTGATAATTATGATCATATGTTAAGAGCTCTTGAAGCCAAAAAGGTTTCATTGCATGCTAGAGTATGTTTACCTATTTCAGGCATTAAGAGTCTTAAATTATTTAATCCATCAACTAAAACTTTATATTTAATTTCTACAGTTGGTAAATTTATATTTAACAATATATTCCCTAATACATTTCCATTTATTTTTAACAATGAAGTTAAAAATTCAAATAGCCTTGAAGACTATTCAAGAACTATTAATAAATATGTAATAACTTCAGGTACAAATGTTAAAGAATATATTAAAACACTTCCTATTTTAAGCGCATTTAACAAGAAAAATATTGCTGCTATTATTAGACATATTTTTGATAAATATGTAGCTACTGCCACAATACAAGACATTGCTACAATTATTGATAAAATAAATGATATTAATGAAGAAGATTTAATCTTAAACTTTATTGAACTTAAAAATAGCAATAATAATAGACGCATTGATATGGAACATGCTCTTTTACTTAATGCATTTACTAAAGAAGAAATGAACAAAGTTATTTCTTTAAGTAAAGATAGAGTATTACATAATGAACATATTCCATTTTCACCTTCTGAAAAAGCAACTATTTTAGACAATGTTTGATTTAGATATACTAATGTCGTTGCTTCAATTTTGGATGATATTAAAGATTTAGGTTTTAAATACTCAACAATTTCAGGTATTTCTATTTCATTTGCTGATATTCTTGAAACCGATAAGAAAAATGAATATATAGCCGAAGGTGATGAATATATTGCTAAATTACGTAATTACTATGACAACGGTTATATTACTGATGATGATAAATATACTTTATCAATTAAAAAATGAGAAGAAGTTAAGGATAAAATCCAATCTGAACTTAAGAAAATTATTGAAAATAATCCATCAAACCCAGTTATAACAATGATAAATTCAGGTGCTCGTGGTAATCTTTCAAACTATGTTCAATTAGCAGGTATGCGTGGTCTTATGGCTAACAACACTAAAACTACTAAGGCCGATGCTAAAAATGATAGAGTTGTTCGTTCTATTGTTGAAGTTCCTGTTAAATCTTCATTTATTGAAGGTCTTACTGCATTTGAATTCTATTCATCAACACATGGTGCAAGAAAAGGTCTTACCGATACCGCTCTTAACACTGCTAAATCAGGATATTTAACTCGTCGTTTAGTTGATGTTGCCCAAAACATTGTTGTTAGTGAAGAAAACTGTGGTTCAGATTATGGATATGTTGCAAGAAAAATTGTAGATACAAAAACCGGACAAATTATTGTTGATTTAAAAGAAAGAATTATTGGCCGTTACACAAACAAACCAATATACAAAAAAGTTAAATCAGTTAATGAAGATGGTTCAACTACAAAAGAAATTGCAGGAAGAAATACTTTAATAACCGAAAAGATTGCACAAGAAATTATTGATGAAGGTTATGAAGAAGTTGAAATTAGATCTATTTTAGGTTGTCATACAAGGAATGGTGTATGTAAAATGTGTTATGGTAAAGACTTAGCAACTAATAGAGTTGTTAATATTGGTGAAGCAGTTGGTATTATTGCTGCTCAATCAATTGGTGAACCTGGTACACAACTTACAATGCGTACATTCCATACTGGTGGGGTTGCCGGGGGAGAAGATATTACTGGTGGTTTTACTAGATTAATTGAACTTATTGACGCCCATGAACAACCTTGAGGTAGACCTGCTACAATTTCTCCATATGCCGGAAAAATTTTAGATATTGAAGAATTGAAAGATGAAGGACAATATTTAATTAGCTTAGAATATTTAAGTACAGCTACAAACAAAAAACAAGTTGCTAAAATTTATATTGAATCTAATAAAAAACTTAGAGTTTCAAAAGGTGATAAAGTTAATGTTGGTCAAAAACTTTCTGAAGGTCCAATTATTCTAAAAGAACTTTTAGAATTAACTGATACATTAACAGTTCAAAACTACTTGCTTAAAGAAATACAAAGAATTTATAGAATTCAAGGTATTGCAATTTCAGACAAATATATTGAAATTATTATTCGCCAAATGATGTCTAAAATATTAATTACTATACCTGGTGATTCTAAGTTCTTTGCTGGTGCTATTGTAGATATATTTGATTATCAAGAAGAAAATGCTCGCTTATTAACAGAAGGTAAAACTCCAGCATATGGAAAGGTTGTTATTAAAGGTGCAAAACAAGTTCCTTTATTATCAGACTCATTCTTAGCTGCAGCTTCATATCAAGAAACTTCAAAAATTTTAGTTCATGCAGCTATTTCTTCTAGAAATGATAAACTTTTAGGCTTAAAAGAAAATATCATTATTGGAAAGAAAATCCCTGCCGGTACTGGACATAGAATATATGAAATTAATTCTAAATATGATATAAAACCATCAATTCAATATTTTACTCCACAAGTGGATGGTTATACATATGAAGACGGAACTGACTATAATAGTGAATCTTTAGTACCTATTGATTTGGAAAAACTTCAAAAAGAAGTTGAAGATGAAATAGATGTTAATGAAAATAGTTCAGTAGTTGAAGAAGATACTTCATCAGAATTTGATGACTTTAATGAAGATAATAATTAATTATTAGTCTCAAACTAAAAAGTACAACATTGTAAGTTGTACTTTTTTCATTTATTTAAAAAAATTTAATTAATTCTTGACTCAACATATGTTAAACGACGATCTATCTCAGCTACCTTAGCTTCTAATGCATCTAAACGTTGCTCAATTCTATCTACTCTTTTTTCGAGAGCATCTAAACGTTGTTCAATTCTATCTACTCTTTTTTCGAGAGCATCTAAACGTTGCTCAACTTTATCCATTCTTTTTTCAAGAGCATCTAATCTTGCTTTAATTTCATCGATATCAGGTTGTATTAATTCTTTAACCGCAAAAGCAATTTGCATAATTACTTCTTTTGTAATAATAGGCTCAGCTTTTGGCGGGGTTATTGGTTTTACTTTCATATCTTCCTCCTGATATCTAACAACTAGAAACTTATAATCTGCATAGTTACTAAATTGGCACAATGCACAATTTAAATTACTATATTTATTCATAAGTTTCTTAATTTCGGATAAACTCAACTTTACATAAGAAGTGGTTTCTCCAAATGGCTCATTGAAATTGTCATTATCTTTATTTATGGTCTTGCCTCCTTTCATTTTATAACATTTTTTTACTATTTTTTTAAAAAAATAATTTTTAAATTAAATTAAATATTTTAAATAATTGATTGAATAGTATTAACTATTCATCTTTATTTTTGCATAATTTTTATTAACATATTAAAGAATGGACTAATTTGAGAAAAGATTAGGAATAAAACTTTATTTTTTTTTATTTTTTGCTTTTGATTTTGAAAATAAATAAAAAAACTTGGATTAATTTGTCCAAGTTTTGCTACATTGCAACATGAAGTGCAACACTTGACAAATTTGTTAAAGTTGTTGCATTTTTTTTATAAAATAAAATTGAAGGGATACTTTTCCCTTCAATATAACTCTTATGCATTGCTTAAAAAAAGAGGTTACAATATGAATTATACACATATTAATTATGAAGAGAGAGTTTTAATTGAACATTATTTTAATTTAAATTATTCAATTAATAAAATCGCTAAAGAAATTAATAGATCTCCTTCTACTATTTCTAGGGAATTAAAAAGAAACTTTGATAGCAACATAATGAATTACAATTCGAACTCTGCAAGTCAATTAGCACACAAAAGAAGATATCATCGTTTTTAT
>NZ_ATUH01000014.1 GCF_000420105.1 Metamycoplasma orale ATCC 23714
TTTCAATATTGATTTTAAAATTTGCTGCCTTTTGAGCATCTAAATTTATTTTAGATTTTCTTCCTTTTTTCTTTTCCATAGCAAAAGAATTATAACCAAACTTTTTGTATTTTTCTATTACTGAATAGCATGCTGAATAAGAATTTTTCATTATTTTAGATATTTCTAAAATGCTAAAATCTTGAAGATATAATTCAACAATCTTTATTTTTTGATCAAGTTTTAATTTCAAATAGCCTTTTATATCTCTATTTCATTTGCTTCTTTTTTCTTTTTTAAATTTGAATTGCATAAAAATGAACCCCTTTCCAAAAAGTCCGGAATTTGGGGTTCACTCTAACCGGCTTTTTATTTTTTAAATTCTTTTTCTACATATTTAGAATTAAATAAATATAGTAAGCTTCCTCAATCTAAATCAAATTTAAGAATATCACCACACTTGTATTTAATTTTAGAATCATTAGCATTAATAATTAAATGATCTGACGATCCACCTAAAATTTTCAAATCTTTATCATAAGGTATCATAGCATCGAACATTGTATCTAATTTACCAATAGCACAAATTATTCTTTTAATATTTCCAATGTCTTCGAAATAAGGTTTATGTCCAAAAGCATCAATTCCACATTCGCCCACTGGCAATGAACTTTTATAGTCAATTTCAATAATTTCGGCTTCACAACTAAATGCATCACGATACATACCTTTTATAGTTTTTCTATACATATCTTCTGTACCAAAAATCATAGCAAATCCCATTCTTAAAAAATTAATTTCTTTAGGCATACGATTTTCTCAAACTAAATGTAAGCTTAGTGAATTTCCGCCAGACATATGAGTCAATTTAATTTTCAATTCATCTTCAATTTTATGTTGAATATTTACAAATAATTTCATTGATTCATCCGAAGGAACCCTTGCGCCGTAACAACCGAAATTGCAACCTAGTCCAATTAATTTAACACCTTTTAGTTCATATATTTTTTTAGCAGTACTTAAAGCTTCTTCAGGTAAAACACCTTCGCGTCTATCTCCTAAGTCTATCATTAAAACTATTTCATGTGGTTTTAAATTATTTTTAAGGCAATACTCACTAATTTTTTCTATTACTTGAATGTCGCCATTTAAACTTGAATCACAAATTTTTACGACTTCAGGAATTTCAGAAATCATTGGTATTCTTAATAATTGTTTTTTAACATCTTTGAATTTATTAAAGATAGCAAAGTTTTCAAGTCTAGAATCACCAAAATATCTAATACCGGCTTCATAATATAATTCAGCCATTCTTTGATTTCCACAAAAACCTTTAGTAACAGCTAAAACTTCTATGTTGTGTTTTTTGCACATGTCAATAGCAACTTTTACATTGTTTTTAAATTTCTTTTCATCAATAATTATTTTTGGATATGACATTATTTACCTCTCAAATATTATTACATATAATAATATTTTACAATAAATACAACTTTAGTTATTAATTAGTTAGTTCTTAATGCTTTTGAAATAAAAAAGATAGCATTACATTAAACGCTATCTTGATATATTTATTATTTGTTAAATACTTTGTCAAAAAAATCAGCTGCTCAAGATTCTAATACAATTGAAATTGTAACATTTTTAGTATTGTTGTCTTTTTCAAAAACATCTTTTATAGATATTTCATAAATACCCTTTAATTTATTAATTTCATTTAATTTTGCTTCAATAGATTCGTTTTTATTTAAAGTAAATGTTATATCTCTAGATTTAAGTTGATTTTTATTGTATGGAACATATTGATGTTTTTTATTGGTTAATTTGTCTAATAGTATTTCACCAAATATTGCATTTGATTTTAAAACATTAGGATTTAATTTAGCTAAATAACCGATATAAATATCTTCTAAATAGATATCTGCTGAAACATTTTTATGAAAAATTATATTATTTGATTTTTTAAATACTAATGATTTATTTGTTAATGAAAGAATATCTCTTTTAATTTCTTCGAAAGTTTTTTCATTTGAAGCTATTCCCAAAACATTAGGCATATTATTAATCATTCCTATTTCAAATATTGAAATATTATTAATGTTTTGTTTTTTATTGTGAACTAGAACATTATTTAAAGATACTATCATAGAATTTCTTAAAGAAGAGTGATCATAATTTTTTGAATCGTTAGCCACTAAAGTATTTGTAAAATTAAAAGGATTAAAAATATTTTCTTCAGGTTTGATTAAACTAAAAGTTCTAACATTCATGTAATTTTTATCTTTGAATGATTCCAAAATTTTTTCATTAGGATTAACATTTTCTAAATTTTCGCTTGTAACAGTTATTGGAATTTGTTTTGATACAAAATTATCATATCCATAAAATCTAAATATTTCTTCAATTAAATCTTGATAAGAAAAAATATCATAACGATAAGAAGGAACCTTTAAATCATTTAATTTTTTATTATATTCAAAGCCTAATATTTCAAGTTTATTAATTACATCACTAAACTTCTTAGTTCTAGTAATGCTAAATGCTGCATATTTATCAATTATTTTTTTGTCCAAGAAAATAGATTGATTTTTAATTTTAGGTTTATTTATTAAAACGGAAAAATTTATTAAGTAAGTTGATAAGAAATGATAAGCTAAAATAATTTGGCCAGGTGCTATTTCTTTTTGTCCCCTTAAAGATGCTAAAGTTTCAAATTTAGCTTGTTTTGCTGATTTTCTAACTTTATTAATGCCAAATGAAGAAAGTTCAAATATTGTATTTCCTTTAGCATTTTTTTCAAATGCTTCTTTTAAAGGAGTGACTGAAGCTAACGAAAGAACTTTATTGCCATTTTTTACTACAAGGTTATTTTCAAGTTCAACTTCTATATTTTGCAAATTATTATTTAATGTAACTTTTTTAGAATAGTTTTCAGTACTAATTTCATTACTGATTAAATTATTATATGCAAAACAAGGAACGCCTGCGTATAGTAAAGTTAAAGAAGCTAAATCTAAAGCGCTATCGTCTGTTCTGATGCCATGCTTTCAAAGTAGCATCTTATCTTGTATTGAAAGATTTATTGAATCTGTGGTTTCAACTAAACTTAAATAGTTTGTGTCTATTAATTTATCAGAAACATTTAATGAAGATTTTAAAGTAGACTTATTTTCTTTTAATTTAAGAGGTTTACTATTAAAGTATGCGCCTAATTCTTTAGCCATTATTAAATAACAAGTTGCATCAGCACGGTTAGATAAAATAGTTACATCAATTAAATAATCATTTAATTCAAAATATTCAAGCGGATCTAAATTAAGATCAACTTTTTTAAATGTAAAAATTTGATCTTGAAATTCTTGTGGGATTATATTTTCATCAAAGCCAACTTCACTTAATCCAACTAACATTCCTTGAGATTCAATCCCTTGCATAACACGAGCAGCAAAAGTTACATTTTTAGATTTAGAACCAATTGGGAAAATCATTAAATAATCATCTTGCTTAACATTTGTAGCAGTTGTTTGAATAATTTTTGTTTCTCCATTTGACACTTCAATTTCACAAACTGATAATCTTTCAGCATTAGGATTTTTATAGATTTTTAAAACATGTCCAAATTTAATACCTTCAACTTCGTTGAATTTTTTAATTTCTTCAACTTCAAATCCAATTGAGTTAATAGCTTTTGCAATGTCATTAATAGATACATTTTGTAAGTTTGCTTCTTTTATTAATCTTCTATATGAAAATATCATTTTTATCTCCTTATTTAAATTGTTTTAAAAATCTTTTATCATTTGTATAAAACTCTCTAATGTCATCAATACCATATTTAATCATTGCAATTCTTTCAAGTCCAATTCCAGCAGCTATTCCTGTAACTTTTTTAGTATATCCTGCTTTTCTTAAAACTTCATTGTGAATCATACCTGCGCCTAGAACTTCGATTCATCTATTTTTATAAAATACGTCGACTTCAACACTAGGTTCAGTAAAAGGGAAATATGAAGGTCTAAGTCTAATTTCGACTTTTTCTTCAAGTACATATGAAAGCAATTCTTTTAATGTATAAATTAATGTTCCAAATGAGTGTTTTCCAACACTAACTAAATCAAGTTGTGTAAATTGATGAGTATGAGTAGCATCTTCTTCATCATTACGATATACCTTTCCAATTACAAATTGAGACACATTTTTATTTTTATATTTTTCCAAAACTCTTGCGCTAACTCCAGTATTGTGTGTTCTTAAAAGTTCATTTTGATTTAAGTATAAAGAATCTTGCATTTCTCTTGCGGGGTGATTTTTTGGAATGTTTAATCTTTCAAAGTTATATTCGTCATTTTCTATTTCAGAAGCTATAACTTCAAAGTAGCCGTTAATTGATAATCATTTTCTAAATCTCGAAGCAATTAATTCAATTGGATGAATAGTTCCACTAAAAGTTATTGGTGTGGCATAATCAATATATTCAGATTCAATAATTTTATTGTTTTCTATTTCTTCAATTCGGTTTTTTGCTTGCTCAAAAAAATCTTCAGCTTCTTTTTTTAATAATTGTATTTTTTTACCGATTTCTGCTTTTTCATTATTTTGTGCAGTTTTCAATGATGAAATTAAATTTAATAATTCTTTTGAATTATTAAATTCATATTTAATCTTTTTAAGATCTTCTAAATTATTAATTTTTTCTATATCAAACTTCATTATTTTTCTCCCTTAATAATTTTTCAATATTCATTAATTTTGGCTTCATATCCTTGTAATTGATAATTATAGTATCTATTATTATCATTTAGTTCATTTGGCAAATATTTTTGTTTTATATAGTGGTTAGGATAGTCATGTGGATATTTATATTCGTTACCTCTACCTAGTTTTTTGGCCGACTTATAATGAGAATCCTTTAAGAAAGCAGGCGTATCATATATTAGCCCATTTTCTAAGTCTCTTTGAACTTGCAAAGCAGCTAAATATGCAGAGTTAGATTTAGGACTTAATGCTATTTGTAAAATAGCATATGCAATAGGTAAGTATCCTTCAGGCATGCCTAATCTTTCAAAAGCACTTATTGCCGAATTAATTGCAGCACTTAAATGTACATTTGCAAGTCCGACATCTTCATATGTTGCACAAAGCATTCTTCTAAATAATCCATCAAAATCACCTGACTTAACTATTAGAAAACCATAATATAAACTAGCATCTGGATCGCTTCCCCTTAATGATTTGTGAAATGCTGAAAGATAATTATAATGTTCTTCACCATTTTTATTTGCAGCAAATTGAATTGAAGGCAAAAAGCTTTTAATATCATCTAATTTCAAATTTTTATTTCTAGAAAATAATGTACATACTAGTTCCAAATTATTTAGAGCACATCTATAATCTAAACCGGACTGCATAGCAATATGTTCTAAAATATCATTAGTAATATATTTTTCTAATTCTGCAGCATTGCTACTTAATGTATTTTTTAAAGCTTCTAAAATTTCATCATGACTAGGTTTTTTAAGTTCAACTATTAGCATTCTTGATCTAAGCGCAGGATTAATTTTAAAATAAGGATTTTCAGTAGTTGTTGCATACACGGTTATTTCCTTATTTTCCAAATAAGGTAAAAGAATATCTTGTTTATCTTTATTAAGCCGGTGAATTTCATCAATAATAATAATTTTAGAATTTTTTATTTTTGACACAAGATCTTCTTTTTTATCTGTAGCGGCATTAAAATATGAATATTTATCTGTTAAAGAAGAAGCTAAAATATAAGCTATTGTGCTTTTGCCAGTACCTGGTGAGCCGAAAAATATAAATGAAGAAAAGTCTTTTGATTCAATAATATTAGAAAAGATAATTTTATGTGCTTTAGTGCAAATAAAATTATCTAGTGTTTTAGGGCGCGAACTTAAAGCAAAATTTTTATTCATTTTAACCTTATTTCTTGTTATCAATTGTTAATGTATCACCATCAACAGTAATTTTAAAATCACCTATCAGAGCTTTTTTCTTTTCTTCAATTATTTTATTTGCTTCTTCTGGGCTTTTTCCATCCATTAACAATTTATCTTTTTCATGTTCAAATATAGAATTTAAAAAGTCAAGAAGTTGTTTATTTTCTTTTAGATTTATATTTGTATTTTCCAAAAGAGAAGAAACATTGCTATCTTTGTAATTATTTGCTGGTGTAGCTTCATAATTATTCATTAAGTTTACAACTGATTCAAGTGCAATTCTGTTAGTTAATTCTTTGAATTTTTTAGAACCTAAATTTGTGTACACTTGATATGGATTTTTTTGAGAATATTGTACTAAGTGTGCATTTCTTCTTAGTTTATCCATAACATTTATATGATCTTGTCAAGCTTGGTCAAAAATTTCTAAGATAATATTTCTTTCCAAAATAGTAAGTTGCATAACATTATATTTTTCAACAATGTTTTGACGTAATTTGGCATATTCTTTTCTAAAAATATTAGTAATATAACTAATTAAATCATCACGATCTAATTTTACTAATTCTTCTTCAGTAAATTTGTGTGTTGACAAATTCATTCAGTTTCTATTAATGTAGTCTACAAAAACTTTAAAATCAAGTGCATTATTTTTATTTGTAAAGAAAGGATTATCAACTATTTGAGTAACGCAAACATTAATCATTTTATTAATAATTGTTGAAAGGTCATCACGTTCCAATATTAAATCCCTTTGTTCATATATTAAGTCTCTTTGTTGCCTAATAACATCATCAAAGTTTAAAACAGATTTTCTATTATCAAAGTTAAAACCTTCTATTTTCTTTTGCGCAGAAATAAATGCTCTTCTAATTGATTCTCCTTCAATAGGATCATCACCATAAGAGGCAAACATTTCTTTTCATTTATCTTGAACTGAAAATCTTAAAATGAGTTGGTCATCTAATGATAAAAAGAATTTAGAATATCCAATATCTCCTTGACGTCCAGATCTTCCTTTTAATTGGTTATCAATTCTTCTAGATTCAGCTCTTTCTGTACCTAGCACATAAAGTCCGCCTAATTCAAGCGCTTCTTTAGAAGGCTTAATGTCAGTACCACGTCCTGCCATGTTAGTTGCTATAGTAACAGCCTTAACTTGACCTGCTTTAGAAATAATTTCAGCTTCAGAAGCATCTTGTTTTGCATTTAAAACAGCATGTGGTATACCTTCATTTAAAAGCATTTCATGTAGAACTTCTGAATCTTCAACTTGCGCGGTACCTATTAAAATAGGTTGTCCTTTTTCATAAACACGTTTAATTTCTTTAGTAACTGCTTTTCATTTTGAAAACATGGTTACGTAAATTTCATCTTTATCGTCTATCCTTATTAAGGGTTTATTAGTAGGAACTACATTAACACGCATATTATAAATTTCAATAAATTCATTTTCTTCAGTTTTAGCAGTACCAGTCATTCCACATATTTTTTTAAATAAACGAAAGAAGTTTTGATAAGTAATTGTTGCTAATGTTTTAGTTTCTGGTTCTATTTCAACTTTTTCTTTTGCTTGAATAGCTTGTTGGAGTCCTTCTGAATAAGCACGACCTTCCATGATACGTCCAGTAAATGAGTCAACTAATTCGATTTTGTCTTCTCTAACAATATATTCAACATCAAGCTTCATAACTTTATGTGCTCTTAATGCATTTTGAATTCTATGAACTAATTCTGAGTTTTCAATATCATATAAATTATGAAAATTAAAATACTTATTTGCTTTAGCAATTCCTTCATCTGTTAAATAAACAGATTTAGTTTCTTCATCAATAAAGTAATCATCTTTATTTAAAGTTCTAACAAATAAATCAGCAATGTTATAAATAGAACTAGTATCATCATCACCGCCAGAAATTATTAAAGGCGTTTTAGCTTCGTCAATTAAAATAGAATCGACTTCATCTAAAAGAATAAAATCAAGTCCCCGTTGAACTTTTTCTTCTTTAGATTTAACCATGTTATCTCTTAAATAATCAAACCCTAATTCAGAGTGAACTGAATAAGTAATATCACAAGCATAAGCCTCACGTTTAAGATCTGTTGATAAAGAAGCTAAATTTATGCCAACTGTAAGTCCTAATCATTTAAATACTTGTCCCATTTCTTCAGCATCACGTTGTGCAAGATATTCATTAACTGTTGAAATAATAACACTTGATCCTGTTAATGCATTTAAATAAACTGGTGCTATAGAAGTAATTGTTTTACCTTCCCCGGTTTTCATTTCAGCAACAGAACCTAAATCTAGAATTACTCCACCTATCATTTGAACATCAAATGGACGTTTTCCTAAAACACGCTTAGTAGCTTCTCTAGAAACAGCAAAAACTTCCGGTCTAATTTGTTCTCTTGTTTCACCAGAATTTAAACGTTCCCTAAATTCATTAGTTTTTCTTTTTAATTCTTCATCAGATAAAAGTGAAATTTCAGGTTCAAATCTATTAATTTTTTTAAGAGTAGCTTCTGCTATTTTCATTTCTCTAGTTTTAAAATCAAAAAGTCTTTTTCAAAAAGACATTTCTTCATTTGCATGTTTTTTAGGTTTTTCTTTATTTTTAGTTTCTTTGATATCTTGTTCTTTTATAGTTTGATTATTTGTTTTCATATTACTTTATAATTGTATAACATTTTTACTTTTTTTACTAGTTATTATTTAGCACATTACAAAACTGTTGATTTTACAATTTAATTTAAAATTAAAAATAATAAAACTCGCAAGTTAATGCGAGTCAATTATTATTTTGTTTCTTCTTTTTTAGTAGTAGTTTTTTTAGTTGATTCAGCTTTAGGTTTTTCTTCTTTTGATTTTGTTTCTTTAGCTTCTTCTTTTTTATCTTCAGCTTTATCTTTTTCAAACTTTGCTTTGTCTAATGTTTCAAAATATTTTTTAACTTTGCTATCAAGTTTTTTATATTCAGCTGCTGCTTCTGGATCTGTATAATTCATCATTTTTTCAATTAATTTTTTAGTCATTTCATTAGTTTGATATGTGCTAAATGGAATGTATTGTTTAATAATGTCAATGTTTTGAAGGCCTCAATTTGCTGCTATATCGCCAATATATTTTTCATAATCTTTGTATGTAACATTGATTTTTTCAGCTTCTGCCATAGCGCCCATAATAAATGAAGATTTTAATTCTTTAATAATTTTTTCTTCATTATCTTTAAGATATTCTTCTTTTGTAAGTCCGGCACTTTCTAAAAATTCATCTTCGGTAATTTGTTGTTCTTCTAATTTTCTTAAGAATGCATGGTAAGTTTGTTCTTTTCTATTTTCAATAATTGCTTCATGAATTTCAAATTTTGCAAGTGAGTTTACTTTATCACTTAGTTTTGCTGAATAATCACTTTCAACATCTTTAAGATGTTCTGCTAATGCATAAGTATTAATATATTGTTCAAAATCTTTCTTTGTTTTGATTAATGGTGAAAGGTTTAGTTCTGCTACAAAGCTATCGGTTATTTCTGGTAATGAAATAGTTTTAATTGAATTGATTTTAACTTTAAATACTACATCTTTTCCAGCTAAGTGTTTTACATGATAATCTGTAGGGAATTTAAGTTTAAGATCTTTTTCTTCGCCTTTTTTAAGGCCAATCATTTTTTCTTCAAATCCGGGGATAAATCTCTTAGATCCAATTTCTAAATCAAAGCCTTCAGCTTTTCCACCTTCAAATTCTTTTCCATCAATAAATCCAGTGAAATCAAAATTTACTTCATCGCCTAATTTAATAGGTTCTTCACTTTCAAGTTTTACAGCGTATTTGTCAAGTTTTTCTTTTTTAATTTTTTCAATTAAGTCTGCTGGGACATTTAAGTTTTCTAATTTAATTTTTAATGATTTGTAATCACCTAAAGTTATGTGAGGAATAACAATATATTCTCCACTAATAGCTAATTCTTTTTCATTAATATTTTCTAATTTTAATGAAATAGATTTTTCTCAAAATAGGTTTTTATTTTGTTCAGCAGCTTTTTGATCTAATTTTTCAATAGCAACATTTTGTGAACTTTTAATTGCTTTTTCAAAAACTTTATCAATGCTAATTCTTGCATCTAATTTATTAATAGGCGCTTTACCTTTTCTAAAACCTGGAACAACAACTTCTGCTCTTAAAGCATTTCTTGCTTTTTTAAGATAAGTTTCTCATTGTTCACCTTCTAATTTAGTTTCAACTTTAACTACTCAGTCTTTACTTTTAATTTCTGCCATTTTAGTTCCTTTTCTAAAAATTTAAATTAAGTTATATCTAATATATAAACTTTAAAAATTATATAAGTTTTTATGTTTTTATTTTCTAATTTGAAAAAATTTCATAAAGTTCTAATTCATTTTTGTCTTTTAAATCTTTTTTATCTTTATTTCCTAATAAAACTTCTGTAACTGAAACAATAGTTTCATAATCGTTTTTAGTTTTATTTTTTAAAATATCTACTCAATATAAGAAAAGATATCCAGCAAATACTTGTGATGCGATTTTATAATTTGCTATATCTTTTTCATATTTAGTCAAAACTTCATTTTTAATTTTATCTATATCTTTATTTGAAAGAAGTGATTTAAATTTTTTAGGATTAATTTTTTCTTTTTTAATTATGTATTCATAATCAATTTCTTTTTCAACCATTAATTCATAGATTAGAGTTTGAAAAGAACCATATTCAAATCCATCTTTATTAAAAAAATATTGGAATTCAGAAGCTAAATTTTTAACGTCATTTCTATTTTTTAGTTCATTGTAGCAAACCATAAATAGATAATCCATTTTAAGAGATTTAAGAAAATTAATTAAGTCAATTGTAGGTAATGAAGTTTTAACTAATAATTTATTTTTCTTAATGTCAAAAATTATTTTTTCTCTTAAATAATTTAGAACTTCCTGTTCTTCTTTCAAAACATATTCCTTTAAAGATTTATCAATTAAATAAGAAGCTTTAATTGGGTCTTCCTCTTTTTCTTTTTCAATTAAGTCTATAAGTTTTTGAAATTCATGATTTTTTTCAGACATATATTTCTCCATTATGTAAGTTTGATTAATAAAATTGTCTATTTTAATATATACTTTATTATGTATAGATTAATACATTATATTATAAAACAATAATAATAATTTTTGAGTAGTAAAGGAGTAATAATGTCAAAGATTACTAAAATATTAGCTTATGAAGTTTTGGATAGTAGAGGAAATCCAACTGTTAAAGTTGAACTTAACACTGAAAAACATTTTGTGGAAGCAATGGTTCCTTCTGGCGCTTCAACGGGATCTAAAGAAGCTTTGGAACTTAGAGACAAAAACACAAAATATGAAAAAAATTGATTTGGTGGCAAAGGTGTTCAAACAGCAGTTGATAATGTTAACAACATTTTAGCGCCTAAATTAATTGGTAAAGATGTTCTTAAACAAAAAGAATTAGATGAATTTCTTTTAAAAGAAGATGGTACAGAAACTAAATCTAAGTTAGGTGCAAATGCGCTTCTTGCTTTGTCATGTGCTTTTGCTAAAGCAGCCGCTAAAGAAAAAAATTTAGAATTATATGAATATTTAGCTTCAATTGATTCAAGAAAACCATATAAACTTCCAGTGCCTATGTTAAATGTTATTAATGGTGGAGAACACGCTTCAAATACAATTGATTTTCAAGAATTTATGATTATGCCTTTAGGAGCTAAATCATTTAAGGAAGCAATGCAAGTAGCAAACTTTGTATTTCATACATTGGCTAAACTTCTAAAAAAACACGGATATGGAACACAAGTTGGTGATGAAGGCGGTTTTGCCCCTAATTTACACACCCATGAAGAAGCACTTGAATTTTTAGTTAATGCTATAAAAGAAGCAGGTTTTAATCCTTCAACTAAAGGTGAAAAAGCAGTGGGAATTTGTTTAGACTGTGCCGCTTCAGAACTTTATAATGAAGACAAAAAGAAATATATCTTTAAAAAATTTAAAGCAGCAATTGAAAATAAACCTGAAGAATATGCTAAATATAAGAATTATAAATATGAATTTAGTAGTAAAGAATTAATTGATTATTACAAATCTTTAATTGAAAAATTTCCTATTATTTCTATAGAAGATAGTCACCATGAAGATGATTGAGATGGCTTTGTAGCTATGAAAAAACTATTTGGAAATAAAGTTCAATTGGTGGGTGATGACTTAATTGTAACTAATCCAAAATACATAAAAGAAGCGATTAAAAAAGATGCTATAAATGCCTCTTTAATTAAAATTAATCAAATAGGAACGATTAGTGAGACAATAGAAGCGATTAAACTTACACAAGGTGCAAATATGATCCCTGTTATTTCACATCGTTCAGGTGAAACAGAAGATACCTTTATAGCTGATTTAGCAGTTGCTTTTAATTGTGGAGAAATTAAAACTGGCTCACTTTCAAGAACAGATAGAATTGCAAAATATAACCGTCTTTTAAAAATAGAAATGTTACTTGGTAAAGATGGAAAATATGAAGGAAGAGCAACTTTTACTAACTTAAAATAATTTAATAAACGAAAAAATAGACCTTTTAAAAAGCCTATTTTTTATTTTAAAATTAAGAATTATTTTTTAAATTTTGAAATTGTTAGTGAAAGAACAAAACTTTCAAATGAATCTTTTTTAGCACTAAATTTGTATAGTAATTTTCCTTCAGAAGATTTAGAATGGTCTACTTCAACATTTTCAATTACATATCCAACATAATGTTCTTCAAGTTTTTGTTTAAGTATTTCCATAGTAACTTCTGATGCTGGTTTAGATTGATCGAAAGTACTTCCTTTTAATCTTAAGTCAAATACTGATTTAGTAAATAAATATTTTGTAATATTGCATTGCAAGAATTCATTTGCAACAACTTCAACTCTTTTTGATGCAACTTGATCTTTTGTGTTTCCTGCGTTTAAATCATTTGTTGAAACTACAGATATTTTAATTGTAAGTTTTTTTGTTTCTTGATCATATATTGGGCTTGAAAATACATAAGCATAATATTCTGAATACATTTCTTTAGGTAAAAATGTGTTATGAGGCAAGAAATAAACATTACTTTTAGCTTCAAATGTTGTTGAATCATATTTTAGATGTTGTAAAAGTTTTTTACTACCAAAGTTTCCTGAAACCATTTGATTATATAAATCTTTATTAAGGCAAACTAATGAGTTTATATAACTTAATGTATTTTTCTTTATAGGATTAATTGCTGGTCCTCCATTAGCATCATCTGAATCACTATCAGTAAATTTAGAAAGATCTAATGTTGGTTCAAATTGTTCAGTAATAGTTCCTGTAGGCGCTTCTATATCTTGAATCTTATTAGATTCATTTTTTCCTTCGTTTAAGATATTAACACCAAGTTTTTCTAAATCAATTTCTTTTTCAATTTTAACTTTTGGACTTCCAGGTCAATAAGCAAAACTTAATTCTGCTTCTACATAATATTTATTATCTTTTTTGTAAACATTTCCAAAGTTATAAATTAAGTTATTTAATTTTTTTCCTTCAATAAAGAACGATTTATTAGAAAGATTTAAATTATTTAATTTTTCAATATAAGTTTTATCTTTACTATAAAATGGACAAATTTTTTCATCTTTAATTGCATCTGTTAAAAAGTTTTTGCATTCTTCGGCTGAAAGATTATGTGGATTAATTACATCTTTGTTGTAATTTGTTTCAACTTGTATATTAGTTTTTAAAACTTTTATATCTTTATTAACAATTGCATGAATTTCATATGAAATTGTTATTTTCTTTTTGCCAGCCACTTCTTCAACTTTTACTTCAGTTGCAGTTGCTATAAATTTTGATGAATCATAACCGCTTATCACAAAGTTAGGTGTATGATTTTCTTGTGCTATTGCATTTCTATTTATAATGTCTTGATATGCAGTTTCATTAGAAATATATGCTTTAATATTTTTTGTTTCTTCTTCAATAATTTTTTTAGCTTGTTCTTCTTCTGCTATTTTTTCAGGTGTTTTCTTTCAACCTTTTAAAGCGAATTCTTTGTTTTTCTTAGATGAAACATTAACTTTTTTAGATTTTAATTTGAAAAGTATTGTAAGTTCATAAAATCCAGCTTCGTCATTAGGAACCATTTTTTTACTTTCGATTTCAAATCCTTCTGGCACATTTGCTACGACTTTACTTAGATCAGCATCTTTTAATAAAGTATTAGATATGTCTCCTGAATAAGAGAATGTAGTATTTTTTTCTGCTTCTTCTAATTTAGCAATTTCTTTTTGTTCTTCTTCACTTAATGGTTTGCCTAAATTAGTAGTAAATACTGTTTCGCTAATTTTTGGGTTACCTCTATTATAAAATCCTATTTTATAGCTAAAGATAATTTCACCATTAGCATTTATTTCATAATCAATTTTTCCAGAAACTTGAATTTTACCATGTGATTCATATGTTGGTTCTTTAGCATTTGCTATTTGTAAGTCATTGGCTAAATCTTTAATTTTAACATCAATTAAATATTCATTTGTTTCTTGTCAATTAGGTCTTTTGCCAGCTTCTACTGCAATCATTTTATTATTTTTATAGTCATAATAAAAATCTTTTTTATCAGCTATTGCTTTATAAAATTGATCTAATTTATCACTAATAATAGATAATGAATTAGATGCATCAAGATTATCAAATGTTGTATCTCTATTATCGATTTGTAATTTCTTGTTATAAACGCTTCCTACCATTTTTACAAGTTTTTCAAATTGTACTTTTAATTCGTTTGCAGATTTTTTAGAACTCAAAACTTTTTTTGATTCTTCAATTAATTTTTTAAGTTCTGTAACATCACTTTGCAATGTTTCATATTTAGGCAAACTACCAATTTGATCAATAAGGCTATTTGCAACTTTAATTTCCTCATTTAATTTATTTGACATTTCTTTTGTTTCTTTGTTTTCACAAGATTGTAAAATCAAAGGCATTGAAGGTAATACTAGTAAACTAGTGCTTAATAGTAATATGTTCTTTTTCATAAATTTAAACTTCTCCTTAATTGTTTAATTCTTAATTATTAAAATAACATGATTTAATTATATACTTATTAAAACTAAAGCAAAAATTTATTAAAATAAAAACTCCCAATTTTAATGGAAGTTTTTTACAATTATGTATTTGATTATAATTCAATTTTAACTTTAACTGAAGGTCCCATTGTTGTAGAAACAGTAATGTTTTTAATATATGTTCCTTTAACGGTTGTAGGTTTCAATTTTTTAATTGTTTGAATTAAAGCATCTGCGTTTTCAGCAAGTTTTTTAGTATCCATTGATTTTTTACCAATTGATGTATGAATAATACCATTTTTATCAGCTCTATAGTTAGCTTTACCTTTTTTAAGTTCTTCAACTGCTTTAGCAGGAGTGGTAGTTACAGTTCCGGTTTTAGGGTTAGGCATTAAACCTTTAGGTCCAAGTTTCTTACCAAATTTTCCTAAAACTAACATCATTTTAGGGTCGGCAACAATAACATCAAAATCATATTTATCTTGATTTAATACTTCGTTTAATTCAGCACCTGAATATACATAGTCAGCACCGGCAGCTTTAGAAGCTTTTTGTGATGCAACATCATCTGTCGCAACTAAAACTTTAACACTTTTACCTGAACCATTAGGAAGAACAATAGCCCCTCTTAATTGTTGTTCAGCTTTTCTTGTATCTAAGTTAAGGTTTAAAGCAATATCAACTGATTCATTAAATTTCGCATATGAAGCTTTTTTTGCTAATTCAATTGCTTCATTTAATGGTAATACGTCCGAAGTAGAAACTAATTTTTTAGCTACTACTACATTTTTAGAAAGTTTTTTAGCCATTAGTTAATTCCTTTCTTTAGTCATTCTTCGTAACCATCAATTTTAATTCCCATTTGTCTAGCAGTTCCAGCAATTTGTTTCATTGCAGAGTGTACGCTAGTAGTATTTAAATCAGGTAATTTATATTCAGCTATTTCTTTTAATTGTGCAATGGTAATAGTTCCAGCAACATCTTTATTAGGAACACCTGCACCTTTTTTAACTTTAGCTGCTTCAATCAATTTATATGAAGTAGGTGAAGTATATAATTTAAAATCAAATGATTTATCTTTATATACAGTAATTAATACAGGAACAGGTTCTTGTCCTCTGTTTTTGGTTTGATCATTAAATGCCTTTGTAAATTCAGGCATATTAATTCCAACACCTGCAAGTGCTGGACCAGGTTTTGCTTGACCTGCAATAAATTGCAGTTTGGCTTTTTTTACAACTTCTTTAGCCATTTTAAGTCCTTTCATACTCTGTGGTGCAAATGAGTTTATTAAATAAACTCTCCCACTCGCTAGAGGCAATGTAATAATTGCATTTAGTATTATATAATAAAAATATTTTTTTTAGCAAAATAACTAAATGAAAAAATTAAGTTTTTTTATTAAAAAAAATAAAAAAATATGACATTTAAATTTTGGTATGAACCCCAAATATTGGACTTTTTAATTGTGTTTGGACTTATTCCTGTATTGAACAGGACTAAGCCCTTTTAATTTATTAACAATTCTGTCATTATTATAATATGAAATATATTTTTCTAAAGCAGTTTTAAATTCTTTAAAACTTTTAAATCTATTTTCTTCTTCAAATCAAAATTCTCTTTTTATAACACTAAATAAACATTCAGTGGGACTATTGTCTAAACAATTTCCTTTTCTTGACATGCTTTGAATTGTTTGTTTCTCCTTCAAATAATTTATATACTCTTCATGAGTATATTGTCATCCTTGATCAGAATGCAACAATACATTGTTTAAACTATGT
>NZ_ATUH01000015.1 GCF_000420105.1 Metamycoplasma orale ATCC 23714
TTTCATACAAGTCAAATACTTGTAGTCACTCATTAATTTTTAATTGTCTACCCATAATTATCTCCTTTACTTAAAATGAAAAAAAAGGACTCAATTTTTTTTAATTTGAGTCCAATTTTTTTGTCCTAGTTTATTTAACAATTTTGAGACTTTTATTTTTCGATACTTATATATATAATATATAAGTATAAATTTTTAAAAGTCTCAGTTTTTATTCAAAAAAATGTACAAATTACTAAAAACTTTTTTAATTGTTTATAATTAAATTACTATGAAAGAAATTGAAGTAAATATAGAAATATCAAAAAATTCAAATATTAAATATGAATATGACCGTAAAACCGGAAAAATTAAAGTAGATAGAATTTTAAGAGGAGATTTTAAATATCCAGCTAATTATGGATTTATCAAAGAAGCTCTTGATTGGGATGGCGATGAATTAGATGCATTAGTATATTCAAGCGAAGAATTTTTACCAGGAACAGCTTTAAATGGTCGTGTAATTGGCGCAATGAAAATGATTGATGATGGTGAAACAGATACCAAATTAATTGTTGTACACGCTGATGATTATAGACTTGATCATATTAAGACATTAAATGATGTTGATCCGATGTGATTGCAAAGTGTTCAAAACTTTTTTAGCACATATAAAAATTTTAAAAGAAAAGATATCACTAAAGTATCAGGTTTTGAAAACATTGATTGAGCTGAAAAAGAATACAACGAATGTTGCGAACTAATGAAAAAATATGGTAAATTAGATAAAAAAGAATTCATTGCTAAAATGAAAAAAGAACACCCAGAAAAATACTGTTAATTTTTATTAAAATAAAAGCGTAACCATTTAAATAGAGATTACGCTTTTTAATTTATTTTTTATTAATTGTAGTTTTAATTTTATGCATTAAAATAGCCGAAGCTACTGAAACATTTAATGATTGTACAGTTCCAAATTGTTCAATATAAATTACTTCATCACTATTTTTTAAAAGTGTCGATGAAATACCTTTTTCTTCATTACCAACTATTAAACATATTGGTAAAGCAAAGTTATTTAAATCATCTAATTTTTTGGCATTGTTATTTAAAGCTGAAGAATAAACTCAAAATCCGTTTTCTTTAAGAAAATTAATTGCCTCTAGTAAACTTGAAACTTTAATTATTTTTAATCCGTTAAATCCGCCAGATGAAGTTTTTAAAACTGTTGGAGTTACATCACAAGCTCTATCTTTAGGAATAATAATATAATTAAAATTAAATGCATTAGCTGATCTTAATATAGCACCAAAATTTTGTGGATCTTGAATATGATCTAAAACCAAAACTTGCGAAGCCTTATCTTTAATAATAGTTCCAATATCAAAATATTTATATTCTTCAATTTCAGCAATAAAACCTTGATGATTGCCTTTAACTAATTTATTCATTTCTTGTAAAGTAATATAAGAAATATTTTTAAAATTTAGTTTTTGTTTAAAGGATAAATTATTTTGAATAAATAATTTTTTAATTGGAAAATGATTATTCAAAGCATCCATAACAGAATTTTTTCCATATATATATTTAGACATGTTATTTCCTTTGCTTTATTACAATATTCCTTTTTCAATTAACTTATTTCTTATTTTATCAGCTTCATCATATTTTTTATCATTAACTAATTTTTTTCAATTTAAATATAAGGTTTTATCTTCTTGAGAAATTTTGTTATTTATAAAAACAAAACCTAAAATTTCTAATAATTTAAAGAAAGTTGAACTTTTGTTTTTATCTTTAAATAAATTTAAAATTTTTTTATAAGCAATGGCAAAATCTAAGTTTGAAACGTTGTTTAATATTTCGTTAATTATATTTAAGTCTATTTCTTGCTTTATATTTTCGAGTTGAACTTTATTGTATAAAGAAATAAATTTTTTAAGTTGTGAATTTATTGATTCTAACAATGTATCAGTAACAGAAATTGGCTTTGAGTATGATACTGTAAGCATTAAAAGTCTATAACTATCAGGCAAATATTTTTCTAAATACGTATCAAAATTTATGATGTTTCCTAATGATTTAGACATTTTTTCATTATTGTAATTAATTGTTCCAAAATGTAATCATGTATTAGCAATTGGTTTTTTATTTATTGCAAAATGTTGAATGTTTTCATTTTCATGATGTGGAAAAATTAAATCAATTCCTCCACCATGAACATCTAATGTTTCACCTTTAAAATACTTATTAATAAAGCATGAACATTCAGTATGTCATCCAGGTCTTCCTTTTCCAAATGGGGAATCATATTTAACACCAACTTCTGTATCTTTTCAAAGAGCAAAATCTGCAAAATATTTTTTGTTTTTTGAGTCTTCACTATCTTTAACAAGATTTGCTAGCACTTGATTACTTACTTTTCCATATTCATTTTCATATTTTTTAACATCAAAATAAACATTAGTACCTATTTTATAGGCAGAGCCATTGTCTAACATTTTTTGAATATATTCATACATATCATTTAAATGTTCAGTAACTCTAACTAACTTAGTTGGCATAGCAATATTTAAAACTTTAAATAAAGATAAATAATACTCTTCATAATATTTAGCAATTTCTTTTTCAGTTTTATTTTCTTCAAGAGCTTTGTTTATTATTTTGTCATCTATATCTGTAATATTATGCAAGAAATATATTTCTTCACCCAAAAATCTTTTAGCTCTAATTAATATATCAAAAGTCATTATTGGACGATAATTTCCAATATGAGGTTTGTTATAAACGGTTGGACCACACAAGTAATATCTTTTCATATTTACCATTTTAGCATAAAAAGGGTAAAAATAATTTATAATTAAATAGTTATGAATACAATTAAAGATAAAATTATTGCTTCATTAAATGAAGCTCTTAAAAAAATTAAATTAACAAAAAATGTTGTTTTAACTGAAGCAAAAGATCATGGTGATTATGCTACCAATATTGCATTAACTTTACAAAAAGAAGCTGGCAAACCTGCAATGGAAATTGCTGAATTAATTGTAAAAAACATTGATCTTAAGAAAAACAATTTTATTAATAAAATTGATATTGTAAAACCTGGTTTTATTAACTTTTGAGTTACAAATAATGTTTTTGCAGAAGTTGTTAATAACATTAATACATTAAAAGAAAACTATGGGAGTGGAAAAAAGAATAGTTTAGGCGCAATAAACGTTGAGTTTGTTAGTGCTAACCCAACTGGATATTTACATATAGGGCATGCAAGAAACGCTGCAATAGGTGCAACTCTTTGCAATGTTTTAGAAAAAGCAGGTCACAAAGTAATTAGAGAATATTTAGTTAATGATTACGGACATCAAATGGATAATTTAGCTGCATCAATTTTTGCTAGATACCAACAAAAATTTAACAAAAAATTTGAAATGCCTGAAGAATCATACCGTGGTGGAGACATTATTGAATTTGCTGATGAATTTTACAAGCAATACAAAGATAAATATAAAAACGTTGAATATACTGATGAAATTAAAAAATTCTTTAGAAAATTTGGTAGAGAAATTGCTCTAAAAAATATTGAAAAAGATTTAGAACGTTTTGGTGTTTGATTTGATTTATATACCTCAGAAACAAAACAATATGAACAAAATTTGGTTTGACCTACAATTAAAAAATTAAAGACAACATATGTTAAAGATGGCGCAACTTGATTAGCAAGTACTAAAGGTGGCAAAGATGATAAAGATAGAGTAATCATTAAATCAAATGGAGACTCTACATATTTATGCGCCGATATTGCTTACCATGCTCAAAAATTCGAACAATTAAATGACCCAAAACATGGAAAAATAATTGATGTTTGAGGTGCTGATCACTCTGGATATGTTGAACGTGTTAAATTTTCATTTGAAGATTTAGGTTATCGTCGTGATCAAATTGAAATAATTTTATTCCAATTATTAAGAGTTATTAAAAATGGAAAAGAAGTTAAAATGTCTAAACGTTTAGGTACTTCTTTAACATTAAGAGAATTACTAGATTTAGTTGGAAAAGATGCAATACGTTTCTTTTTAATTGAACGTTCATACAATTCAAAAATTGATTTTGATATTGCTAAAGTTACTAAGTCTGATGAAACTAATCCTTTGTTTATTATTAAATATGCATATGCAAGATGCTATCAATTACTTGAAAAAGCTAATGTTAAAAAATTTGAAGCAACTAATTTAGATAATGAATATGCTCAAAAATTAGTCAATGAATTAATTGAATATCCTGAATTAATTCAAACAATTACAAAAAACTATAAAGTGAATTTACTTCCTCCATACTTACTTAAATTAGCTAATACATTTAATTCATTTTATTCAAATGTAAAAGTTTTAGGTGATAAAAATGAACAAAGTTATTTAGCACTTGTTAATGCAACTAAAATTGTTTTAGAAAATGCAATGAAATTAATGGACTTAGATATTTTAACCAAGATGTAATAATTAGTAAAACAAAAATAGCCACGAGGCTATTTTTGTTTTATGTTTTTTATTATTCGATTTTCTTGGAAACTTCTTTTATTGTTCCATATTTTCCTTTAATAGAAAACTTAACAGTAAAATCAGTAGAATTATAACTTATAGGTTTTTTAGGTGGTTCACTAATAAGACTGTAGCCTCTAAAACTTAGGCCATCTTCTAAACTTTTATCTAAAATAGTAATATTAAATGAGTTTGCAGTTAAAAGACTTTTATCTACTGAAGCAAATTCGTCTTTAATAGTTATCTTAATATAATTTTTAATAAGTTGATCCATTAAAAGATTTTCTCAATAATTATGTACATCATTAAAATTATTAGTAATACCTTCTACATAAAAAGTTTCTTGCGAAGTAGCCTTATCTTTGTTATAAACAAAAATTAAATCATCTAAAGTATTATATCCATTTTCAATACCTAGTAAAGCATTAGAGAAAAATCCTGAGCTTGCAAATTTATCAAAATGTAAACCATTAGTTTCTAAGGCATGATAAGTAGTTAATTCTTCTGAAGATATTTGACTTTCTAAAACTACAATTTCATTTCCTTTTTTAATTTTAGTTTTCTTTAATTCATTTGTTAATAAATCTTTATATCCAATTTCTTCTCCTTGGTTTATAACTGATTCAATAAATGAGTTATTATCGTTATGTCCTGGATGTCCTTTGTAATAAATATTATAAGTATCTTGGTAATTTTCAATTATATATGCGATCATATCTTTTTCAACTGATACTCTTGTGTCGCCTAAAAAGATTAAAGATTGTTTTCCATTCTTTTGTTTTTCTAAAACTTTATCTCTTTCAGTTTCTCAATTCATTCCAATTACTTTTGGTCAATGAGCAAAAAGTCTTTTATTATTTTTATCTCTAGCTTCAAAAACTTTATTTTGAATAACAGATTTGATTTTATCTTTCTTATCATATAAATACATTCTTTTAGCACCTATTTCTTGTCATTTAGGTAAATATGTTTCATCTGTTCATCATATTGAAACTTTTTTAAATTTTGTTGATGCTGTATATTGATTGAATTTATTGTAACCACTTGGCACTAAATTTATTTCGCCATTAGATTTATTATAATATTTTAAAAATTCATTTTTATAACCGCTATCACCTTCAAAATAATAATGGTTCATTATTTCAGAATCTTCAAGACCATGAATTGTTACATTTTTATATCCTAAAAAATTGAAAAATTGAGGATGATCACAAAAATGGTCTGAATTAACTCAAATATTAATTTTTTTATTTAAATTATTTTTAATAATATATTCAAAAGCATTATATGCTTTTACAATATTACTAAATGAACCAATTTCAATAACAGATGAATTTTTATAAGGTGCTTCTTTTAATTCTTTTATTTCTTTTTCTAATTTTGCAATTTGATTTTTATCAACATTATTAGTTTTTAACTTATCAAGTTCCTTATTTAATCTTTCAATTAATTTATTATTTTTATCTTCATCGACTTTTTTATCATTTCTTAAAAAGTTTATAAAATAAGTTGTATCTAATTTATTTTGAAATGGTACAAATGTATTTTTAATAAAATGTACTTCAGAATTTGCAAGCATAGCAAGTCTCACCATGTTGTTGTATGTTTGCACACCATAAGTCGAATAAAATAAGTTAATTTCTGCCAAATTAGCCACATCAACAATATTATTAGCATTACTAATATTTTCTTCGCTTATCGCTTCTGTAGCATTAAGTTGCTCATTCTTTTTAATTTGATTTTCACTATATCCTAAGCTATATTTACATGAAACTAATATCGAACTCATTGATAATATTGAACCAAATAAAGGCATTAATATAAATGCTTGATTTAATTTTTTCATTTTTGTCTCCTACAATATTTATTAATTAGTTAATATTATAACTTAATTAATTTAAGTCTTAAATAATAAAAAACAATGTTTAAAAACATTGCTTCTAATTTTATTAATCATCAACTTGAATTAAACTATTTACTTTAGTGTTAAGTTTTGATCTACCATTAAAACTCTTTAATTCCATTAATACAATAACACCAAGAACATTTACGCCTTCAGCTGCTAAAAGTCTTGTAATAACTTCTAAAGTTCCTCCGGTTGCTAATACATCATCAATAATTATAGCTTTTTGGCCAGGCTTAGTTATTCCTTTTTGAATTTCTAAAACATTTTTACCATATTCAAGACCATAATCATAACTAATTACTTCGCCAGGAAGTTTGCCTTTTTTTCTGACCATAATAAATGGTTTCTTTAATTTAGCAGCAACAGGAGTACCAAACAAAAACCCTCTAGCGTCAGGCCCAACAATAATATCAGCGTCTTTTGCTAATTTAGCCATTTTATTAATTGTATAGTTTAGCGCTTTTCCATTTGCTAATAAAAGTGAGATATCTTTAAACTTAACACCCTTTTCAGGAAAGTCATTAACTGTTCTAATATATTCTATAAGTTTCATAACATTGTAAATTATATAGATTAAAAATAAAAAAGTTAGTACTTTTTAAATACTAACTATTTTGCATTTTTCATTGAACGCATAACTTGTTTGATTTGGGCTTCTGAAGCTTTTCTTCCCATTTGTTCAAACATAACACGAATTTGTTTTTCAGTAATAGGTGGGTTTTCTTTTAATTGTTTTTCATATTTTTTCTTTGTAAAGAATAACCCCCCAATAAAGCCACCAATAGCAGCTAATATAGGTAATATTACTAATAATGCAATTCCTCATCCAGGCATTATTTACTCCTTCTAATCTTTTTAACAATTATATATATTATAAATGGTAAAAGTAATAATAATAAAATACTTAAGAAAAATATTTTTGCATAAAATCTATGAGCTTTAGATTTCTTTTCTTGAAGTTCATTATAATCCATAACTTCTGTACCAAAAAATGATTGAATATCAATTGTTCTTTTTTTTCTAAATATTGTAAATGCTATATAAGAAATAAGCACTACAGACATAAGGCCACATAAAATATAAACAACTAAATTAGGATTAGGAAATGAAGAATGTATTCAAGTTTTAAAATCTAATTGTCTTCACTTAACATCTTTTAAAGCCCAAAATGTTAAAGTGAACAAACCAACATAAAATAAAATTGCAATTACTAATCAAGTTCTTCTAACTTGTTTTAAAATCAGTTTTCTATAAAGCAAGGTAATAAATGGCGGCGTAGAAATGGCGCCCATTTTTATACTATCACGATATACAACCACACTCTTTGAAATTCCAATTAATTCTATTAATTCTATAATGGTTGTATATGCACTTAGTAGCATAATCACGCTAGGTATGATATATCAGCCTCATTTTATTTTTTGACCAGAAGTATTAGATAAAAAAAGTTGTGGTGTTGTTGCAAAAAGAATAGTTGCAATTAGACTTAAAAAGAAGAAAACTAAACACGTAACTATTGAAGCTAATTTAACATTTTTTTCTAATTTAAATACTTTATAGATTCCATTTGGAATAATTCCATAAGGATCTTTAATAACTTTTTTACCTTTATTTACTAAGGCTCTAGTTTGCAAAGTATCATATAACATACGATTAGCAATTGACTCGGTTGTAAAACTTTGAGTATTGTTGCCATCGTTTTGTCCACTATTAATTATTGGTTTTAAGCTCATTTATTACTCCTTCTTTGTTGTATTAGTTTTTAAAATCGCAAGAAATGCTTCTTGTGGAACTTCAACTGTACCGATAGATTTCATTCTCTTTTTTCCGATTTTTTGTTTCTTCAAAAGCTTTTGACGTCTAGTAACGTCTCCTCCATAAAGTTTAGCTGTAACATCTTTACGATATGCTTTGATTGTTTCCCTAGCTATAATTTTACCACCAATTGCAGCTTGAACAGGAATTTCGAAATTTTGTCTAGGAATAACTTCTTTTAACTTTTCTGTTAATTCTCGACTTTTATTATAAGCGCTATCACGATGAACTATCATAGCAAGTGCATCAATTTTTTCGCCATTTAGCATAATATCTACTTTAACTAAATCGCTTTCTCTAAGTCCTATATAATCATATTCAAAGGATGCATATCCTTTAGAATAAGATTTCATTAAATCAAAGAAATCAAAAATAGTTTCGTTTAAAGGGAGTTCATAAATCAATTTTCTTCTCGTTGAATCTAGATATTCTATGTCAATATACTTGCCACGTTTTTGTTGACATAATTCCATAATTGAGCCTAAATATTCTTCAGTTAAAAATATACTTGCTTTAATATAAGGCTCTTCAATCATCTTAATTAAAGATCTATCCGGAAAAAGAGAAGGGTTTGTTATATATTGTATATCACCGTTAGTTAGTGTTAAAACAAATTCTACAGAGGGCGCTGTTGCAATAATATCTAAATTAAATTCACGTTCAAGTCTTTCTTGCAAAACATCCATATGTAAAAGCCCGAGAAAACCAATTCTAAATCCAAAACCTAAGGCTTTAGAAGTTTCAGGTTCTCAAACTATAGATGAATCTGATAAACTAATTTTTTCAAGTGCATCTTTTAAATCATTATAGTCTCTAGTGTCCACAGGGTAAAATCCAGTATAAACAACTGGTTTTAATTTTTTATACCCAGGCAAAGGATAAGCTACTTTATTATTATTTAAAGTTACAGTGTCTCCAATATTAATATCTTTAATATCTCTTATTGAGGCACTAATTCATCCAACTTCGCCAGCTTCTAATATGTCTTTCTTAACTTCATGCGGACTTTTAACCCCAAGTTCTGTAACTTGGTAAACTTTTTTTGATTGCATGAAATAAATTTCATCGCCAGTTTTAACAGAACCATTAAATAATCTAACCAAAATAACAACACCACGATAATTATCAAAATAACTATCAAAGATGAGCGCTTCTAAAGGTTTTTCATTATCGCATTCTTTTGGTGCTGGAATTCTTTTGATTATTGCATCTATTACTTGATCAATATTTTTTCCTGTTTTAGCAGATATTAAAATTGCATCACTAGCATCTATGCCAATTACATTTTCAATTTCTTCTTTTACTCTTTCAGGATCAGAAGCTGGAAGATCAATTTTATTAATAATTGGAACAATTTCTAAATTATGTTCAAGTGCTAAATATACATTAGCTAATGTTTGGGCTTGAATGCCTTGCGTTGCATCAACTAATAAAAGTGCACCTTCGCAAGCTGCTAAACTTCTACTAACTTCATAAGTAAAGTCAACATGGCCTGGAGTATCAATTAAATGAAATACATAATCTTTATATTTTATTTGTATAGCATTTAATTTTATTGTAATTCCTCTTTCTTGTTCAAGATCCATTGTATCTAACATTTGAGGTTTACTATCACGCATAGAAACAGTATTGGTAAATTCTAAAATACGATCAGCAAGAGTTGACTTACCATGATCGATGTGAGCAATAATAGCAAAATTACGTATTTTATTTTTATCCATATTTTTTACATTATATTTTATTTAGGCTATTTTTAATGTAAAATTATTAGAAATTAGCAAATATAATTCAAAAAAGGAAATAAAATGTTATTTTTACTCTACAATTCAAATTCAAAAATAGGAAAAAACAAAGAAAAAATATTTAAAGTTTTAGCTAGCGCAATAAAAACTTTTAAAGACGGTGATATAAGGGTAAAAGATATAACTAAACTTGATTCAATTGAAGAAAGACTTGCTAAAATAAACAAAGAAAAAGATAAAATCTTAATTGTTGGTGGAGATGGAACATTAACTAGTTTGATTAATAAATATAAAAAATATTTAGATAAACTACCAAAAATTTATGCAGTTAAAGCTGGAACTGGAAATGATTTTTTAAGAAACATAATTCATAGTGGATACCCAGTAGAAAATATTAATAATAAATATTTTTTAATAAATCCTTTTTTAAAAAACTTGCCAATTTGCAAAGTTAATAATAATGAAAAAACATTTTTAAATGGAATAGGAATTGGCTTAGATGGATATATTTGCAAAAATGTTGAAGAACAAAGAAATAAGAATAATAAACAGTCATTTTTTAAAATTACATTAAAGTCTTTTATGGAATTTAAACCACTTGAAAAATTAACCATTGAAGTCGATGGTAAAAAACATGAACTTAAAAAGTGTTGGTTTGCTTCAATTATGAATGGTAAATATTATGGTGGTGGAATGAAAATAGCACCAAAAGCTGATTTTAAAGGCGAAAAATTACAAGCAATAATCATTAATGATATTAATAAATTTAAATTATTTATGCTATTTCCTTTAATTTATACAGGTAATCACTCAAAAGTAAAAGCAGTGCATTTTTTTGAAGGCAAACATATAAAAATAACATCAGATGAAAAAACATATGTTCAAATTGATGGCGAGCCTCAAAAAGATATAAATGAAATTGAAGTTATAAAAGAATAATTTGTAAATGAAATAAACGCTAATTCAAAAGTAGTTTATTTTTATTTATTACCCTTTAAATGCAAATATGCATTATAATTTATATATATAAATTATAATAAGGAACAAAAATGACTAAAGCTTTTTTTAAAATGCATTGGCTATACTTAAAAAGAAGTGCTTGACATTATGTACTAATAGCATGTACTATTTTAATAACAGGAATATTAGGGTTTTTATTTGGTTATGATCAAATAAATTATAGGTTTGCATATAACTTCTTTTTGTACTCATTATTTACTATTTTAGGTTTAATGATTCCAATATTTACAGTTATTATGACTTCTAAAGTATTTCACTTTGCAAAAACAAATAATATCGATTATGTTTTATATTCAAAACCAATTTCAAGAAAAAGAATGTATTACACTAATTTATTAATTTCAATGGTATTTTCATTAATTTATACATTTTTTGCATATATAGGTATTTTCTGTGTTTCAGTAGGAATCGTTGCTCAAATAAAAACAACAAACTATCAAAAATTTTTAATAATTTTAAAAAATCTTGGAGCTTATATTCTATATTCTTTATTGTTTGTTTTATTATTTAGTTCTATTACTGCTGCATGTTCAGCAAAATTAGGCCCAAAAAGTACTAGCGGTTTAATATTGGGAAGTTTTATTGGCGTAGGAGTTGTATTTAATATTGTTAACCAAGTAGTTGTTCAAAGACAAATATCAGGTTATGATTTTGCAAGCAAAAAAATAAATGATGACATTGTAGAATCAAATAGTAATCAAGAAAATAGAGTAAAAAATTTAATTTTTATAAACAAAAATGACGTTAATAGTAATTTAGATAATTTAAAGTTATCTATTGGAACTATATCTTCTATTTTTGACATTAAGCAATTAAATAATAATTTATTTAATAAACTCATAGGCTTAGGAAAAGATGATTTTGAATCTGAAAGATTTAGTCAAGGATCAACTTTATATTATCCAAGAAAACTTAATGATAAAAAAATTAGAGAACATTTACTAAAAAACTTTTTAAGTGTATATAGTTTTAGTTATGATCCTAATAATATTCCTAAAATGTCATTAAATAATTTATTAGATATTAAATATTTTTATTGAAATGAAGCATATGTGGTCGCTTCACAATTATTTAAAAATATATCATTTGATTTAGACGAAAGTGCAGCAATTGAAAATGCGCTTAGAACACATGAACCTTTTTTCTTTGAATCATTTACAAATAAAAAACAATATATAGAAAACTTAGAGATTTTTAATTTTACAAATAATGAACTAACTAAAATCAAAAATTTATCTACTAAATTGGAAGAACACATAAAAAATAACCCTAATAATGATCCTTATCCAATTTTTGGCGATGAAATTTCAAGTTTTATTAAAGACTATATTGATAGGGTAACGACTGCCGTTGTTAACAAATTGTTCCCACTAATTAAATTTGATTTAGACGAAAATTCAGATAAATATAAAAACTTTATTGCTCAACTTAAGAAAAAATATGCCCCTGCTTATTGGGATAGGATTAATGATTGAGATGAACAATTTAAAGTAGTATCCGAAAAGTTTAGAGAAAAGAAACCTATAGAATTTTTCCAAGAAGTTTCTAAATTAACTAATAGTGACACATTTAAAAGAAATTTAGACAGAATTAGCGTTATTGCTATGGCAAATTTAATTAAAAATATTTTATCTTCAAAAGATAAAGAAATTTCTAAAAATCTTTTAGGCATTCTTTATTATTTAGATAGTAAGGTTGTATTAAATAGTAAGGTTAATCAGGTTGTAATGGAATTTTACAATCTAATTGATATTGACAATAAAGACACACTTAGTGAAATAAAAGAATATATATCAGTTAATTATTATCCTTGATATATTACTGTAATTATTTTTATAGGCTTTGCACTTATGTCAATATTTGTTGGTAAAAAATTATTTGATAAACAATCGTTTAATGCATAGGAGCGAAAATGGAAAATCAAAACAATAATTTTGAAAAAACAAACATAGCTTTAAAATTTGAAAAATTAAGTAAAAATTTTAACAACAATAAAATTCTTAAGAATTTAAATTTTGAAGTTAAAAAAGGTGAATTTCATGGTTTTATAGGTTCTAATGGAGCTGGTAAAACTACAACATTTAGATGCCTATTGGGTTTTTATCCCGATTTTACTGGAAATATTTTAATAAATGGAATAAGCAATAGAGATGTAAAACAATCAAGAAAATTTATAGGTTACATTCCAGAAATAGCTACATTTCCTAAAAAAATAAATGTAATAGAATATTTAGAACTTATGGCTAGATTTTCTAATATACCAGAAAAAAATGCTAAAGAAATAGTTCAAAAATGATTAGATTATTTTGAAATTTCAGATGAATTACGTACAAAAAACGGAAATAATTTATCTTCTGGCCAAAAGAAAAAAATTCTTTTAATTCAAGCATTAATTAGTGAGCCAGAAATTTTAATTTTAGATGAACCTGCAGCAAACCTTGATCCTATTGCACGTAAAAATTTATTTGATACATTAAAAAAATTGAATAACGAAGGAAAAACTATATTTATTTCTTCACACATATTAGCAGAACTAGAACAATATGTTGATAGTATAACTATCATTGAAAAAGGTACAATAATAACTTCAGATGCATTATCCAAACTAAAAGAAAAACAAGACTTTAACTATTTATTAACCACTAATAATAATTCAGAAGCACTAAAAATATTAAAAGAAAATTTTAAAACAACTAATTTTAAAGAACAAAATAATATACTTTATATTAATTGTGAAGCCAATGAATGAAATCAAATATTGAATTTAATAATTAAAAATAATTTAGAAATAATTAAAGCTGAACAATTTAAACAAAAACTTGATGATATTTACTTTAAAAATATTTCTAATAATTAAATAACTAGTAAGTACATGTATAGTACTTACTTTTTTTATATCTTAAAGTTGGGACTTTTATTTTTTTCTTCTTATATATGAAATATATAAGAAGGCAATTTTAAAAGTCTCAAAGTTAAAATATTTTTCTTAATTAGCATGAAAATATTTGTAGGAGAGAAAAATGAACTCAGAAGAAAATAAAAATCACAAAAAGAAACCAAACAAAAATCTCGGTGATATAATAAAAGAAAGGTCACCAAAAAAGAATTTCTTTTAGTTATTTCACAATTTAAAGACATTGAATACAAAGAATTAGTATTTAAGAAAGATAGAGAAACTTTTTACATGTGTGCTTTATGTAATGAAAGGAATTTTAAAGAAGATATGTCAACAAAGAAACCTTTTGATGAAGAAAAATTTACTATTAAAATTCTTTCAAGTTTTAAATACATAATGGAAAATGATATACTTCCAGCTTTTGCAGATAAATTTGGTAAAAAATTAAAAGAAGAAATAATGAATGAAATTAATCCGAGACTAGATAAAATTGAAGCAGATATTGCAATGCTTAAATCATTTCACATTAAAGATATTGAAGAATATAATAAAAATATGACTAAAAACTAAAAATAGAGTGAACCCCAAATTCCGGACTTTTTGGAAAGGGGTTCATTTTTATGCAATTCAAATTTAAAAAAGAAAAAAGAAGCAAATGAAATAG
>NZ_ATUH01000016.1 GCF_000420105.1 Metamycoplasma orale ATCC 23714
CGATGATATCTTCTTTTGCGTGCTAATTGACTTGCAGAGTTCGAATTGTAATTCATTATGTTGCTATCAAAGTTTCTTTTTAATTCCCTAGAAATAGTAGAAGCAGATCTATTAATTTCTTTAGCGATTTTATTAATTGAATAATTTAAATTAAAATAATGTTCAATTAAAACTCTCTCTTCATAATTAATGTGTGTATAATTCATATTGTAACCTCTTTTTTTAAGCAATGCACAAGAGTTATATTGAAGGGAAAAATATCCCTTCAATTTTATTTTATAAAAAAGTGCAACAACTTTAACAAATTTGTCAAGTGTTGCACTTCATGTTACAATGTAGCAATATGGCCAATAATTAGAGCCATATTTTATTATCTGTAAATTATTCGTTTGAATTTTCTGAAGAATTTTTATCAATTAATCATTTACGTTCTTGTTGAATGATTTCACGAATGTGTCCATTTTCTAGATAAATAACTTTATCCGCAACTTCTGCAACACTTGGGTCATGTGAAACTATTATTATAGTAGCACCATATTCTTTATTAATTTGTTGTAGTATTTTTAAAACTATCTTTGAAGTTTTTTCATCAAGTGCACCTGTTGGTTCGTCTGCCACAATAATAGGACTATTTTTAGCTAAAGCACGAAGAATAGAAACTCTTTGTTGTTGACCACCTGACATTTGCGAAGGATATTTATACATACATTCAGTAAGTTCAAAATCACGGAATAATTTTTTGAGATTTAATCTTTTTTCTTTTACGGGTTGCAAATAAGAACCTGTTTCAACATTATCAAAACTATTTAAGTTTTGAAGTAAATTATAGTTTTGGAAAATAAATGAAATATTTTTTCTTCTAAATAAAGTTTGTTTTTCATTAGACATATAAGGAAGACTAACATTATTAACAATAACTTTACCACTAGTTGGTCTATCTAAAGCACTTATTATATTTAATAAGGTAGATTTACCTGAACCAGATTTTCCATAAAGAATTGCAATTTCTCCGGCCTTAATTGAAAAACTAACACCTTTTAAAACTTCAGTAGCTATATTTCCTGAAAGATATGTTTTATGCACATCTTCAACTTCAACAATTAAACCTTCTTGATTTTTAAGATGTTCTCTACCATCTTTTTTTCAAGCTTTATTATTGGCTTTTTTAAATTTTTTTAAAGTTTTGTTATCTAAAACTTTAACATTATTGTCATCTTCATCTTTAATTGTAAAGGGTTTATCTGCTTTTGCAAGTTTAATTGGTGACAATCCTTTTGAAATTTCACTATTAATGTCTAAAACGATTTTCTCTTTTTCATTAGAAGAAGATTTTTTTGTTTTAGCTACTCTAGTAGTTTTTTTCACTTCTTCGGTATTTTTGGTTGGAGTGCTTTTGTTTTTAATTTTTTTATCCATGTTATTTTCCTTTCAAGACGTCGATTGCTTTTGCTTTGTTTATTGAGTTTCAAGTAATAATTGATGTTATTGTAAATATTGATAAACAAACTGCAAGAGATAAAAGAACTGTTGAAACATATAATTTAATTGGAAGAACTATTTGACTAGTTGCCATCATAAATTTATTTAGAACTGTTATAAATCCATAAGTTACTGGAATCATAAATAAACAAGCTAGAACAATAATAGGTATAAAGTTAAAGAAGAATAAGAATACTTTTTCTTTATTGCTATATCCTAAAATTGAGAATATAGCTATTGATCTTTGTGACGAAGTAATCATAATATGTGTAATTACAACAAGAATAATAATTGATATAGCAAATGATAAAACAATAAATGCTGAAAGAATTGTATTTGTAGTTTGCGATATTCCACTAATAAATCCAACTTCTATATCTTTACTGTCCACATTAAATGAAGCACCATACATAATGTTTTTACCATATATAGCTTGTGAATCAATTCCAAAGAATTCATTTAAAACATCTCTTGCTAATTTTACATATTCAGCACTTGGATTTTTAGTATGAAGCATTTCATTAAATTGATCATTAGTTATTTTTAATTTTCTTAATAAGGTTTCTTTGTAGTCTAAGTTAGATTTATCATATTCATTATAGCTCTTAACCATATGTTCATATGCTGAAGTAAACTTAGAACCGTCCGATAAGAATATTCTCTTGAAGAAATCTCAAATTACAAAATTATCACTACCATCTACATCAAATGTAGCAGATGCTCCTCAATATCCTAAAGGAGAATAAGTTGTTAATGTATCAATTGTTTGAACAGGAGTTTCATCATTAGATAAAATTCCATTGAAGGCTTCATATTGTTTAATAAAGTTTTCTTCAATTTTCTTGTAATCTTTAGGATCAGAGATATTTTTAATAGCATCTAGTTCATCTTTTTTAGCTTCGCATAATCTTCTAGTTAAACTATCAAATCCTAAAATTTTGTCTAGTATATCTTTTCTTGTAATAAATTCATTATTTATATAAGTGTTAGAAACACCAATGATTTTAAATTTATAATTTACTTTTGGACTATCTTTACCCAATGCTCTATATAAAAATCTATTAACATGATTTTTAATATTAGCATTTAATATGCTTCCTTCACTAATTCCTAAAATTTTTGAAGTAACATGATTTACTACTAAAGGAATTTCTTTATTTTCATCTCAATTGTAATTTTCTAAAGCTTGTGTTAAGTTTTTGCCATCTTCAGAATAAATTTTAATAAATTTACTATCTTTTTGGTATCCATAAATTTTATAATCTTTATTTTTTTCTTCTTTAGATTTTTTTGTATAAAATCCTATACCAACATCTGCATAAGTATATTTTTCATTAGTTGAATCATTTCAATAAATACCGCCAAATGAAACAAAGAAGTCTTTAAGATTTATTTTTTTATAAGCTTCGGTTAGGAAATTTCTATATTGAATACGATATTTAGAAGTAGATACTAAAACTGGTTTTGCATATGATCCAGTTTCAGGATTTCATTCAACTAATTTAAATTTAGGCAACCCATCAGAACTAGAGCCGGAGCCAACAGTAGTAAAGGCAAAGAAACTTTGACGATTAGACAAATCTTCAGGTAAGCCAGCTTTTTGATCGGCATAATATTTATTTATATCTTTAACTGACATATACCCAGGTGCCGCAACTGATCAATGACAAGGAACTAAGTTTTGAGTTTGTTCCATTGCTTTTGATACACGCTTAAATATTTCAGTAACTCTAGCACGTTGAGTTTCTGGCATGTTTGCGTAAGTTATATCTCATGGACTAAGAGAAACTGACATATCAAGCAATAAATCAAGTGATGATTTAGTTAAAACAACTGGATCAAATTTATTAACTTTTACATCTGTATTAAAATTATATCCTGGTCTAAAAAAGTTAGGGTTTTGATAATCCAATTGTGATCCTGTTGAAGAAGAACCACCACCAGACAAATCATTAGGAACATATAAATACTTGCTTAAATCATTTTTGTTATATGTAACAAATGGCCCACCTTCAGTTGTTGGGGTTTCTAAATCAAGTTTATATCTATAATTTCTATTTTCATATGTTTGATTAATTGATTTATTAAAGACATTACCAGTTGACATAAATAACATCGTGATTAAAGAAGTTGTTGAGAATGCAAGTAATAATGAAATGAATTTTCAGAAATTATTAATAGCAGTAGAAATAATATATTTGAACTTAATAGTTGAACGTCTAAAGATTGACATAATTTTTTGTGAAAAGTTTCCAATTGACACTTCGACAAGACCACTCATAAGTTCAGTTGGTTTTTTTCTAACAGAAAATCAAGTAATTAAAAAGATTAATAAACTAATTAAGACAAAAGGAACAATAATTGTAAATAATAAAGTTGGAAGTGAGAACGAGATAATTTTGTTTTCTAGCGTCCAATATATCGAGAATATTTTCATCGTTGGGCTTTGTAATAGAAGACCTGTAATATATCCAAATATAGTACCTATTAAAGTTGGAATTCATCCAAATGCACAAAATGAAATAGCTATTTCTTTTGTTGTATATCCTTGTGCCAATAAAATACCAATAACTTTATTTCTATCTTCGATATATCTTTTAACAATAAAGTAAACAATAAATGCTACTAAAATAATTAGAATAAAGACTGCATAAAATGTAACAGACTTAATTGTTGAAATTAATTTGGCTGTGGTTGTAACTCTAATTGAACGTTCAGGATTTAAATAATCAACTTCATTATTTAAATAAACTTTTTGACTGTTCGATGAAGATACACTCGAAATAATTTTATTGAATATATTTTTTAAATCGTTAGGGCTTTTTCCAATTTGATAAATTTCTTTTCCGCTTTTTGTTAGTTTTGAAGGGGCTTTTACCAATACATATTCTTTTAAAGCAAATGTAGGGTAAGCTGAATAAATTCTATCAAAACCTTTTTGATTAACATAAAGTAAAGCTTGAGTTTTTGTATCAACTTGCAAGTTAGATTCATTAATTGCAGGATATAAATAATCAGCAGTTGTATCTACTCCAATAATTACATATTCGATAGTATTTATTCTAACTTTATACTTAGCATCGAGAGAATCAACGAATCTTTGCATTTCTAAAGGCGATTTTAAATATTTAGATAAATCACCTTTATAAACTTCTTTATTGTTTTTATTTAAATAACCATAATTTACTTTTGCTAAATAAGATCCAGCATCAGTATAAGAAATTAAATTGTAAATTGAGATAGGTTGAATAATTTTATATAAAACATCTTTAAAAGTTTTAGTTAAATTAAGTCCATAAAATTCTAAATCTTCATTGTTAGGTCTTAATTTATTTGTGATTAAATAATTAAATCAAGACAAATCAATAACAATATTTGCATCAGATTTATTTTCAATTTTTAAATCATCAGGCAAGAATTTATCAAATAAAGGAAGAAGCATACTTCTAATTTCTTCTGCATTCATATTTGTTAAATTAGAAAATAGTTTTCTAACTATAAATCCTGCATTACCTTCATTAGGGTTATTGCTTAATAAATAACTAAGTAAAATTTGAGGAAATGATAAAGCAATTAAAGGATTCATTAATGAAGAAGGTAAATTGATTATTGAAAATATTTGACTTGTTTTTGAAGCGTTTAAAGTCATTTTGTAAACTAAATCAAAATCAAAATTATTTGTAATTAAAGGTTTTAATTTAGAATCTGCACTTATATCTTTATTATTAATAAATGTTGAAACAAATTTTTCTAAAGCACTTAAATAGAAAGTTGGCATCATATTTGCTGAAGCAATATAACCAAAATTATAAACTAATTCATATTTATGTTTTAGTAAAATTGACTTAAAATCTTGAATATTTTTGTCTGATAATTCAATGCCAGAAGCTTTTAAAGAATTAAAATAATTTTGGAATTTAGCATTTGTATTAAAAATTTTTTCAATATTAGAAACTAATTTATTTGTTTCAGTATGTGCTAATGATAATTGTAATGCAAGCGCATCATATGAGCCAGGTTGGCTACCTAAAATACCAATGCCGGGTAGTTTTTCTTTAACTTCTTCAAAACTATTAAATAAATTTGTAACTTCTGAATCTTTTGCTAAGTTTAATAAACCTTTTAAAATGAAAGTAATTTGATCATATGTTAAATCATTTTTCTTATTAATTACTTTTTCATTTTCACCAGTGTAAGGGTTTTTAACATATGAAACTGTTTTTTCTCCTAAAGCATTTAATTCATATGCTAACTTAATTCACATTGAATAAAGATTTAAAGTCTTATCAATTATAGGGCCATCACCTTTGCCAATCATTGAACCTAAATATTTAGCAAGAACAGAATGCAATTTAGATAATAAAGGTTTATCAACAATTGTGCTTTCTTCATTTATTAAACTTGAGAAATATCCTAAATCAGCATAAGATAAAATGTCTTTAGAAGCTTCGGCAGAATCAAATTTATATTCTGAGTTTGTTTTAAAATTGTTAATTTTAAGTTTTTTAATAAATTCTAAATAATATTCAACTTTTTGTTTCATTGTATCTAGATTATTAAATTCATCTTCTTGAATTAAAACATAATTAGTTAAGAATGCTATTTCTTCTTTGTTTAATTCAACAGGCATTTTGTTTGCAATAGAAATATTAATGTTACCTAAAATATCTTTTATTTTTTCTTCATCATATGGACTAAATGCATGCGAAGTAGATGAAGTACTATTATTATTAGGGAAAGATAATTTAGTTAAAGCAAGTAAATTAGTCAATGAAATTTTGCCTGGTTCATCTGCAGGAATGTTTAATTTTAAAGTTTTAGATATTTCTTGAGTTTTAAATGATAAGTTTGCTAATTTAATTAAAGCATTTTGTATTGCAATAACTTTATTAGAAACACTGCTATTATTTGAGCTTACCATTGATGATACAAATGCAGATAAATAATCAACATCGCTTAAGGTCTTTGTGTTGAAATTATCATATACTTTTGCATTAGCTTCAACTGCTCATCTATAATTTTTTAAGAAACCTTCAAGAGTGTTAGCAAATTTTTCTACTGAAATATTATCAATAATTTCGCTAAGTCCTTCACTAACATTTTTATATGCTAATGCAGGGTTGGTAATATCATAAGCACTTAAATTAATAAAAAAGGTTTTTATATTTTGTTCATCATCTGCACTTATTGCTACATTTGCTTTTTGATTTGCTTTTTTCCAAATATCAAATAAACTATTTTCAATATTAGGATTTAATATTTTATTAAAGTCAACATTATTAATAATGTTTTTCATAGTAGTTCTAAATTTATTTGAATCAACTGATTTTAGAAAATCAACAACTATTTGATGAGATGATAAAACTCAGTATGCTCTTTTATTATCAGTCAAATTTTGAAGAGGATATTTTTTATATCAATCTTGAATTAGACTACTAAATTTGCTAAAGTTAATTGAATCAATTAAATTTTTAAAGAAAATAAATACTTGTGATTTATCTTTGAAAAATTTAAATAAATCTCTTAATTTTATATTTAAAAATGATGGAAAAATATTTTCTAAATTAAAGTCTAATAAACCAAGAAACTTATTAAGAATATCGACAAATTTTTGATCTCTTTCTTCAATTGTTGATCCAGAATCTAAATATTGTTTTTCAAAATAATCAATAATATTGTTTAAAGTTGATTTTATAAATACTTCACCATTAATATTTGCATATTTATATGCACTATTAGAATTATTATTTATAGAAATTATTAGATTATTTAATAAATCAAATAAAACTTTTGTTAATGTATAAGGATTTGATTTACCAACTGAAAGCATTTCATGATATCCATTATCTTCAATTGCCTTTTGAGCAGAATATAAAATTACTTCAAGTGCATCTTTTGAAATGATTTTCATTAAATCAGACTCATATAAAATTTTCTTTGCATATTCAATTAACAATGCAACTGATTTATTTTGAATAATGTCATTTGTTAAATCCGTATTAATAGAACCAAAAGCCACTGGTAAAGATAATGAGTTTTTGAAAGTCGGATTAACTCAAGCTCAACCATCTTTTCCTATTTCCGCTTTAATTGTAAGACCTTTAATAACAAGTTGTTGATATAACTCATCTAATGTAAAATAATGTTTATCTAAAAATCATGAATTATCTTTAATTCATCTATTGTTTTCGTTTTTAAGAACAATATATTTATCGGTGTCAACTTTGGTTATTGCACCTAAGATTTTTGCACCTTCTGAGACTTTAGCATCAGCTTCATCAGTTAATAATAATAATTTTCCATTCTTAACTGTTTTTAAAAAGCGTGTATTTTCATAATAATCATAATAATCAACATAGCGAATATCAGGAACAAAATAATTAAAGTCAGGTGTATAGTTATCAAATATAGCATTAATTATTTCTTTTGTATATACGGGAGGAAGTTTTTTAATTATTGAAGGATCTTTGCTTTTTAAGAGAAATTCATCAATATCCTTATTATTAATAGAACTATGTAAAATAGTTTTATTAAACGCTTCTTCTTGAAGTTTTCCAACATTTTGTTTTATGCCTTTTATTTTTTGATCTTTATCACCAGTATTAATAAAATGAAAAACATTTTTGATTTTAGTAAGTTCATCAATTGTTTCAATAGTTAATGTTTGTCTAATACCGATGTTTTCTTCGCCAACTTCTTTAACAATTTCTTTTAATATAGCTAAACGAGCATATTGAGATGCTCCATCTTTTAAAATAGTTTGATTATTTTTAAGTTCAGCACTACTTATTAATTTTTTAGCATTTTCCACTGGATTTGAATTTAATGAAGGATTTAAAACACTTTCTATTTCTAAAATGCTCTTATATTTTTTGCCATCTACTCAATTATTTTTTAAACCTAAAAGAGCTTTTCCATCTCATTCATCAGCAGCTAAAAATTTAATATTTAAATCATTTTTGTTAATATCTTCATCTAAATGCAAACTTAATTCTTCTTCGTTGGTATTTATTTTGCCATTATGTTCATATTTGGTTGTAATTTTTTTTGTTCAAATAGAAAAATATCTAAGTTCATCATATTTATCTGAATTAGTTTGTTTAAGATTATTAATGTATTTAAGATATGACCCTTTTCAATTTGAATTATTTAATTGTTCATCTCAATTTAATTTATATCTATATCATAAAAATTTACCAGTTATAGTTCTTTTTCTAACTCATGAACTTGGTAATAAATAATTTCCAGCAGTAATGTTTGCATATTCTAAGGCATTGTTATTAATTTGGTGTGTCAATAAATAATTTATTAATTTAAAATTACTTGCAATTTTATCATTAGCATTGATATTATTTTCAATACTTGTATATCCACTAGATAATTTAATATCAGTATCAGTGCTATCTTGCTTTGATTTATTAAAATAAAATTTACCCGAATTAGGTTCTTGTTCATAAAAACCTAACATATTTAAAAGATCTGAACCTTTAATTACATGTAAAGCATTTTCATCTTTTCATTTGTTATAATCATCGATATTAATAGATGCTTTATTTTCTTTTACATTTAAATATAAAGAAACCGGATTAATTAAATATTCAGATTTCTTATTTGTATTATAAATAAATTGTGCAATGTTACTTAATTTTAATTCGCTATTAAAAACAAAATTAGAAGCATTATTAATTTGTTCTTCTTTTGTTACATTTACAAATTTTTCTTTTCCAGCTATTTTTTTAAATAAAGGAAAGGTGTAATCAGAACTACCTGATAATGAAAATCTACGAGCTTGATCAAATGTAATTCCATCAGATAATTTTTTATTATTACTACTACTATAATCATCAATGTCAAATTTAACATTTGAATTTAACTTAGAATTTTTATAAAAATCTAAAAAGTCTTTAGTTCTTATATAGTAATTATCAAAAGATGGACCAAAAGTTCAATTTTCAAATTGATTTTCTGGCTTTGTATCTTTTAATGGAATATATTCTTGGTGTTCCTTAGGTAAGCTAAGTGTATAATCGACATGACTTTTTTCATTATCTCAATTAAATTCAGAAGGGCTTTTTTCAATTACTTTATTTTCTTTATCAATAAGATCAAAACCCCCATTAGGAATATTACCAGCGGGGTTAACGTCTAAATCTACAGATAAATCATGTAATCTTGAAACTTTATTATAAGAATTCACTGTTGATGTATAACTTGTTTTAATATTAAAAAATAATGTAAAAATACCTGAAGTAATAAAAATTAATATTGTTAAACAAATCATTGTGATCTTATTTTTAGCTAGTGATTTAAACACTTCTTTAAATAATCTTCGCATAAGTCCTTAACCTCAATATAAAATATAAACAATTATATAAAAAGAAAAAAATATATCATTTATTTAATTTTTTATGCCTTTTTTTAACATAAAAAAAAGAACCTTACTTATATTAAAAAGTACAGTCCTTTTTATAAAAATTAGTAAATGAATATCTTTTTATTAAAATTCTTTGGCTCTTTTTTCAATTTCAGATTTATAAAGCTCGTATATTTCTTCACGACTCTTTTGAGAAAATTCTTTGGTTTTTAATGATGTAACATGTATTGTTGGTTTAACGTTTGCACCTAAAAATTTTCAAAGACCTTCAAGATAATCTTTATGACTAGAAAATAAATACCAATCTTTTGGTGCTCCTTGAGTAGCTATAATTTGAACATCTAAATTATCAAGTAAACCTTTAGATTCGCCCTTGGCTGAATATTTGTAAGAAAAAGTTTTGTTTGCAATGCAAATATAATCAATAAAACTTTTTAAAGTAGTAGGCACATTAAAATTAATCATTGGAGCTGCAATAATTAATTTATTTGAGTTTTTCAACAAATTAATGTATTTATCTGAAATAAAATTATTTTCAAAAAATGCACTAAAATTTGAAGCTTTTAAAATTGTTGATGCACTTTCTATTTCATTTAGATCTAAATAATTAATCTCATCATTTGGATGTTGCTTTAAATAATCATGAACAAATTTTATGGTCAAATAAGTTGAAATAGACTTATCTTTTGGCAATGGCGAAGATAATAAAACCAATACTTTATTACTCATTTTTTTCCTTTCTAATTAAATTAAATATATAAAAATTATATTTCTTTTTTTACTATATGTCTTTATTTTATGGTATTATTATATAGTGTGGTCGCGTAGCTCAGGGGATAGAGCACATGCCTTCTAAGCCTGTGGTCGCAGGTTCGAATCCTGCCGCGATCGCCATTTTTTTTATTTAATTTTTAAAAAAATAAATAATTAATATATAATTAAATAAGTTTTTTGCGAGTGTAGTTTAATGGTAGAACATTAGCCTTCCAAGCTAAATACGAGGGTTCGATTCCCTTCACTTGCACCATTTTTTATGCGGGCGTAGTTCAATGGTAGAACATCAGGTTGCCAATCTGAATACGAGGGTTCGATTCCCTTCGCCCGCACCATTTTTTTATAAGGATAGTTTATTGGTTAAAACATTAGTGACTTCACTAATAAAAAGGTTCGATTCCTTTAGTATTATTCCATTAATAAATAAAAGTTCAATTTAAAGCAATTGAACTTTTTTATTATCTTAAATTTATTTTTGTTTTGTTATGAATTGATCAAACATACTTTCAAAAATATATCTAACTTTTCCTTTAGCATCAGATTCATTTAATTGTTCTTGGGTTTGAGGAAGTTGTACATTAGCAATTCCAGCAATATTTAAAATTAATCATTTTACTTTTTGTCTATATTCATCATTTGCAATAACAATTTTTTGTCATGGTTCTAAAAAGACTTTAATATTTGAAAAATTGGCTTTAAAGTTTAATTGATGTCCACCAACATCTGGTTTAAATGCATTATCAATATTTTCTATATATTTTTCAATTTCAGGTTTTCCATCTTTGTAAATAACAGTGTCAATTCTTTTTAAGATCATTTCAAAAATTTTAAAAGATTCTTCAGTTCTAGTGAAATTATTAATAATTTTTTGAACAGTGCTTGGATCAGAATCAGTAAAATACTTAATTTTGTTATATTCAACATTGCCTGCACTATCTACTTTTTTTAATGAAAAGTAAAACTCTACATCAATATCTCCGGTAGGTTCACCTTTAGCATTTATTGCAATGTTATTAGGTATACCTTTAAATGAATAGTTATCTTGATTAAAAAATTGTTGGAAATATGTATTTATTGAGCCAAAAATACTATCATCATTTGAACCATTTTTAAGATAATCTGCGGCTAAAGTAGCAACAGAAATTAATCCGGGGCTATATTGTGATAAGGCAGACATTTGTTTAAAAGTTAAAAATTTTTGCATACCATTTAATGCTTTAGAAACACCACTTTCAGGTTTAGCTGCAATTCCTACAACATTTGCACTAAACGAAGCAAGTGGAAGGGCGGCAATAGGAGCAATTAAGCCTCCTGCCAACCTTAGTCCTATAGTAGATTTATTATTTTCTTTTCTTTTTTCTAAAGGCTTTTTAATTAGTTTTCTAAAAACTCTCATAAATATTAAACTTATAAATGCAAAAATAGATGTAATTAAAAATAATAGAAAACTACTTAAAGTTTTAATAAATACATTTGTAAAATCTTCGCCACCATATTTACCCATATATTTATTTAAATCAACTTTCTTTGCAATTGCAGCAGCTATTGGCTTAGAAATACCCAAAGCTATTAATCATCCGCCAATAAGAAATACACCAACAAATATTAGAACAACAGGTCCTTTTGTAAAGCCAGTTACAAATGCTAAAATTAAAGTTAAACAAAATACTGCAATTTGAACTCACATTATTCATGATGATTCAGAAACTGCTTTTCATTTGTCAACAAGTTTTACCATTATATCCATAATTTTATTTCCCTTCTATTGATGTAATAATTATAAAATATTTTTTATTAATTTAATAAATACATAATTTTTAATAAAAAAACAATAACCAAAGGTAGAGTGAACCCCAAATTCCGGACTTTTTGGAAAGGGGTTCATTTTTATGCAATTCAAATTTAAAAAAGAAAAAAGAAGCAAATGAAATAGAGATATAAAAGGCTATTTGAAATTAAAACTTGATCAAAAAATAAAGATTGTTGAATTATATCTTCAAGATTTTAGCATTTTAGAAATATCTAAAATAATGAAAAATTCTTATTCAGCATGCTATTCAGTAATAGAAAAATACAAAAAGTTTGGTTATAATTCTTTTGCTATGGAAAAGAAAAAAGGAAGAAAATCTAAAATAAATTTAGATGCTCAAAAGGCAGCAAATTTTAAAATCAATATTGA
>NZ_ATUH01000017.1 GCF_000420105.1 Metamycoplasma orale ATCC 23714
AAAATTTATTATTCATTCAGATCACGGCATTCAATATTCTTCTCAAGAATTTGTAAGTTTTATTAATTCTATTAATGGCGTTATATCAATGTCAAGAATAGGAAACTCACTGGATAATCGAGAAATTGAATATTTCTTTTCTATATTAAAAACTGAAATTTTTCCGAACTTCTATCAAACCGTTAAAACACTTACTTTTATTGAATTAAAAAATAAAATAAAAGAATTTATAGATTGGTATAATAATGAGAGATTTTTAAAAAAATTTAATTTAAAAACACCCCAAGAATTATGGGATGTTTACAACAACAAAAATTTTACAATTTAGTCCAAAATTTTTGTCCTAGTTTAAAACCTTTAAAAAATCAATATTTAATTATTTTTGTCTATGTGATAAACATAGACGCAGGAGGATTATGAAAAATAAATCTTTTGAATTAAAAAATTTTTTCAAATTATTTATTCATAGTTGAAAACTATATAAATGAAATAAAAACTTAAGTTTAATGCTAATTAAGGAACATATATTAATTTAGAGTTCAATAATGTTTTTATTACCACCAAATAATTTTATAGATTCTTATAATTATAAAGTTAGTGAATCTTTTAATGAGCAAAAAGAAAATTATAAATTAATTAGCCAAATTGTTAATGCCAAAATGAAAGCATATACATTAATTTATAGAACAGGCGTGGGGCATATATATGACACTCCAAGAACTGAAAAAAAAGTTGCCGACAATTCTGTGTTAAATAATAACCCAATTTGATTAGATATTGTTAGATCAAAAGATCAAAATAGTGGTTCATTAATTTTAAAAATTAGTAAAGATATTATGAAAAGAAATTTAATTTTAAAAATTAATGACAAAAAATGTGATATTTCAAAGCGCAGCGAAAAAGAAAACCAATTTGTTTGGGAAATATCGAAATTTGAAAATGGTTATTTAATAAATTTTGAAGATATTAAATCAATTGATATAGCTTCATATGACCGACACAGAGATAGCTATGCATTATCATTTGGTTTTACAATTTATAATATGAGTTTTACAAATAAAGAAACTAGTGCTAAATCTTTAGCATCATCAAATCAAAATATTATTTTTAGACAGATTCAAAAAATTTCTTATAAAATAAACAACTCATCAATGGATACTACTTTATTAGAAGATCGCAATAGTCAAATATATAGTTTTGAAACTAAATTACATTTCAATAATTTTGAAAAGAACAAAAGATTACATGAATTTGCAGAAATTTGTTATGCAAATAGAGAGATTAAAAGTAACACAATAGTGCATCTTGATTATGAAGATATTTCACATTTTGAATTAGAATCAATAGCACTCAAGTTTAATGACACTATAAAACAACTTAATTTTAAAAAAATTAAAATTGATAATGAAGCTGAAGATCCAAGTAAAAAATATATTCAACAATATTCAATTTTTTTGAGTGATAAATATAAATATGATAATAGCACTAAAAGTTGAATTGAAGATGCCGAATATGGTGAAAATGGTTGCCAACTCCCGTTAACATTTTATGGAAATTTAGGTGTATTAGTAAAGTTTAAGAATTACTACAATTCAGAAACTCATTCATTTAATATAAACAGCACTTTTGAAACACCAATTTTTGATAAAGAAAATGGAGATATTAAATTATCTATTCAAAAGAAATTATTAAATGAAAAATGAAGAGAATTAGAAAAAAATCAAAATTGAAAATTTTACAATTTAGATTAAAAAAATAGAAAAATTAAATAAATTTTAAGAAACATTTTTAATAAGTTAAATCACACATTGTTTTTATCTATATATATTTATATTTCTTCTTCCTTTCAGTATATATATAGTTGCTTTATTCATTTTATAATATTTTTGTTATATCACCATTCGTTATATTTATTAAAATGTTTCTTAAAATGAGCACAAAAAATAGATCCAATAATACGGGTCTATTTCATTTTAATTATTTTATAATTTAGGTCCCTTAGGAATTAAATTTCTTTTATGCTCAGAAGTTTTGTGTAATTTAATTATTTTATCATTAATTTCTTTTGAAACCAAATTACAGTCTCTTTTTCATAGTTCGAAAGTTTCATAATTAAATCCCAATTCTTTTTCATCAGTTTGGTTTGGATATAAATTAGCTGATGGTTCTTTTTTAATAATACATTCTGGTATATCTAACATATTTGCTAGTACATATACTTGTGTTTTATTAATATTTGCAAAAGGTAGTAAATCGCAACCGCCATCACCATATTTTGTAAAATATCCTAAAAAATATTCATCATAATTATCGGTGCCTATTACTAATGTATTTTTTTCTTGACTTAAGGCATATAAACTAGACATATATAATCTTGATTTAAGATTAGCTTTAGAAAGCTTATCTTTAATCGATAATGTTTTTGCTAAAGATTCATATTCATTTTTTAAATTAATAATCTTAATTTCATTTTTTAAATGTTTTGCAAGTTCTTCTAAATCTTTTTTAGTTTTTTTATCTTCTTTAATTTCAAAATAATAAAAATATGCATTTTTAGGGAAAACTTCATCACATAAAATTGCAAGTACTGATGAATCAATTCCGCCGCTTAATCCTAAAGTTATTCCGCTTGCTTTTGCACTAGCAACTTTTTGACTAATTCAATTCTTAACTTTTTTAATAAAAATAGTGTATTGCTTTTGTTTTTTAGTTGATAAATTTTGATCAATATTTAAGTAATTCATAATTTATTATTTTAGCAAAATAATGGTTTAAAATAAGATTATTTGTAATTTATTTTATAAAAATAATTTATAATCTATTTTATTAATTAGTAAATGTTAATTAACTAAACATTAATTTTTAAGGAGCAAATATGATAAGTGTTAACGATTTAAGACCTGGAACAACATTTCAATTAGATGGTTCAATTTTTGTATGTTTAGAATTTTCACATTCTAAACAAGGTAGAGGACAAGCAAACGTAAAAATTAAATCAAAAGATTTAAGAACTGGCGCAATTACAGTTAAGACTTTTACCGGTGGAGAAAAAGTTGAAAAGGCCATGATTGATAAAGTGACTATGGACTTTTTATATAATGCAGGTGATAATATTGTTTTAATGGATTCAGAAACTTTTGAACAAATTGAAATTCCTACTGCTAATGTACAATGAGAAATGAATTTCTTAAAAGAAGGGCAAAAAGTTACTGTTCGTAAATTTAATTCAGAAGTTTTAGACATTGAGCTTCCTGCAAACGTATCTCTAAAAGTTACTAGTTCTCCAGATGCTGTAAAAGGAAATACAGCACAAGCTGCACAAAAGAAAGTTATTGTAGAAACTGGTTTCGAAGTTGAAACTCCATTATTTATTAAAGAAGGCGAAATTATATTAATTTCAACAGAAACAGGCAAATATGTTGGAAGAGCATAAAAAAGATCTTGATTTAGAAAAAACTGAATACATTAATATAAATGCAAAGATGAATTTAGTTTTTAAAATAGAAAAAAATGTTATTTATAATGAAATAAACAAAATTTTTGCTAACTATAGCGACATTATTTTGACTAAAGATATTGAAATTAAAATTAATGATAAAAAAAATAATATTGAAATTTTTATTAATTTTAAAATGAGAAACTTTAAAGACTTTTCAAAATTAGTTAAACAAATTATATTGGCTATAGAACAAAAAATAATTATTTTAACTAATAGTAAACCATTAAATATTAATTTAGTATTTGAAGGCCTTGAAAATGAAAACTAATAAAAAAATTAATAATTTATGTATTGATAACATAAAAATAAATTCACTTGCTTTAATAAAAAAAGCAAACCTTAATGATTATGGCTTAGCTTTAAGCGCTGCTAAAATAATGCATGCACTTTTTGCATATAACTTAAATTATAATCTTCAAAACCATAAATGGGTTAATCGTGATAGATTAATAATTGCTAATAGTTCTTTCTTACCTACATATTATGCAACTGCTAGATTAGCGAAATTATTAACTAAAAAAGAAGAAGCTAATTTTGAAAACATTTTAAACACAAAAATTGATTTTATTGATTCTAGTTTAGAAACTTATCAAAATAATTTAGGGTCTGCTTTTTCTAATGCTGTTGGTATGGCAATAGCAGAAAATATTCTAAATAATAAATTTAACGAAGTTAAACACAGTATATATGTTTTATGTAATGATTTTGATTTGCTAAGTGGTGAAGCACAAGAAGCATTAAGTTTAGCCGCAAATCTTAAATTAAAAAATTTAATTATTATTTCTAATAGCACTGAAGTACTAAGAGATAGTTTACTAAGTACAATTAGTAATGAAAATGTTGCAGCTAAATATAAAGCAATGAAAATTAATTATCAAAGAATTGCAAATCGTATTTCAAAAATTAATTATGCAATATCTAAAGCAAAAGTTTCTAGCAAACCAACAATAATTGAAATTAAGACCACAATTGGCGAAAACATGAAATATGAAAACAGTACATTAATTTATGAAAACAAATTAACTGATGCTGATATTAATGAACTTAAAGAAAAATTAACATATAAAAAATCAAATAATTTAGATGTATATAAAGAGTGCAACGATTTTTATAAAACTACTTATAAATTAAGATTAGAAAAAACTTGCAAAGCATTTAAAATGTCTAAGAAGCTTCAAACATTTTTATTTGAAGAGTCAAAATTAAATCTTAATGATATTGCTATTAACTCAAAATTATCAATACCCGCTCTTTTTGGTACAATTATTGAAAATATAAGCAATAAATACCAAAATAGTATTTTTTGTACAGCGAATACTATTAATATTACTAATATTAAAAATAGTAATAATATGTATGCACCAAATAATATAAGTGGAACAAACTTATTACTTGGACCAAGAACCAGTATTTTAGGCAATGTCGCTAACGGAATAAATTTACATTCTAATTTTGTTGCCATTGCATCAGATATATTAGATAATTTTGCATTATTTTTAGAATCATTTAAATTAGCTAGACAAATGAATTTAAAAACTATTTTTTTACTAAGCAATATAAACGAATTAAATAAAAATGATAATATACAAGAATTAAGGGCATTATCAAATAATTTATATATGCCTCTTTCTTTGAATGAAATTAAAACTACAATTGAAAATATTTTTAATGAAACTGCTAATAAATTACCATCAATTATTGTAATTAATGAAGCTAAAAACCAAGAATTATTAAGCTTAATTGATGAAAAACACGAAAATAATTCAATGTATTATTTGATTAAAAAAATTCCTATGACTTATTCATTAATAAGCTCTTCTCTAAATATTGAAATGGCATATGAAATTGCTTTAAAATTAAAGTTATCATTGATATATGCAACTAATCTAAAAAACATTGATTTAAATTATGATAAAAATAAAACAATATCTATTGAAAATACGAATTTTGAACAATGAACCAACCTTGCAAAATATAATATTGGTAATAATAATTTAAATACTTTTGCTACTTCAAAACAAAAACCTGAACTAATTAATTTTAATATTGAAGAAATTACAAAAATTGTTGAAAAATTAATTAAGTAGTTTATCAATATTAAAAACAAAAAGTTAATAATGGAACTTAATTTAAAAAGTTAAGTTCCTTTATTTTTTATTATTCACAATTAATTTGTTAAGTAAATTGTATTTATTAAAACACACAAAATAATATTTTTGTTTTTCGGCTTTTTTTAAATTACTTATATATAATTTAATTATCTATGGAAACAAAAAATGTTTTATTCGAAAATAAAAGTTTTTCTTCCTTTGATTTCATTGACGAATTCAATGAGATCTTAAATTTATCTATAAAGGAATTTGATTTAAAAACTAAAATTCCACTTCATGTGGATCTTTTATTTGTAACTAGATTTAAAATGAAAAAACTAAATAATTTGCATCGTCAAAAAAATTATGCAACTGATGTTTTAAGTTTTCCTTTTCTTAGTGACGATTTAGATTTTTTAGAATACTTACCAATTGGCCAAATTATTATTTGTCCTTACATTATTAAAAAACATGCTAAAGAATTTAATCATTCTGTCAAAAGAGAATATTGTTATATGTTTACTCATGGGGTTGCACACCTTTTAGGTTATGATCATCAAACTGAAGAAGAAGCCAAAGTTATGAATGAACATGTTGAAAATATTATGACTAAAATGAATATAAAGAGGTAATTATGGAAAATAAAGTTTGTCGTGTAGCTTTAATAGGAAGGCCTAATGTAGGTAAAAGTACTTTATTAAATAATATTTTAAAATACAATTTATCAATTGTTACAAATGTAGCTCAAACTACTCGTGATTTAATTAAGGGTATTTATACTGATAAAAATTATCAAATTATTTTTTATGATACTCCTGGTATTCATAAAGGTTTTAATTTATTATCTGAAAGATTAAATCAAAAATCTTATGCTGCAATTTCAGAAGTTGATGTTATTTTGTTTTTATCGGAAGCTACTGGAGAAATAGGCAAAGGCGATCATTTTATTATTGACAAAATTAAAGAAATTAATCCTGAAGCAAAACTTATAGGAATTTTAACTAAAATAGATTTAGTTAATGATAAAAATGAATTAGATAGAAAAGCTAGTGATCTTAAAGCTTTAGGTACAGAAACAGTTTTAGGTGTCGGTCTAAACTTAAATTTAGCATATTCTGATGTTATTGAAGAATTAAAGAAATATGCTAATGAAGAAGATTTTGAATATTCAGAAGATGAATTTACCGATGTTTCACAAAGATTTTTAGCTAAGGAATATATTAGATTATGTGCTATAGAAAAATTGTTTCAAGAACTTCCTCATTCAATTGCTGTTGAAATTGATGAATTTAGTGAAAAAGAAGGAAAACCATATACAATATTTGCAACATTATATGTTAAAAAACAATCTCAAAAAGGTATCTTAATTGGTAAAAACGCTTCAACAATTAAAGAAATATCAATTAACGCAAGAAAATTAATGGAGAGTGCTTTTCAACATGGTGTGTACTTAAAAGTTAATGTTAAAGTGTCACCTGACTGAGTTGATGACGAAAAGAAAATTAAGGAGATGGGATATTAATGAAAAAAACTAAACCTTTATTTTTGACACATAAAACAAAAATTATTTTATGATCTGTTTTATCTGTCTTGCTTTTTTCTTTTTTTATTTTTATTTTGATTGTAAGAATTACGTCTCCATTTAAAGTAAGTATTTATAATTACGAGTCATATTTGAGTTTAAATGTAATTTCTAAAATTAAAAAAGAATATTCTTATCATACCTTTGGAGAAATTAATGAGTTTACTAAAGCTATTAATACAAATAAAGCAGTAGCCGGAATAGGATCAGATCACCAAATTGCACAATTAATTATTGATAATAAAATTCAAAAATTTGATCTTAAAAAAATATTCGGTGAAGATAAAGAAAACAAATTCGGTGGCGATTATAAAAAATACATTTATAGTTATTATGAAGAAATATTAGCTAAACATTTAGATAATTATGATAAAAAAATTATTGAAATAATTCAACAAAAAAATCCTAATAATATTAAAAATAGAGCACATTTAATTTATCAAAATGAAGTAGATGAAAAAAATAAGGTTAATCCAATTGCATATGATGCTAATGGCGATGGAAAAGCTGATTATTTTTATGAATATTTAGTTCCTTATTTTATTCAAGATAAACTTATTGTTTATAATACCAATAAAAAATATAAACCACATTTAAAAGGTTCAGATGATATCATCAAAGCCGATTTAAATAATAAGGAAACTTGACTTGATATTATTCAAACCCTTATTAAAAAATATAATTATAAAAGAGTGCATTGAACCAATTCTTATTTAGATAATGCTATGATTGGTGAGTTTTATGCAACTGAAGAAAATAAGAAAAACTATTTAAATAACGGTATAGTTGAAAATCTTACAATGAATAACTATCGCGAAATTATTGATTATTTTGTAGAATTTGTCCAAGAAGCAACGGGACATTCTATAAAAGATGCTAACTATAATAAATTAGTTACAAGTGGTCTTGATTTAGTTCATGATATTATTGAACCTACTACAACTAAGGCTGATATTGCAATAATGTATAACGGCGATGCGCTTGACTCTTATTATGCAGAAGATAATTTTGCTTCACTTAAAGATGTTCAAATTAATTACAAAAGACCTAAAAATAATTATATGTTGTTAGATGCTTGAATTATTTCTAAAACCGTTTCTAAAGATGAAGTAGATAAATTAACTAATTTTCTTAGAGATAATGTTTTAGTTGGTACAACTTACACTAAAGAAGATTTCCACAAAAAATATTTTTATAATGTGTTCAATAAAATATCTGCAACAAATAAATATACTGAAAATGATTTAATGAATTATTTATTTAATGATAATGACTTCTTAAAGCCTAAAGATGTTAATGAATTAAATAAAGATTTCTTTAAAGAAAATCATGAAATTTTCCAAGACTCATTTGATTTTTGTGATGCTACTGAAAACTTTAATGCAGTAAACTACACTCCAGCATTAAGTAATTTAAATAGATTCCTAGAAAAATTTTACTTCAAAGATGAAAATTTAGAAGATGATCAAGTTGCAATGGATATATTTAAAATAGAAAATTCAAGCAAAGTTTATCATCAAAGTTATCAACCTCTTGATTTAAAATTAAGAACTGCTATGAATGATTACTATTTTGAAAAGACTAAATCTTAATTGGTTTAGTTTTTTTATTTTTAGTAAAAAAGGAAAATAAAAAAATGGCCGATGGTAAGGGATTTGAACCCTTGAATGCTATTAACATTATTAGTTTTCGAGACTAACCTCTTCAGCCACTCGAGCAACCATCGACATATTTATATAATAATTTTATATTTTTAATTGCTTTGCAATTATATTTTAGCAACTTTTTTTATATCTATATGAGTAAAAATTTAATATATAATTATAAGATATACAATAAAACAAATTTAAAAGGTAATTTATGGAAACAAATACATCAACATCAAAATCAAAGATCAAAAGTATAAGAACAAATTCTATTTCTATTTCTATAACTTTATTATTTGGGATATTATTTTTAATACCATTTTTTATAGTTATAAATTTTGTTGGGAATAACTTTGATGCAAGCTCATTAAGCAGTGCCAAAAAGCTTTTATATGGTTTTACATTAGGACTTTATAGTGTTATACCATTTCCAATTGCTGCAGCATCAATTGCAAAATTTAATGGAAATTTATACATCAATTCTTTAAAAGAAATATTTTCATCTGTAATTAATACTAAAGACTCACAAATGATTTCAGGATTAATTTTAGGAGTTATTTGCTTTATAATAGCAGCAATTTTATTTTTAGCTGTTTCAATTAATGGTATAGTTAATGCAATTAAAAGTATTTTTATTAAAAGAACATTTGCTAAAGTTATGGCAATAATTATGTTAATTTTATTTATTGCTACATTAGGAATTGCAAGTATAGTATTTTCAAACTGAAACGTAATAGTAATGCATACTTCAAAAAATCAATTCCAATTTGCAAATAAATATGCTGTTTATATCCTTGCCGGACTCGCGCTAGTTCTATTTATATTATCAGCAATATTTAATAAAACTGCCAAAAAATGATACGAAGAAGAATCGTTAAAATCATCTAAATCGCTTTAAATATAAAATGAAGAAAATAAATACACAACTTTTTTTTAATTTATAAACTAGGACAAAAATTTTGGACTAAATTGTAAAATTTTTGTTGTTGTAAACATCCCATAATTCTTGGGGTGTTTTTAAATTAAATTTTTTTAAAAATCTCTCATTATTATACCAATCTATAAATTCTTTTATTTTATTTTTTAATTCAATAAAAGTAAGTGTTTTAACGGTTTGATAGAAGTTCGGAAAAATTTCAGTTTTTAATATAGAAAAGAAATATTCAATTTCTCGATTATC
>NZ_ATUH01000018.1 GCF_000420105.1 Metamycoplasma orale ATCC 23714
TTTCATACAAGTCAAATACTTGTAGTCACTCATTAATTTTTAATTGTCTACCCATAATTATCTCCTTTACTTAAAATGAAAAAAAAGGACTCAATTTTTTTTAATTTGAGTCCAATTTTTTTGTCCTAGTTTATTTAATAGTTGTGTATTTTTTATATTTATAATTTCTAAAAAACATAAAATAAATTGATATTTAATAAGTATTTCAATCAATTTTTTTCTTATTTAATGAGTCTAATTTATCGTTTACTTTTAAAAATATTTTTGAATTTTCAAAACCTTTTTTATATGAAAAAGGTGAAGGATGCGAAGTTTTTAAAATGATATGTTTTTGTATGTTTGCTAAAGAAGAAGCGAAATTAAAGGCTTTAACGCCAAAACAAAGGTATATAATATTTTCATATGTATTATTTAAAGTATTTAAAAGTTCAGAAACAAATCTTTCTCAGCCTATATTTTTATGTGATAATGGTTTGCCTTCTTCAACTGTTAAAATTGTGTTTGCAAGCAAAATGCCTTGGTTCTTTCATGAGCTTAAATTGTTTGACAAAAATTTTGAATCAGGGTAACAATTTTTTATTTCCTTAAAAATATTTTTTAATGATGCAGCGTTTTTAAATTATTTTTTTGTGTAGAAAATGCAAGACCATCAGCAACATTTTTTGTATGATATGGGTCTTGACCTAAAATCACAATTTTTAAATTATCATAATCAAAATTTTCAAAAGCATTAAAAAGTAATTCTTTGGTTGGGAAAATATGTTTATCTTTATTATTAATAACTTTTAATATCTTTTGAAAATATGGTTTATTTTTTTCATCATTTAAAAAATTTAAAAAATTAAATTTCATGTTTAACTTTTTTCTTTCCTTCTCATTGGTATTCAATTAAATACAATTTTCCATCAATAAAATTTAAATTAAGGGGACTAGACACTTTTTTAGTAGTAGCTCTATATACCTTTAACCTTTTATTATTTATTATAATAAAAGCTCCAGGTTGATCATTAAACGCTTTAATTTTAGCAAGTGCTTTTTCCTTTGATTCAGTTGTAAAAAATTCCGCTTCGTCATTATTAATTTTTGGAGCTAAGGTAACTTTTGCTTCATCTTGAACTTTTGGGTTTATTTGATTTTCATACATTTTTTTAATTCAAGTCGCTAAATTATTTTCAAGTAATCTTAACATTTTTTCATATATTTCTAAAGCTGTATCATTTTCTTCAATTTCAAATTTTTCTTGGAAAATAATATCGCCTGCGTCCATTTTATTTGTCATATAAATCAATGAAACACCAGTTTCTTTATCATTATTCAAAAGAGAATATTGGATTGGAGCAGCACCACGATATTTTTCAAGCAAACTACCATGAATATTAATTGCAGCTTTTTTAGGCAATTCTAAAATTTTGTTAGGAATAAATTGGCCAAAAGCACAAGTTATAAAAAAATCAAAATTTAAGTTTTTTAATTCTTCATATATTTCATTAATTTTAGTTGGTTGGAATAATTTAATGTTATATTTTTTAGCTAGTGATGCTACATTAGTGGGAATTACATTTTTATTCCTATCTAATAAATTATTAGGCTGACTAATCAATGCAACAATTTTAAAGTCATTATTATTTATTAATAATTCAAATACATTAGCAGAAAACTTTGCTGTTCCTGCTAAAACTAATTTTATTTTTTGATTTTTCATAACTATTATTATAGTTATTTTTAACTATAAATATAATAAGTTTAATTAATTTATTTAAAAACAAAAGAAATCTATATAATTTACATGCTATGAAATTAACATTAAATATTTTAGGAATTTTGGGAGCGATTACTACAATTGGCTTAGGAATTCCTCAATTAATTCAACAATTAAAAACAAAGAAAACAGGAAAAGTAAATTTTGCTTCTTTTTGAATTTTTTATGTTGGTATTACATTATGAGTAATATATGGGGTTTTTGCAGGACCACATTATTGACAAGTTTTTGTTGCTAACTTCACTTGTTCATTAATTTATTCGGCAACAATGTATTACCTATATTATTATCGTGAAGATAAAACTAAAGCATTAATGCTAAAAGTTGGTATGGGAATTTTGGTTATGACTTTAATTTCCTTAGGATTATTAATTATGTTTGCTTTAAATATGCAACAATATATAAAAGAAGGATATCCTGATACAAAAACTGATTATATAATTCCTATTTTAACTGAAAGAGATAGAGCCATAGCTGCAATTATTGCGCCATCATTTACAACTTTAGCCTTTTTACCACAACTTATTACAAGTTTAAAGAAAAAAGATTTTCATGGACTTTCTCCTTGAATGCCATTTCTATTTACAATCAACAACTTATTATGAATAACATACTTTATTTTGATGCCTATTTATAAGAGTCATTATGCTAATCCGACAATACAAATTCATAAAGCATGGATTGAGGTTGCCCCTGCGCTTATTTGGCAAGTGGTTTCACTTACAGTATATATTCTTCAATTTTCAATGATCTTTTCATTTAATCAAAAACAAAAAAATTGTCAACACAAAATTGAAGATGAAGTAAAATCCGCTTAATTATTATTCATTACTAAACAAACTAATCAAAAAGCATATTTGCAACTTTTAGATAAGTACGTAATAAATTAGATTTGCCTAATTTAGTACCACCAAAATATCTAATAACAAATATTGCTTTATTAGTTTGTTTTTTTATTTTGAGTAGATTTACTATTGGTAGCCCTGCCGAGCCTTGAGGCTCTTTATCATCATTATAACCAAAAGTATTTTGATCTAAAATATAACCATAAACTACATGCTTAGCTTTTTTATGTTCTTCTTTTAAAGATATATGTATCTTTTTAACATCATCAATATTATTGATATCATATATAACACTAATAAATTTAGATTTTTTGATTATAAGTTCTTTCATATTTATTAATTATATATTATGATACAATTTAATTCATGATTAAAATTATTGCTAATTATTCAGATAGAATAGATAAATACATTGCAAACAATGTTCCCGAAATTTCAAGAAATGATATTCAAGAACTAATTAAACAAGGTATGGTTTTAGTTGAAGGAACTAGAATTAATAAAACCAAATTTATTGTTGCAGAAGGTAAAGAAATTACAATTTTAAAAGTTTTAGAAAAAAAATTAACTGATGTAAAAGAACAAAATCTTAAATTAGATATAGTTTTTGAAAATGATGATTATTTAATAATTAATAAACCTTCAGGTTTAGTCGTACACCCAGCTCCTGGACATTATGATCAAACTTTAGTTAATGGTCTTTTATATCATTTTAAAAACAATTTATCAGATGTTAACGGGCTTTTAAGATTGGGTATAGTTCATAGAATTGATAAAGATACTAGTGGGCTTTTAATAATTGCAAAAAATAATGCTACGCATAATTATTTAGCTTCATTGCTTAAAGATCACAAAATCGAAAGAATATATTATGCAATTTGCGATGGAAAATTAGAAGATAAAATTATTAACATAGACTTGCCTATTGGTCGCGATAAGAAAAACCGTCAAAAGTTTTGTGTTACAAATGAAAATGCAAAAGAAGCATATACTACAGTTTATCCTATTAAATATTTAGTAATTGATGGAAAAGAAAAAACATTAGTCAAATGTAAATTAAAAACTGGGCGTACTCATCAAGTTAGAGTACATTTAGCATATATTGGACATCCAATTTATGGAGATCCTATATATAATAAAAAAATTGATGATTTTAATCAAAGACTACATGCTAAAGAGCTTATTTTTATTGATAATAAAGGAAAAGAACAACATTTTGAAGTTGATTTTCCTGATATCTTTAAAAAAGAAATTAATTAAACTATTTTTAGTTTAAAATTATATTAAATTAATAATTGTGTAGGAGGAAAAAATGAATCCATTTAACAATAACGATTTTTTAAATAACAAACCTGAATTTAATAGTACCAAAGATTTTTATGAACAAAAGCATAAAAGTTTCTTTCCTGCATTTTTAACATTATTCTTAATATTTCCAATAATGTTTATTTTGCAAGGCGTAGGTATATTACATATGATTATTAAAAAAGATTCATATTTAGAAATTTTTAAACAAGCTACAAATGATCCGAGTGCTAATTTAGAAACTAGATGAAGAACAAATATCATTGTAGCAACCCTCACTATTGCTTTTCTATTAGCAATTAGTATTTGATATTTAGTTAGTTGAATAAAATGTATTAAAAATAAAGATTATTCTTTATTTTCTCAAGCTTTAATAATCATAATTATTCCAATTATGTTTCTTAATATAATTCTTTCTATTATATTTAGTTGAAGAGAATTTTTCTTGATATATCAAAATAACTTCTTTAATTTATTTATTTTCTTTAGATTAGTTAGTGCCATTATATTTATTGTTGTTTATATGGCATGCATTAAAAAAATACGTATAGCTATTTTTGAGTCAAATAGAATTAAAAGATTTATTGCTTTACAACAAAATGGTGAAGGTGCTCCTATATTTACTGATTTTACTAAAGATAAAGACTTTTCATATGATGATAAAAATAAAGATGAAAATCTAAAAGATGTTGGCAATGGTATCTTTGTTATGTCACTTGAAAACAGCGAAAATCAAACTAATAATTATGATTATTATGTAAGCACTCTAAAAACTTTAGACCGTCAAAAATTAATTGCCATGGCTCAAAGACTTAATATATTTAGTGCTGATTCATTATCTACTGAACAACTTATAGATAAAATAGCACTTGTCTTTGTTGATGAAAATAAAACTCAAAATACTTCAGTTAAAAAAGACTCAACAAATAAAGATGACAAAAAAGATAATGGAACAATAAATTAAAGGAGGCAAAAGATGATTAATAACGAAACTTCAAGTAAAGCAACTAAAAATATAGTTAGTCCGACATATTTAATTTTATTATCTGTTTTAATTTTATTAGCCTTATTTTTATTAGTTAAATTTATTACTAACTATATAAGAAGCATTAAAAAAACTCAAAAAATATTAGGTAATGAATTAGTTATTCCTTATGTTCAAGGTTTTAAAATTGCAAGCACGACTTTTTTCAATATTATTTTAGTTAACATATTATTTATAGTTCTTATTGTTTTTAGTTCAGTTATGTTTAAAAATGCATATGTTCAATATAAATTAGGAAATGAATATTCTATATTTTATTTAGCAGCAATTATTGTTACTTCATTATTATTTTTAACCTTAAACTTAAGTATTTTTATAGTTAAAGCTATTATGTTTAATATTCCACAATATAAAGGTGCTAAAAAATTAGAAGAAGAATTACATAGTTTAAAAGTTTCAAAAGATTCTAGCGAATTTGTAAAATTGCCTAATTCTTTTGAACTAAATGATGAAAAAATGGCTAATGGTATTTTAACCCATAGAGTTACTTCAAAAATGATATTCTTATATAACAATTTAGAATTACCTCGTAAGAATCAAAAAGTCTTTAATCTTAAGAAAACATATTTAGTTTACTTAGATTTAATATTTAAAGTAAAACTATTCGAAGAATTTTATTCAAAAATTACTGCTGATGAAGCAGAAAGAGAAGCACAATTTATTAATAGTGCCGAAAATATTTCTAGAGAAAATGAAGATAAATTAACTGCTACTGAAAAAGAAATTATTTGAATGGACAACGCGGATAAAAAAGCTGATATATTTAGTGAATCTAAAAAATATGAAGAAAAAGTTGGAAAAGAAGAATTTAACAAGAAATATCTTGAATATTTAAATACAGTTCGTTCTCAAGATAAAAATTATTCTACAATTCAAAAAAATTCTTGACTAACATATCGTGATAATGATTTTGAAGATTTATTTTATAATCCAAAAGCCATGATTAGTTATTATGTAAATGGCGAATTAAAAGAAAAAACATTATTTGAATTTATTGAAGAATATAAAAAATATTTGATAACTAAATTTTATTCAATTATTAAATAAGAATCCCAAATATATTTTTATTTTTAAAATAGTCTATCAAAATAAACCAGGACAAAAATTTTGGACTAAATTGTAAAACTTTTGTTCTTGTAAACATCCCATAATTCTTGGGGTGTTTTTAAATTAAATTTTTTCAAAAATCTTTCATTATTATACCAATCTATAAATTCTTTTATTTTATTTTTCAATTCAATAAAAGTAAGTGTTTTAACAGTTTGATAGAAGTTCGGAAAAATTTCAGTTTTTAATATAGAAAAGAAATATTCAATTTCTCGATTATCCAATGAATTTCCTATTCTTGACATTGATATAATGCCATTAATAGAATTAATAAAACTTACAAATTCTTGAGAAGAATATTGAATGCCGTG
>NZ_ATUH01000019.1 GCF_000420105.1 Metamycoplasma orale ATCC 23714
CAATTTTTCGTTTGCAATTTTTTAATATTTTAATTTGTTTGTAATAGAATAAAGTTATAAGCAACAAGCGTTGCACTTCATACTTCATTCAAGCATCAAACTAAATAGTAATAGTTTGATTTTTTTCTTCTTTAACTTTGTTTACTTTACTAAAGTCATCATTTACATATTTTGATATACCTTTGTAAATAAAGTAAATATAAGGTATACCTAAATTTGTTTCAATCAATGAATTAATCATAATTGGTTCAAATTTAAATGGTCTTATTCCGTTTACTAATAATGAAAACTCTCAACCAAATTGAACTAATATTCCAATAATAAGCATTCTTAAAACTGGCAATTTATCTTTTTTAGTAAACATGTTATATATTAAAACAGCTAAATACCCAATAACTAACATAGCAGCCATAAATCCATGATATTGTCCAACTTTTCTTTCTATGTTAATAGTTCCGTTTGCAATTGGAGTCATTGCAGAGATCATAGGACAACAAATTCATCAAATAATGATTATAAGTGCATATTCTTTTAAATTTTTATCTTTCTTAACACCTAATCAAATAACTAAAAAATTAGTAATTCCATAGCTTGAAGAAAGTCAAAGTAAAAACCAAAATGGATTTGCTCCTTGCACTGACCGAGTGTGCAATCATGCATAAAAAATCCCATAATCTACTACAGTGTACAAAATTGCCCCAAATAAACAAAATAATAATGTAACATATTTCTTTTGAACTATTAATAATACTAGCAATAGTACTAAAAAAATAGTGTCATAAATAATATATGAACTATTTAATGTTCTCTTAACAGAAAAATCTGTTTCTAATATTTTCATTTTTTAAATCCTTATAAAATAAGTACAATAACTTTTAAATATTATAACAATTAAATTTATTAATTGCTAATTTAAACAATAATAGTTATTACTAAAAAATAAAAATCTAGTTTAATAATATAATTGTATTATTCGATAAGAAGGTATAAAATGCACTATTTAAATATTTGAAATAAATTTTGATTTTTTATAAAAAGATATTGATGAATATTAATTATTTCTTTAATACCATTTTTAACTATGACTAGTTGTTATAAGCCAAATCAAATTACTGAACAGGTAGAATATGGAGTATTTTTAGGAATATCTAATGATAAAATATCAAGATTAGAAAAATATAAAACAGTTGTAATAGAACCGCAAGAATTTTCAAAAGAAAATATTGAGAAATTACATAATGATAAAAAATTTGTTTATGGATATCTAAATATTGGGGCTATTGAAAAGTATCGTCCATATTATAATGAATACAAAGATATAACATTAGGAACATATGAAGATTGACCCGATGAAAGATGAGTTGATGTTTCTAAAAGTAAGTGGCAAAATTTTGTTGTCAATAATTTAGCTCAAAGTTACAAAGAAAAAAATTTTGATGGTCTTTTTTTGGATAACTTTGATGTTTACTATCATTATGCAAGACCCGAAATTTTTAAAGGTTTATGTGACATTTGTACTCATTTAAAAAACCTTGGTTTTAGATTACTTATTAATGGAGGAGACACATTTGTGTCTAAATGTATTCAAAATAATAATGCATCATCTTACTTTGATGGTATTAATCAAGAAACAGTATTTACATCTATTAATTTTAAAAACAAAACATATGGTAAACAAAAAGCTGAACAACATGAATATTTCACTCAATATTTAAAAAGTGTTAAACAAACTAATTTATCTGTTGTTTATTTATTAGAATATGGCGCTAATAGTAAATTATTAAAAGAAATAGATGAGTATTGCAAAGAAAATGGTTTTGGATATTATAATGCTCCATCATTGGAATTAAAATAATAAAAATTTTATACAATAAAACTTTTTAGAGTAAATCCCAAATTCCGGACTTTTTGGAAAAGGGTTTATTTTTATGTGATTAAAATTAAAAAATAATGAAAAAGCATATTTTTCTCTTGTAGTTGATTTTGAAAATAAAGAGATTTTAGTTATTCGACCTCTAAATCATCAAATTTAAGAATAATAGATAAAATGTTAGAAAATGTAAAAGAGAATGGGCATAGCTTAAACAAAGTATTATTGCATTCTGATCAAGGATGACAACAATATACTCACGAAGAGTATATAAATTATTTGAAAGAGAAACAAACAATTCAAAGCATGTCAAAAAAAGGAAATTGTTTGGACAATAGTCCCACCGAATGTTTATTTAAGTGTTGTAAAAAGAGAATTTTGATTTGGAAAAGAAAATAGATTTAAAAGTTTTAAATAATTTAAAAATGCTTTAGAAGAATATATTTCACATATTATAATAGTGGAAGAATTGTTAATAAATAAAAGGACTTAGCTCTGCAAGAATAAGTCCAAAAACAATTAAAAAGTCCAATATTTGGGGTTCATACTAAATTAGAAATATCCTCATTTTTTAATTTCAAAAATGAAACCTGTAATTTATAGATCTCCCTTCTAAAATTAATAAATATTTCATTTGGTTTTTAATTATTTTAAGCATAATCAGATTCTTTCTATTAAAAAATTTTCATTTTCTTTGCAGCTCTCAAGACCAAAATAATTAAAAGCGAATTCTTTTACTTCTTTTTCAGAATTTAAAATACTTTTTATTATTTCCATTTGTTCACATTTAAAACCAACATTTTTCTTTAAACATTTGTGACAAATAGGGCACAGTTTTACTAAATTATCTGGCACATCTAAACTATTATAATCATTAGATAAAGCAATATTATGATGCACTTCAAAATAATAATTATTATTTTTTGCTCATTTAAAACTTCTAGTATTTATATCATATTTTTGAAAGCAACCTGAACACTTATCACTTTTTGTTCTAATTATTGATTCAACTAAAGCTCTATCACGTTTGGATTGTTCTGACTCATTTGGAATATCTTCAAATTTTAATTCTTGTCTTAACTTTTTAACTTCATTCTTATCTATGTCTCTTCCGCTTATATAGGTAACAAAAAACTGTATCCTTTCAAGAAAAGTATTAGAATTACTAACATTTTTGTCTGGGAAGTTAAAATATGTTATGTTATTTTTTTCAAAATAATTAATATATTTAAATTTTGTTTTTAATATATTTGCTTTATAATCATTTATTATTCCAATATTTTTCAAAAATCAATCTAACCTTATCCTTATTTGAGTGTTTCTTTGATTTTTGTTTTCAACATAATCATTTTGCAATTGTCTAAAATTTATATTTAAAAATGCAAGAGAAATATTAAAATAGTTAGTAAAAATTAAACATTTATTAAATTCTAATCTATTAGAATAAAAATAATCCGAAGATAAATAATTTAATTTAAAATCTATACTACCCCTTGTTTCAAAAAAACCTCTAATAAACATTTTTATATTTTCATTATTAATTGTTTTTGAACTAAAAAGTTCTGAGTTGTATAAATAAAAATAAAGTTTACTAAAAAATTGTTCAGTAGTTAATTTCAAATCGTTTTCTACAATAAAAATAGTTTTTCATAAAGTTGTATTTAAAAAAAATATATTCATTTTTTTAAAAGTAAACTAGGACAAAAATTTTGGACTAAATTGTAAAATTTTTGTTGTTGTAAACATCCCATAATTCTTGGGGTGTTTTTAAATTAAATTTTTTTAA
>NZ_ATUH01000020.1 GCF_000420105.1 Metamycoplasma orale ATCC 23714
TGAAGGGAAAAGTATCCCTTCAATTTTATTTTATAAAAAAAATGCAACAACTTTAACAAATTTGTCAAGTGTTGCACTTCATGTTGCAATGTAGCCCACACACAGTGATAATAATATGTGTATGGTTTTTTTAAATATTTAATTATTAGTCAATATTGTATGCTTTTTTAATTGTTAATCTTAATGTTTCAACAGGTAAAGCACCATTTCTTAATAATCAGTCAAAGAATTTTTGAATTTCATCTTTGTGTTCTTCAACAAATTGTTGTCTTGTAAATCCTAATTTTGTGTGAACTGCTTTATATAAATCAAGCATAACTTCTTTTCCTGAGTTATATGATATAGCTTGACCAACGCAGTTAAAGTAACGTTTAGATTCAGATTGAATATCTCCTAAACCTAAAGCTGAGTTTTTCTTCATAAATGCTCTAGCTTGAAGAATAGAAGCACCTTTAGGAAGTTCAGCTTGTCCAGCAATGTCTGGAGCATGGTAAATTGAGTCTACTGCTAAACGCATATTTCTTAATTGAGCTTCATTTAAAGCACCATAGTATTGAAGCATGTTAGCTAATTTTACAGCAGCTTTAGCATGAGCTTTTTCGTCAGTGGTATATAATCCTTTTTCATTTACTTTTTCTCAATAAACTCCACCGTGAAGATTCTTAATTTGAGAAATTTGTTCTGTAGTGATTTTAGCATCTTCTGTTGTTGTAAAGAAGTTAGTAATACCTTTAGCTAAATCAAATGATGTAGGCATTGAGTAATAGTTAGTTGTATCTGCATAATTTGGAGTTCCATAGAATCCAGCTTCTATACCAAATCATTCCATAAATAGAGCTCAACCTTCAACATATGAAGTATAGTCAAAAACATTTCCTAATTTCATTCCTAAAACTTCTGATAAATAACGTTGTGCATACATAATTTGGTTGTGGTGTCCCATCATACTTTCATGGTTTGCAAATGATGTTACTGATCATTTTGGAAGTGAGTAGTAAGGGTCAGCATTAAACATAAATTTCATTACGCCTGAATCATATGCTCCAACACCTTCATATGCTCTATCTTCATATTTATATGTTTGAATATCATAATCAGGAACTGATTTAGCAAAGAATGTTGATCCATATTTTTGAGTAGTATCTTTAAATTGTTTATATGCTTTAAATGCTTCTAATGCACCGTAGTAGAATTGATCATTAGTAATAGAATTATATGGGGTACTGTCACCTTTAAGATGGTCATAACCAAATTTAGTTAATTCTGCTCTAGCAAAATCTAATGAAGTATCTCCATCTAATGATTGTTTATAGACTGTAGAATACAATGTAGCTTTTTCACGTCCGAAGAAAAAGTCTTCAGCATTTAATCATTTATTAAAGTTTTCTAGATTAATAGCACCATCTTTTTTAATTTCAAGTGTTTTACTTTGAGCATTTACACCATCTGGACCATCGTCATCATACATAATAGTTGATGATCAATCTGCGTTAGTTCCAGCAATTAATTTAGCTGCTTCTTCAGCAACCTTAGACATATTGGTTGCTGCAGTTAATGAAGTATTCATACCTTTTGCATAAACTTCTGCAGGGGTTAATGAAGTGGTTGTATTCATTTTGCTTATTTGAGCATAAATTTCTTTACCAGTTAATTCACCTGGTGTACCAGGAATATATCCTAATCCAGCTTCTGTTTGGTCTAAGTCTCTTTGAGTTAAACCTAAACCGTAAACTTTTCCGGCCTTTAATTCAATGGTGTTTTCTAATTCATTAAGAGTATTTGCTTTTGTTAATTTTAATTCAGCAATGTCTTCACCTTTACCATATGATGATGCTTTATAGTAAGTATCTACATAGTAAAGATAGAAGTCTTTAACAGCTTGTGAATATGTTTTATTATCTTCAATTAATTTTTTAACTGTAATTTCAGTTTCAGTACCTTTTAAAAATTCTTGAAGATCCTTTGCAAATTTCTTTTTAATAATATATTGAATATTGTTTTTAATAAAAATTTTTGATGGAACAATATTCTTAGCAACTGCTTCTTTTAAAGTAGCAAGTCATTGTGTAGCAGTGGGATCTGAAAAGTTTCTAGGAACAATTGTACCATAAAATGAGTTTGCTACATAAGTTGAAGATGGACCTCAATTAAATGAACCTAATAAGTATCTTAATCCATTTTTGTGGTTTCCAATTTCAATTTCTCAATTGTATTTAATTCCATTTAGTCATGCAAGACCATCAGCAGTTAATTTTGATTGATCAATTTTATCAATTTCTTTAATTGCTTCTTCTAATGTCTTAACAATAGCATCAGATTGTTCTTGATTTGGTGCCAATAAATAAAGTAATCCTTTTGCTTGTAAATCATTATCAACTTTATCTTTAAGAGTTAAGATTTGTTTAGTTGGATAATATTCAGGGATATTCTTATTTATTTCTTCTTTTAATGCTTCTAATTTTTGAACAGCTTCTTCGAGTTTTGTAGTTTCTTCAGCTTTAGCTTTTTTAGCTTCATCTAATTCTGATTTTAATGTGTTTAATTGTTTTGAAATTTCTTCATATTGTTTAGTTAATTCAGCAATTTTGGCATCTTTTTTGCCATCATCTTTATTTGTACAACTTGCTGCAAATGCAAGTGGTGCTAATAAAAGAGGTGTGCTATAAACTAAAACATTTTTTCAATTTTTCATATTTTTAATTTACCTTTCACAAAATATACAATTTTTACATATATTAATTTCTTTGCCTATTTATTATTTTGTTTATTTCTTAAGGGCATAAAAAACGTGAAATTAATATACAACATAAATTATAAACTTTTTTAAGAAAATAAAAAAATTATAACTACATAAAAAAAGATAAAAATGCAGTTTTTAAAAATAAAAATAGCCCACATTTTAAACTAGGACAAAAAAATTGGACTCAAATTAAAAAAAATTTGAGGCCTTTTTTTATTTTAAGTAAGGGAGATAATTATGGGTAGACAATTA
>NZ_ATUH01000021.1 GCF_000420105.1 Metamycoplasma orale ATCC 23714
AATTTTTTTTAATTTGAGTCCAATTTTTTTGTCCTAGTTTAAAAGTCTCTAAATCTAATAAATTTTTTTCATTTGTTATATTTTTCAGTTTATTTGTATATTTTTTACTTTCTATAATAGGATCTTCCATCTTAGAAAATTTGCTTTCTTTGTAGGAAGAAAAACATGCAAAATATTTTGCATCCTTTGATTGTAAAATTCGTCCGAAAAACATGCCTAGAATAAATGGGTGTATTTCAAAATCAGTTGATAATAATTTACTAACCTTAATCATATTTTTTTAGTCTTTCCTTTGCAATTTCATAATATTTATTATCTATTTCAATACCTATAAATTTTCTTTTGTTTTTTAAGGCGGCAACACCTGTTGTTCCACTTCCCATGAATGGGTCTAAAATAATTTCGTTTTCTTTTGTGTGAATATTTATAAGTTCTTCCATTAATTTTAAACTTTTTTGTGTAGGATGACCATTTTTTTCTTTGCCAGAAACCACTGCGGTTTCAAAAGTAGATCTTAAATAAGGTAAATCGCTTTTTTTATTAAATATCCACTTTGCATTTTTTTTCACCGCCCATACTGCAAATTCTGTATCTTGAACATATCTTCTATTTACATTTCTTGGCATAGGATTTGTTTTTTTTCAAATTATAATATCTTTGACTTGCAAATCATTCTTTTGCAATTCATCACATATGTAACTAATATATAGATAAGAACAAAATATAATCATAGAACCATTTGATTTTAAAATATTTGAATAATCACCAATTCAACCTGTTGTATCAAAATCCTTATCTCACTCGCCAAAATCAATCCCTTTTCTTGGCTTTTTTAATGTGCTAAATCCATTTTGTTTAGAAATATTGTAAGGTGGATCTGTGATAATATGATCAACTTTAATATTATTTTTTATTAATTCTTTAATTAGAATTGTAGCATCTTCATTATATATTTTATATTGTTCCCTTTTATTTCTATTTTTTTCATAAGAATTTTTTATTTGCTCTGCTATTGCTTTAGCAAGTAAAGGTGGAACACTATTGCCTATTTGAGTACATACACTTGTTTTATTTCCTAAAAAAACAAAATCGTCATCAAAACTTTGCAATCTTGCAGCTTCTCTAGGTGTGATAGCTCTATTCAAAAAAGGGTGAGAATTCCTTCCATTAGATGGCGTATCAAATCTTGTATCTATTGTTGGACTTATATCATTCCATTGTAATCTTGATCATGTTGTTTGAAATTTTTGTTTACCAAGTAATTCTTTCGGCAAACTATTTTTGTCACCTTCTGGGGGAATAAATTTCAATTTTTTTAAAGCTAATTCTGAATGATTAGTTGCCACATGGTTGTATAATTTTTCACTAATTTTTCGTCTCTCTTTTTGATAATCACTTTGTGGTTTAATTAAATATTCTGTCTCAAAATTTCCTTCTCCTGAATTAAAATAAGATAAATCAGATATTGCATCTTTTACAGTAACTATTTTTTTATAACCTAATGGTAATTCGACGCTTCTTGACAATGAACCAATTATAATAGCTCTTTCTCTATTTTGTGGTACACCAAAATTTTTTGCATTTAAAACTTTATAATTTACTATATATCCCAAATCTGAAAATTTCTCAATAATTTCATTTTTAAAATATCCATCTAAGCAGTTCAACAAATTTTTAACATTTTCAATAATAAATATTTCAGGTTTAATTTCTTTGATTATGTTGTAATATTCTAAAAATAAAAAATTTCTTGGATCTTTCATCCCTAAATTTTTTCCTTTTAAACTAAAACCCTGACAGGGTGGACCACCAATAACCATATTAATTTTTAATTGTTTTGATAAATCAATTATTTGATTTTTTATTTTAGAATCAGTGATATCTCCAACAATTATAAACTAGGACAAAAAAATTGGACTCAAATTAAAAAAAATTTGAGGCCTTTTTTTATTTTAAGTAAGGGAGATAATTATGGGTAGACAATTAAA